>CACHCM010000001.1 GCA_902578325.1 uncultured Pelagibacteraceae bacterium
ATAAGTGAATTTTTTCCATTTTATGAATATCTCTTTTCTAATTCTTTCACTGAACTTTCTGTGAAAACTACTTTTTTAAATTTAATAATGTCGTAAGCACTGAAATGATTTACATCTGTAACTTTAACATTTGGAATATTTCTTACTGATTTTTCAATTTTTTCTTTTGAATTTTTGTCTAGAATTATTAGTGAATTTGTAATTTCAAGTTTATTAATAATTGAGTTCATCTCTTTAGTTTTTTTAATTTCTGAACTAAAGTCATTTAAGATTAATAAGTTTTTATTATTATTTTTTTCTGTAATTAGTGAAGCTACGCTTTGTTTTTTCTCAGTTTTGTTTAGTTTTCTTTTTTTATAGGCCAATTCACCTTTTGGTCCATGAGCAATACCACCGCCAACAAATATAGGAGCTTTTCTACTAGCATGCCTTGCACCACCAGTTCCTTTTTGAGCATATATTTTTGAAGTTGGTCCTTTTACTTCATTTTGTTGTTTAGTTTTGGCATGTCTTCCTTTGTAATTAGCATTTGTTTTATATAGAACAGCGCTAACTAATTTATGGTTAATTTTAGCAGAAAAAATCTTATCCAAAACTTCAATACTATCTTTTTTTCCGTCTATGCTAATTTTATCTAATTTCATTATTTTTTCTTTTTCTCAGGTGTTTTTTTAGCCGCTTCAACAGCTGCTTGTTTCTCACCAATTGTCATTTTACTTATATTTTTTACTGATTTTTTAACCATTACTTCAGAATTTTTTGAACCAGGTATTGATCCTTTTAAGTAAAGAAGTTCGTTTTCTAAGTCAGTTTTTATTATTTCAATATTTTGCATTGTTCTTAGCTTGTCACCCATATGACCAGCCATTTTTTTTCCTTTAAAAACTTTTCCTGGATCTTGACTATGTCCAGTTGAACCATGTGCTCTGTGAGATATAGAAACACCATGACTGGCTCTTAAACCACCAAAATTATGTCTCTTCATAGCACCTGCAAAACCTTTACCAATTGTTTTTGATCTTGTGTCTACAAATTTAATGTCTTTGAATATTTCTAAACCAAACTCGTTTCCTTCTTTGTAAACAGATGTATCGTTTACTCTAAATTCTTTTAATTTTTTTTTAGCTTCAGTATTTTTTTTAGCAAAAACACCTTTCATAGCTTTTGTTAATTTTGAATTTTTAATTTTCCCATATCCAAGCTGAACAGCCTTGTACCCTCTTTTTTCTTCTTCAATAACCTGAATAACTCTAGCTTTTTCAACCTTAAGCACAGTCACAGGAACTAATTGACCGGATTTATAGAATTCTCTCGTCATACCTATTTTTTTCCCTAATAAAGCTATCTCACTCATAATTAAATTTTTATCTCCACATCTACACCAGATGCTAAATCAAGTTTCATTAATGCTTCTACAGTTTGTGGTGTTGGTTCAATAATATCGATTAATCTTTTATGTGTTCTTGATTCAAATTGCTCTCTACTTTTCTTATCTATATGAGGTGATCTTAGTACTGTGTATCTTTCAATTCTTGTAGGTAATGGAATTGGTCCTTTGATTGTGGCTCCAGTTCTTTTTACCGTATTAACAATCTCTTCAGTTGAAGCATCTAGAACTTTATTGTCATACGCTCTTAATTTAATTCTAATATTCTGTTTTTCCATTATTAACCTGCAATCTTCTTAGTTACTTCGTCTTGAACATTTTGAGGAACTTTTGAATAATGATCAAAAAACATTGAATATTGTGCTCTACCTTGAGACATTGATCTTAAATTATTTATATAACCAAACATATTTGCTAAAGGAACCATTGCTGTAATTACAGTTGCGTTACCTCTTTGCTCTTGAGTGCTGATTTGACCTCTTCTACTGTTTAAATCACCAATAACATCACCCATGTAATCTTCAGGAGTTACTACTTCAACTCTCATTACTGGTTCTAATAATTTTAGACCACCTTTTGTACAAGCCTCTTTAAAACAAGCTCTACTTGCTAATTCAAACGCTAAAACACTTGAGTCAACATCATGATGTAAACCATCTAAGATTGTTACTTTGTAATCAATCATTGGAAAACCAGCTAAAATTCCAGTGTCTGAGACTGTTTCTATGCCTTTTTCAACACCTGGAATAAATTCTTTTGGAATAGCCCCACCTTTAATTTTGCTTTCTACATCTCGACCTTTACCAGGTTCTTGAGGCTCTACTAAAAGTTTAACTTTCGCAAATTGACCTGCACCACCACTTTGTTTTTTGTGAGTGTATTCAACCTCTGAAGCTGCTTCTATAGTTTCTCTATAAGCAACTTGTGGAGCTCCAACATTCGCCTCTACTTTAAATTCTCTTTTCATTCTATCAACAATAATGTCCAGGTGTAATTCACCCATACCTTTAATAATAGTCTGTCCAGACTCTTCGTCTGATGTAACTCTAAAAGATGGGTCTTCCTTCGCTAACCTACCTAAAGCTTCACCCATTTTTTCTTGATCCGCTTTTGTTTTTGGTTCTACTGCAATTTCAATTACCGGATCAGGGAATTCCATTGGCTCAAGTAGAACTGAATTTTCTTTGTCACATAGAGTGTGTCCTGTAATTGTATTTTTTAATCCTGCTAAAGCTACTATGTCACCTGCATTAGCTTCCTTAATATCTTCACGAGAATTTGCATGCATTAGAAGCATTCTTCCAACTCTTTCTTCTTTCTCCTTAGAAGAATTGAAGACCGCAGTACCAGTTTTGATTGTACCTGAGTAAATTCTAATAAAGGTTAATGAGCCAACAAATGGGTCATTAGCTACTTTAAAAGCTAAAGCAGAAAATGGAGCGCTGTCTTCAAATTTCATTTCCATTTCATCTTCGCTACCTAATTTAGCTCCTTTGATTGAACCAATATCTACTGGACTTGGTAAATAATTTACAACAGCATCAAGTAGAGGCTGAACACCTTTATTTTTGAATGCTGAACCAGTTAAAACTGGAACAAAACTAAAATTAAGTGTTCCTTTTCTTATACACTCAACTAAATCTTCCTCTTTTATTTCATCGCCATTTAAATAAGCCTCCATTAGCTTTTCATCTTGTTCAACAGCTGTTTCTACTAATTCTGTTCTATATTTTTCTGAAATTTCTTTTAAGTCTTCTGGAATTTCTTTGTATTCCCATTCGGCTCCTAGTGCTTCATTTTTCCAAACTTGAGCTTTCATTTTAACAAGATCAACTACTCCAGATAAAGAAGCTTCAACACCAATAGGAACTTGCACAACTAAAGGTTTGGCACCCAATCTATCTCTGATCATATCTACGCATCTAAAGAAATCAGCGCCTGTTCTATCTAATTTATTAACAAAGCAAATTCTAGGAACTTTGTATTTATCTGCTTGTCTCCATACAGTTTCAGATTGAGGCTCCACACCTGCAACACCATCAAAAACAGCAACAGCACCGTCTAAAACTTTTAAAGATCTTTCTACTTCAATAGTAAAATCAACGTGACCAGGTGTGTCTATAATATTAATTCTATGATCATTCCAAAAACAAGTGGTAGCTGCAGATGTAATTGTAATTCCTCTTTCTTGTTCTTGCTCCATCCAATCCATTGTTGCAGCACCATCGTGAACCTCACCAATTTTATGACTCTTACCTGTATAGTAAAGAACTCTTTCGGTAGTAGTTGTTTTACCAGCATCTATATGGGCCATGATCCCAATGTTTCTATATTTATCTAATGAATGAGTTCTAGCCATATCTTATTACCACCTAAAATGAGCAAATGCCTTATTAGACTCTGCCATTTTGTGTACATCCTCTCTTTTTTTAACAGCAGCTCCCTTTTTTTCATAAGCATCATAAAGCTCATTAAAAATTTTATCTGCCATGTGTTTATCTTTTCTTTTTCTTGCTGACTCAACTAACCATCTAATAGCTAAGGCTTGTGCTCTTTTACTTTTCACCTCAACAGGTACTTGGTAAGTTGCACCACCAACTCTTCTAGATCTAACTTCTACAGTTGGTTTGATGTTATTAATTGCTTCATTGAAAATATTAATTGGTTCATCTTTAGTTTTTGTTTTAATTTTATCAATAGCGTCATAAACTATTTTAGCAGCTATACCTCTTTTGCCGTCATACATAATATTGTTGATTAATTTAGGAATAATAGTTGATTTGAATTTTGGATCTGGAACTACATTTTTTTTCGGTTGAGTTTTTTTTCTAGACATTATTTACCTTTTTTTGTTCCGTATAAAGATCTTCTTTTTTTTCTATTCGCAACACCCTGAGTATCTAGATTACCTCTTAGAATATGATAACGAACACCTGGTAAATCTTTTACCCTACCACCTCTAATCAGAACTACCGAGTGTTCTTGAAGGTTATGACCTTCACCAGGAATATAAGCTGTAACTTCAAATCCATTTGATAATCGCACTCTAGCAACTTTTCTTAATGCAGAGTTTGGTTTCTTAGGAGTTGTTGTATAAACTTTTACACAAACACCTCTCTTTAAAGGTTGTTTTTGTAGAGCAGGAACTTTGTTCCTTGCTGCTGGTTTTACTCTTTTTTTTCTTAACAACTGATTAATAGTTGGCATAAATTTTTTAAAATTAATTAGTTTATTTTTAGATGAAAATAACTGACAGGTTATTTTGTGGCAGCGTTTAGTACCGTTAGAAGTACTACATTCCAACCAAAAACATCGCCAAATTACTTATTAATAGCCCTTTGTCAAACTAAAACTGCAATTTTTAGGCGATTTTTTTACTGATTTGTCTGTGTTTCTTCAGGTTCTGAAACTTCTATTTTATCCTGCTCAGCTAAGAAATTATTATCATCTTCTAAAGCTTTATTGTTCCATCTATTTTTAATATTACCAGTACCTGCTGGAACTAATCTTCCAACAATTACGTTCTCTTTTAGCCCGTTTAATGGGTCAACTTTTCCTTTAATTGCAGCATCAGTTAATACTCTTGTTGTTTCTTGGAACGAAGCAGCTGAAATAAACGATTCAGTTTGAAGCGAGGCTTTAGTGATACCCATCAAGACTCTCTCACCGACAGCAGGGGTTTTACCTTCAGCAACTAATTTTTCGTTTGTATTATCAAACTTAATTCTATCAATCACTTCACCAGGTAAATAACTTGAGTCACCTGACACTTTTACTTCAACTTTTTTAAGCATTTGTCTTAAAATAGTTTCAATATGCTTATCATTTATGATTACACCTTGTAATCTATAAACTTCTTGAACTTGATTAACAAAGTATTCCGTTAATTCTTTAATACCTAAAATTCTTAAAATATCATGTGGCAATGGTTGACCATCTAGAAGATATTCTCCTTTTTGAATTTTTTCACCAGGGTTGAAATTAATATGTTTACCTTTTGGAATTAAATAATTTGAAGGTTCTGATCCATCTTCAGGAACAATAGATACTCTTTGTTTGCCTCTTACCTCTTTACCAAAAACAACACTACCATCATTTTCGGCAATGATTGCACTGTCCTTAGCTTTTCTAGCTTCAAATAACTCAGCAACTCTTGGAAGACCTCCGGTAATATCTTTTGTTTTTGTAGTTTCCTTAGGTAACCTTGCAATTACATCACCTGCATAAACTTTTTGACCGTCTTTAATTGATAAAATCGAATCTGGTACTAAATAATATCTAGCTTCATTATCATCAGCTTTTTTAATCACATTTCCTTTTTCATCTCTTAGAGTAATTCTAGGTTTTAAATCAGTGCTTTTTGATTGACCTCTCCAATCAATTACTGATTTAGAAGAAATTCCTGTCGCATCATCAGTAGTTTCTTGAATTGACACACCATCAATTAAATCTACATAACTAGCTATACCACTTTTCTCTGCTATAACTGGTGTTGTGTAAGGATCCCATTCACATATTTTAGTATTCGCTTTTACTTTATCACCGTTATTAAAAAATAATCTTGATCCATATGCAACTTTATAAACTGCAATTTGAACTCCATTATCATCTTCAATTGAAAGCTGAGTATTTCTACCCATTACAATTAAATTCTTTTTAGAGTCCTCTAATATATTTGAGTTTATAATTTTTAATGTTCCTTCATTTTTAGTTACAATTTGTGAGTCCTGTTTAACTGAAGCAGTTCCACCTACGTGGAAAGTTCTCATTGTTAACTGTGTTCCTGGTTCACCAATTGACTGTGCAGAAATCATTCCTATAGCTTCACCAACGTGAACCATTTTACCTCTAGATAAGTCTCTTCCGTAAGAAGTAGCACAAACACCTTCTTTTGAACCACAAGTCATTACTGAGTAAACTTTTATTGATTTTACCCCTGCAGCATCAATTTTATCGCATCCAGCCTCATCGATCATAGTTTGTTTTTTGATTATTACTTCACCAGTTAAAGGATGTTTAACCTCATCAAATGTAACTCTACCTAGCGCTCTTTCAGAAAGGCTAACTACTACATTACCACCTTCTAAAATTTCAGAAAGTTCGATAAATCCTGGATTTTTACAGTCGCAAGCTTTTTTGGTGACAGTTAAATCTTGAGCTACATCGCAAAGTCTTCTCGTTAAATATCCAGAACTAGCTGTTTTAAGCGCTGTATCTGCTAAACCTTTTCTAGCTCCATGTGTTGAATTGAAATACTCTAAAGCAGTTAATCCCTCTTTAAAGTTTGAGATAATTGGGCTTTCAATAATTTCACCTGAAGGTTTAGCAATCAAACCCCTCATACCAGCTAATTGTTTCATTTGTGCAGCAGATCCTCTAGCTCCACTGTCTGCCATCATAAATACAGAATTAATTTTCAATCCTTCGTCAGTTTTTTCTGTAGCTGAAATTCCTTTCATCATTTCTCCAGCAACTTTATCTGTACACTTAGACCAAGCATCAACAACTTTATTGTATTTTTCACCTCTTGTAATTAAACCTTCAGCATATTGAGTTTCATAATCTGCAATTAATTTCTTAGTATCATCAATTAATTGAGTTTTATTTTCAGGGATTACAAGATCGTCTTTTCCAAACGAAATTCCTGCTTTAAATGCGTGTTTAAATCCTAAATCTTTAAGCTTGTCACAGAAAATTACCGTTGTTTTTTGACCACAAAATCTAAATACAACATCAATTATTTCTGAAACTACTTTTTTAGGTAATAATCTATCTACTAAAGAGAACTTAATGTTGCTATTTTTAGGTAATAAATTTGCTAATAAAAATCTTCCAGCTGTAGAAGTATATTTTTCCATTTTTTTATTACTTTGATCATCTACAGTCTCAAATCTTGAAATGATAGTGCTATGTACATTTATTTGACCAGATGATAATGCAAATTCAATTTGATCTGAATTTGTAAAGTATCCAGCTGGTTTATCAGATATAGGTTCTTGTGACAGATAGTAGATTCCTAAAATCATATCCTGACTAGGAACAATAATTGGTTTACCGTTTGATGGAGAAAGAATATTATTTGTAGATAACATTAAAATTCTTGCCTCTAATTGTGCTTCTAAACTTAACGGCACGTGTACTGCCATTTGGTCACCATCAAAGTCAGCATTAAATGCTGCACAAGTTAAAGGGTGTAATTCAATTGCATCTCCTTCAATTAATTTTGGCTCAAAAGCTTGAACTCCAAGCCTATGAAGTGTTGGTGCTCTATTTAAAAGTACTGGATGCTCTCTAACTATTAATTCTAAAGCGTCCCAAACTGCATTTGTCTCTTTTTCAACTAATTTTTTAGCTTGTTTAATCGTTGAAGCTAAGCCTAATTTATTTAATCTTGCGTATAAAAATGGTTTAAATAACTCAAGAGCCATTTTTTTCGGTAAACCACACTCATGTAATTTTAAATCAGGACCCACAACGATTACTGATCGTCCTGAATAATCAACTCGTTTACCTAACAAATTTTGTCTAAATCTTCCTTGTTTACCTTTTAACATTTCAGCAAGAGATTTAAGTGGTCTTTTACCTGTTCCTGTTATTACTCTGCCTCTTCTACCGTTATCAAATAGAGCATCTACAGACTCTTGAAGCATCCTTTTTTCATTTCTTACAATGATATCTGGAGCTTTAAGATCCATTAATCTTTTTAATCTGTTATTTCTGTTAATTACTCTTCTGTATAAATCGTTAAGATCTGAAGTAGCAAATCTGCCGCCATCTAGAGGAACTAATGGTCTTAATTCTGGCGGTATAACTGGTACTACAGTCATAATCATCCACTCTGGTTTTTGACCTGTTTCAATAAATGACTCTATTAATTTTAATCTTTTAATCGCTCTTTCTTCGTTAACTTTTGATTTAGTTTCTTTAATAAAGCTAACAAGATTTTTTCTTTCTAATTCTAAATCTAAATTTTTCAGCATCTCAAGAACAGCTTCTGCTCCAATTCCTGCTGTAAAACTTTCTTCACCAAACTCATCCTGGTATTTTGCTAATTCTTCTTCATTTAAAAGTTGATTTTTTTGTAAACCAGTTAAACCAGGTTCTATTACAATAAAGTTTTCAAAATAAAGAACTCTCTCTATTTCTTTTAATTTCATGTCTACTGCTAAAGCAATTCTGCTTGGAAGAGACTTCAAGAACCAAATATGTGCTACCGGTGTAGCAAGATTAATATGGCCCATTCTTTCTCTTCTTACATTTGATTTTGTAACCTCAACACCACATTTCTCACATATAATTCCTCTAAATTTCATTCGTTTATACTTACCGCATAAACACTCATAATCTTTTATTGGTCCAAAAATCCTTGCACAGAACAAACCATCTTTTTCAGGTCTAAACGTTCTATAATTAATTGTTTCAGGCTTTTTAATTTCACCAAATGTCCATGATTTGATTTTCTCTGGGCTAGCAAGTGAAATTTTAATACTATTAAAATTTTGAGCTTCTGAAATTTCGCTTCCCTTAAATAGATCTGTTAATTCTTTTTTCATTAATTAAGCTCCACATTTAATGCTAATGATTTAATTTCTTTAACTAAAACGTTAAATGACTCTGGTATTCCTGACTCAAAGTTTTCCTCACCTTTAACTATAGTTTCATAAACTTTAACTCTTCCTGCAACATCATCAGATTTAACAGTTAAAATTTCCTGTAATGTGTATGATGCACCATATGCCTCAAGTGCCCATACTTCCATTTCACCAAATCTTTGACCACCTAATTGTGCTTTACCACCAAGTGGTTGTTGTGTAACCAAACTATAAGGCCCTGTAGATCTTGCATGAATTTTATCTTCAACTAAGTGGTGAAGTTTTAGCATGTAGATTATTCCAACAGTAACTGGTCTATCAAACTTCTCACCTGTTCTTCCATCCCATAAATATGTTTGTCCAGATCCAGGTAAATTTGCTAGTTCAAGCATCTCAGTAACATTTTTTTCTTTAGCACCATCAAAAACAGGTGTTGAGATTGCTATACCATTTTGTAAATTTTCGCAAAGATCTTTGAATTCATTCTTGCTTAACTTGTCAACTTTATCATTAAAAATTTCTTCTCCATAAACAGATCTTAAGAATTTTTCGATTTTTTCTGTTCTTTCAATTTTTTTGTTGTTTTCGTTAACTAAATTTTTAACTTGTTCACCAAATTCTTTGCATGCCCAACCTAAGTGTGTCTCTAAAATTTGTCCAACGTTCATCCTACTTGGAACACCCAGAGGGTTTAATACAATATCAACTGGTCTACCATCTTCTCTGTATGGCATATCTTCAACAGGTACAATTTTACTTACAACTCCTTTATTTCCATGTCTTCCTGACATTTTATCACCAGGTCTTAATCTTCTTTTAATAGCAACGAAAACTTTTACCATTTTCATAACACTTGGTAACAAATCATCACCACTTCTAATTTTTAAAACTTTGTCCTCAAATCTCTCTGTTATGTCTTGTTTGGCTTTATTGTATTGATCTTTTAATTGAGCTAATGTTGCTTCATCATTTACATTTCCTACAGTGATTTTGAAGACATCATTAATCGATAGTTGATTAATTGTATCAAAATCTAACTTAGTTCCTTCTGATAAATCTTTTACTTTTTTTGTTAAAGATGATCCTGACAAAAATTGTGAAGCTCTTTGTTTAATACTTCTTTCTAATATTTCTTCCTCAACAATTTTATCTTGTTGAACTTGTTCAATTTCAGCTCTTTCAATAGTTATTGATCTTTCATCTTTCTCAATTCCATGTCTATTAAATACTCTTACATCAACTACTGTTCCACTTGATCCTCTAGACATTCTTAAAGATGTATCAGTTACATCGATAGCTTTTTCTCCAAAAATTGATCTTAATAATTTTTCTTCTGGACCAGATGCTGAGTCTCCTTTTGGAGTAACTTTACCCACTAAAATATCTCCAGCATTTACCTCTGCACCAATATAAACTATTCCTGATTCATCAAGGTTTTTTAAAGCCTCTTCATTTACATTTGGTATATCTCTTGTTATTTCTTCTTCACCAAGCTTTGTATCTCTCGCCATTATTTCGTATTCAACAATATGAACAGATGTAAATACGTCATCTGTAACACATCTTTCTGAAATAAGGATCGAGTCTTCAAAGTTGTAACCTTGCCACGGCATGAAAGCTACAGTAACATTCTTGCCTAAGGCAAGTTCACCTAACTTCGTTGAAGGACCGTCGGCAATAATATCTCCAGATTTAACTTTGTCACCAACTCTAACCAGTGGTCTTTGATTTATACAAGTGTTTTGGTTTGATCTTTTAAATTTTTGAAGGTTATAGATGTCTACACCAGACTTACTAAAATCTGTTTCTTCTGTTACTTTTATAACAATTCTTTTACCATCTATTTTATCAACAATTCCATCACGCTTAGCAACAATAGTTACACCAGAGTCTAAAGCAACATCACTTTCAATTCCTGTACCAACAAGTGGCGACTCGGGTTTTAATAATGGAACTGCCTGCCTCATCATGTTTGATCCCATTAAGGCTCTGTTTGCATCATCATTTTCTAAGAATGGTATTAATGATGCTGCAACTGAAACTAATTGTTTTGGTGAAACGTCTATGTAGTCAATAGAGTCAGGTTTAGCTAAAAGAAAGTTTAGATTTTGTCTGCATGAAACTAGTTCTTCAGTAATTTTTCCATTTTTATCAAGTTTTGTATTTGCTTGAGCAATAGTGAATTTTGTTTCCTCCATTGCTGATAAGTATTCCACTTTATCTTGAACAACACCGTCTTTGACTTTTTTATATGGACTTTCAATAAATCCATACTTATTAATTTTTGCATAAGTAGATAAACTATTAATCAAACCAATATTTGGACCCTCTGGTGTTTCAATTGGACAAATTCTTCCATAGTGAGTTGGATGGACGTCCCTGACTTCAAAACCTGCTCTTTCTCTTGTTAAACCACCCGGACCTAACGCTGAAACTCTTCTTTTATGAGTAATTTCAGATAAAGGATTTGTTTGATCCATAAACTGAGATAATTGTGAACTTGCAAAAAAATCTTTCAATGAAACTGTTAATGGTTTTGCATTAATTAGATCTTGTGGCATTGCTGACTCAACATCTAAAGTTGTCATTTTTTCCTTAATTGCTCTTTCCATTCTGTAAACGCCAATTCTAGCTTGATTCTCTACTAGTTCTCCAACAGAACGAACTCTTCTATTTCCTAGGTGATCAATGTCATCAACATCGTCTTTACCATCACGTAAATCCAACATTTTATGAATAATTGCTATGATATCGTCATTTCTTAATATGGTAATTTTATCAGAACATTCTTGGTTTAATCTTGAGTTCATTTTAACTCTTCCAACATCAGACAAATCATATCTGTCTGAGCTAAAGAAAAGATTATTAAATATTTGAGTTGCTATCTCAATGGTTGGTGGCTCACCAGGTCTTAGCATTTTATAAATTTCCGTGATGGCTTCGTCTTTAGTATTGTTTTTATCAGCTATAATAGTTGTAAGTAGATAAGGTCCTTTATTTATAGAGTTTGTAACAGAAATTTGAAGTGTATGTATATTTGCATCTAAAATTTGTTGAATAATTGTATCATTTAATTCAGTCCCAATTTTAAATACCCCTTCCTCTTCTTCATTGACTTTGACATCTCTGTGTAAAAATTTACCAAACAAGGACTCTCTAGAAACTAGTATGTCTTTTAAACCATCATTAGCTAATTTTTTTGCACTTAAAAAATTAATCTTGTCACCTAATTTAATTACTACTTCACCAGTTTTTGCATCAATTACTTCTTCTGAGAAATTTTTTGCTTTGTAGTTTTCAGGATTAAATTTAGTTTTCCATTTTTCTGTTTTTGGATCAAAATTATACTGTTCATTCTCATAGAACTCATCAACAATTTCTGATTTTGTATAACCTAAAGCTAATAATAAAGTAGATGAAAAAATTTTCTTTTTTCTGTCAATTTTAAAATATAGAAAATCCTTAACATCATATTCAAAATCTAACCATGAACCTCTGTTAGGTATTACTCTACAATTAAACAAAAGTTTACCACTTGCATGAGTTTTTCCTTTGTCATGATCAAAAAATACACCTGGACTTCTGTGCATTTGATTAACTACAACTCTTTGAACACCGTTAGTTATAAAAGTTCCACTATTAGTCATCATAGGAACTTCGCCCATATATACTTCTTGTTCTTTAGCTGATAAAATATCTTTTGTATTATTTTCTTGATCTATTTCGTAAACTACCAATCTTAAAGTACACTTAAGAGCTGATGAATATGTAAGACCTCTTGCTATACATTCTTCAACATCAAATTTTGGTTTTTCTAATCTATACGAAACATATTCTAAAGTTGCTTTATCATTTAAATCCTCAATCGGAAAAATACTTTTAAATACTCTATCAAAACCTTTGGTAAGTTCAGCTGCTTCAACATTAAAATCTGTTAATTCTTTGTACGAATTTTTTTGTACTTCAATTAAGTTAGGTATAGATAAACTTTCTTTTAGTTTACCAAAACTTTTTCTAATGTTTTTCTTTTCAGTAAAAGATAATTGCATCTATGTTTATAAATACTGATTAAAAATAATCAGTATTCGAATTCTTTCTATTTAATTTATTTAAGTTCTACTTTAGCGCCAGCAGCTTCCAGTTTAGCTTTGATCTCTTCAGCGTCTTTTTTATTTACACCAGACTTAACTTCTTTCGGTGCTCCCTCAACAAGATCTTTAGCTTCCTTTAAACCTAATGAAGTAGCTGCTCTTACTTCTTTGATAACATTAATTTTTTTATCACCTGCAGAAACTAACATGATTGTAAAATCATCTTTATCTTCTGCTGGAGCTGCACCACCTGCTGCTGCTGGAGCTGCTGCTGCCATTGGAGTTACTCCCCACTTTTCTTCTAATTGTTTTGAAAGTTCAGCTGCTTCTGCAACTGTCAAACTTGATAGATCTTCAATAATTTTGTTTAGGTCAGGCATATGTTTTACTCTTTGGGTTGTGTTTCAGAATTTTCTGCGGACAAACTACTCATTTTTTCTGAATGTGCAAGCAAAATACTGATTAATTTAGATGCAGAAGCGTTCAAAATACCCACAATATTGGCTCTTGCTTCATCTAATGTAGGTAAACTTGCTACATTCTGGACACCAGCCGAATCTAAGACTTCATTATCCATTATTCCACCAATTAATTTTAAGTTTTCGTTATCTTTTGCAAATTTTGAAAGAATTCTTGCAGACATTATAGCGTCCTCTCCAAATGCAACTGCCGTAGGACCAGTAAATAAATTTGATAGATCTTTACACTTTGTTTTTTCTAAAGCTAATTTTGTAATTCTATTTTTTGTTATTTTAAATACAATTCCATGTTCTCTCATTTTGGATCTTAATTCATCTAGTTGAGTCATGGTTAAACCTTGATAATGAGTAACCATAACAGCTTTGCTGTTTTCAAATTTGCTAGTCATTTCTTCAATATAATTTTTCTTTTGTTCTTTGTTCATCATAACTATATCGATTTCCCTAATTTAACTTTATATGAAACACCCATTGTTGAAGTAGCGAAAACACTTCTAATTAAATCGCCTTTTAATGTATTGTTTGATTTCTCTTTTTCTAAAGCATCTAAAATTGCATTATAGTTTTTTAGTAATTGATCATCACTAAAAGATTTTTTACCAATGCTAACACC
This sequence comes from uncultured Pelagibacteraceae bacterium, assembly GCA_902578325.1. Classification (GTDB taxonomy): domain Bacteria; phylum Pseudomonadota; class Alphaproteobacteria; order Pelagibacterales; family Pelagibacteraceae; genus Pelagibacter. The sequence goes on from CACHCM010000001.1 coordinate 14,163, forward strand.
TATGTTTCCATCTTTATCGTTTCTAATTTCTACTTGACCAGATTTAGCGTTAGTTACAGCTTCTTTAATATTTTCAGAAACTGAACCAAGCTTAGGATTAGGCATTAAACCTTTTGGACCCAAAACTTTCCCTAATTTTGAAAGTTTAATCATCATTCCTGGAGTACAAATTAATTTTTCAAAATTTAATTCTCCACCTTTAATTCTTTCAACAAACTCATCCCCACCCACAATATCTGCACCTGCATCTTTTGCATCTTGAGTTTTGTTATCCTCACAAACTACAGCAACTTTAACTTTCTTACCTGTTCCACCGGGCAAATTAACTACAGTTCTAATATTAACTTCACTTTTCTTTTGCTTGTTGTTTATTTGAAAACTTAAATCTAAAGACTCATCAAATTTAGTTGTACAGTTTTTTTTAAGATCAGGTAATAATTTTTCAATAGTCTCTGCGCTTAAGTCTTTAGTCTTTTCAGGTAATTTTTTAAATCTTTTAGATGCCATTATTCTTTAACCTCAATACCCATTGATCTTGCTGATCCTGCAATAATTTTTATAGCTTCCTCAATATCATGAGCGTTTAAATCATTCATTTTTTCTTTAGCTATGCTCTCTAATTGTTTTTTCGAAATTGTAGCAACAATATTTCTACCGGGTTCTTTAGATCCACCTTTAAGTTTTACTGCTTCTTTAATATAAAAAGATGCCGGAGGTGATTTAATTTTAAAATCAAATTTTTTATCTTTATATACAGTAATTTCTACTGGAACAGGCTTACCTGCCATTGACTTAGTTTTATCATTGAAAGCTTTACAAAACTCCATAATATTTACACCACGTTGACCTAATGCAGGGCCAACTGGGGGAGCTGGATTAGCTTGACCACCTTTAATTTGTAATTTTATAAATCCACTAATTTCTTTTGCCATTAACTTACTTTCTCAACCTGATTATATTCTAAATCTACAGGTGTAGGACGACCAAATATAGAAACTGACACCTTAAGTCTAGCTTTTTCTTCGTCAATTTCTTCAATCATTCCAGTAAATGATGCAAATGGACCATCTACAACCTGAACTTTTTCACCTACGCTGTAATCTACTCCAGATTTTGGCTGAGCAACACCATCTTTAATCTGACCTAAAATCTTCTCTACTTCTTTATCTGAAACTGGAACAGGAATACCTTTTGTGCCCAAGAAACCACTAACCCTCTTTATATTCTTAATCATGTGATAAATATTATTATCCATCTCGCTTTTTATTAATACATATCCAGGAAAGTATTTCTTTTTTCTTTGAATTCTTTTGCCTCTTTTTACTTCAGTAACATCATGGGTAGGTACAATAATCTCTTCAAACTTATCAGCAATTTTAGCTTTATCTGCCTCCTCTTTAATTAAAGAGGCTACTTTATTCTCAAAACTAGAATGTGACTGAACAATATACCAATTTTTCATTAAATACTCACTTTGAGTAAAAGTTCTAAGAAAAATTTTAAAACCTGATCTAAAAGAAGAAAAAATAAAGACATAACAACTGCCATAACAAAAACCATCAAAGCACCTTGTAAAGTCTCTTTCCAGGTTGGCCAAGTAACCTTAAAGGCCTCTTGCTTAACTTCCTGAATAAATTTAATCGGGTTTCTCATAATTTATAAGCTCAAATTGGCAGGAGCGGAGGGACTCGAACCCTCAGCCTCCGGTTTTGGAGACCGGCGCTCTACCAATTGAGCTACACTCCTATTTATAGAGTTACTCTATAATTTTAGTTACTACTCCTGCTCCAACAGTTCTTCCACCTTCTCTGATAGCAAAGTTTAATTTCTCTGCCATAGCAATTGGAGTAATAAGTTTAACAGTAAATTTAGCATCATCACCTGGCATAACCATTTCAGTTCCAGCTGGTAATTCTACTTCACCTGTAACATCTGTTGTTCTAAAATAAAACTGCGGTCTGTACTTAGTAAAGAATGGAGTATGTCTTCCACCTTCATCTTTTTTAAGTACATACGCTTGAGCCTCAAATTTAGTGTGTGGAGTAATTGAGCCAGGCTTACACAGAACTTGACCTCTTTCGATATCGGTTCTTTCAATACCTCTCAATAAAATTCCAACGTTATCACCAGCTTCACCAGAATCTAAAAGTTTTCTAAACATCTCAACTCCAGTACAAACTGATTTTTTAGTTTCTCTAATTCCAACTATTTCAACTTCCTCACCGGTTTTAATTACACCAGACTCAACCCTTCCAGTTGCAACTGTTCCTCTTCCAGAAATTGAGAATACGTCCTCAACTGGCATCAAAAATGGTTTATCAACTTCTCTAGCTGGCTGTGGAATATGTTCATCAACAGCTTTCATTAATTCTAAAATTGAATTTTTCCCAATTTCATCGTCTCTACCTTCAACTGCTGCTAAAGCCGAACCTTTAACGATTGGTGTTTTATCACCTGGGTATTTGTATGAAGTTAAAAGTTCTCTAATTTCTTCTTCAACAAGTTCTATCATTTCTTTATCGTCAACTTGGTCTACTTTATTCAAGTAAACAACAATTGCAGGAATACCAACTTGTCTTCCTAAAAGAATATGTTCTCTTGTTTGTGGCATTGGACCATCAGCTGCATTAACAACTAAGATTGCTCCATCCATTTGTGCAGCACCAGTAATCATGTTTTTAACATAGTCAGCGTGACCAGGACAGTCTACGTGAGCATAGTGTCTTTTTTCAGTTTCATACTCTACGTGTGCTGTTGAAATTGTTATACCTCTCTCTTTTTCTTCAGGTGCTTTATCAATCTGATCGTAAGCAACTGCAGTTCCGCCGCCCGCTTGTGCTAATACATTTGTAATCGCGGCAGTAAGAGTTGTTTTACCATGGTCGACATGACCAATAGTCCCTATGTTACAGTGGGGTTTATTTCTTACAAATTTTTCTTTTGACATTACGTTTTTACCTCAGTTTATTTGTTTTCATTTTTCAATTTTATTTTCTTGGAGCGGGTAAAGGGAATCGAACCCTTACATCCAGCTTGGAAGGCTAGCGTTCTACCATTGAACTACACCCGCACAACCCCAAGAGTAACACTCCATGTTATTTAAAATTTATTAATTGGTGGAGGGGGAAAGATTCGAACTTTCGAAGACCGAAGTCAACGGGTTTACAGCCCGCCCCATTTGACCGCTCTGGAACCCCTCCTATGGGGAAGTGTCCCCTTGTTCAATAAAGCTTCAAATAACAAGCGTTTTATATATTTTATTTATGCAAATGCAACACGTGATTTAATAGGAAAATATTAAAAAAACCGTATAAAACAGATAAAAATTTATGAATAAATCATCATTTTTCATTGTTGGTCAACACGCAGTTATTGAGGCTCTTAAAAACCCTAAAAGAAAGGTTTTAAGAGTATTTTTAACGGAGGAGTCTAAAAAAAATATTCATAGAAAAAACCCAAATAAAAATATTTTAGAGGATGTTAAAGTTTACTTTAAATCTAAAAAAGAATTAGACAAATATACTTCTAAAGAACAATTAATGCATAATGGTTATGTTGCCGAGATTGAACATTTGGATCAACCAGATCTAAAACAATTTATAAAAGATAAAAATAATTTAACACTTGTCTGTCTAGATGAGGTTAGTGATCCAAGAAATATTGGTTCATTAATCAGAAGTGTTGCATCATTTGACATTGATGGATTGATAATTAAAGAAAGACATTTTCCACGTGATAGTAAATTGATGTATAAATCAGCTAGTGGATGCATGGAACACGTAAATATATTTCAGGTATCAAATATTAATTCTACTTTAAAAAATTTAAGAGAAAAAAATTTCTGGGTTTATGGGTTTGATGCAAAAGGTCAAAAAGATTTTACAGAAATAAAATGGGAAGGAAATAACATCCTTCTATTTGGATCAGAAGGATTTGGTATGAGACAGCATACAGCTAAATATGCAGATTTTTTTGTTAAAATTAATATTAATGAGGATATAGAAAGTTTAAATATCTCAAATAGTGCCGCAATAGTGTTTCATCACCTTAGTTATATAAAAAAAAAGAGTTGATTATTTAACAAATAATTAATAATTATTGCGCATGCCCTTGTAGCTCAGCTGGTAGAGCAATTGATTTGTAATCAATAGGTCCGCGGTTCGAATCCGTGCGGGGGCACCATCACTCAATAAAATTAACACTAATTAATTTACCAAAGATAAAAACTTTTAAATATTGTGTCGAGGAAGTGTCGAACTACTATGGTTATCAAGTAGTCGTTTAATTTAAATGTCTTAAAATCCACCTCTCCAATTATCTTTATCTTCGAACCGCTCTTTTTCTTTTTTGGATATAGGTCTAAATAAAAAATAAACTGCTAACACGACAGTTAATAAAATTATAATAATCTCAAGTGTCATAAACCAAAAACCACAATATCTAAAACTTTTGTCATTTGATCTACCAAGCTATTAATTTCCAGCACTCGTTTGCATCTTCAATACGAACGTAACAACCCAGAAAAGACATAATTTTAAAAGCACAAAAACCTCCAACTAAAATAATGACTACAAGAATTATTGGATTGATTTTTTTCATTTATCTAACTAGTCTCTCTTCTAATTTGCTCAATTTTAATCTTTTTTTGTAGACTTCTATTTTTATCATAAAGAAGATTAAACTTTATTTTGTTATTAGTTTTTATTGTAATTGATTTAGCATTTCTTACCTCTAAATTGTCAGCAACTGAACTAATAGGTCTCTTAGTTGGGTTTAAGTTAGTTATAACTATTTTAGTTTTATCATTAACTATTTTACCCTTCCATCTTCTTGGTCTAAATGCACTTATTGGTGATATTGATAATTTTTTTGAATTAAGACTTAAGATGGGCCCATGAACTGAAAGATTATAGGCTGTGCTTCCTGCGGGTGTTGACACTAATACACCATCTGAAACTAATTTTTTAATTATTTTTCTTGAACCTTGTTTAATTGACAATGAAGCAGCCTGCCTACTTTGTCTAAGAACAGATACTTCATTAATTGCTATAGATCTTCTAATTTGATTATTTCTAGTTTTAACTACCATTTCTAGAGGAGAAATTGTAACCAGGTTTGCTTTTGATAAATTTTTAATAATATCTTTAGATGAAAATTTATTCATTAGAAATCCATAATTTCCAGAATTGATCCCATAAAAATGTTTGTTAGAATTTTTATTTTTTTTAAGCGTTTGAAGCATGAAGCCATCACCACCAATAACAATAATCAGATTTTTTTTTTTTAAATTACTAAACTTAATTTTTTTTATTAATAAATTTTTAAATTTTAAAGATTTCTTATTTTTATCTGAAATAATATGAGGTTTGCTCATTTAGTGGTGCCCTCGGCCAGACTCGAACTGGCACTCCGCAAGCGGCAAGGATTTTAAGTCCTTTGTGTCTACCAATTTCACCACGAGGGCATTTGTGAATTTCATGAGTATTTATGCTAATATTTATAATTCAACAAGTCTAATTAGTAAAATTGTTATTTATTAGAATATTTTATAAATATCAATTAATGGAAAAAGCATTCAAAGTTTTGATATTTACTGACCTAGACGGTTCCCTGCTTCATAGAGATACATTTAAATTTGATGAAATAAAAGACTATTTAAAACAGCTAATATCAAAAGGTATTTTTATAATACCGAATACTAGTAAAACTGAGAAAGAAATTTTAGAATTTAATTACGAGTTAGGATCAAATTTACCTTTTATTTCTGAAAATGGAGCAGCTATTAATGGCTTAGACTTATTAAATCCAGATTTACCTAAAGAATTAATTCTTAGTAGAGAAAAAGATGATATTTTTAATATTTTTAAAAATATAGTTCCATTAAACCTTCAAAATGAATGCAAATGGGTATATAAAATGAGTAAAAAAAAACAAAGTTTAGTTTTTGGTTTAGAAGATAAAAAACTAAATTTGGCTTTAAATCGTAAATACACTATTCCATTTGTATTTGAAGGAACCAAAAATCATAGAAATGAATTGTCAAAGATAATTAAAAATGAAGGTCTTTATTTACAAGAAGGAGGTAGGGTTATTAATTTAACTGATAGGGTTAGTAAAGCTAAAGCTCTTCAAATATTTGTAAGATTTTTAAAAAAAATTAATAAAAATATAAAAACAATAGCTGTTGGTGATAATTACAATGATTTAGACATGCTAAAAAAGAGTGATTTTCCATGCTTAGTATTTAATGATAAATTCACTTTAGATGAAATTCCTATAAATAATTTAATAACAACAAATAAGCCATCTCCTGAAGGCTGGGCTGATGTGATTAAAATGGCTCTAGTTAAAATAAACGAAAATTAATAAGATAAATTATGAGTGATTTTTTGCAAAATGGTATTATTTCAACACTTCATGACTTTGGAACAAAGTCAACAAAGCAAATAGAAAAAGAGCTTTTAAGTTTTTCAAAAGAGAGAAAAATGGAACTTATATTACCTTGTCTTTATAGCGAATTAAATGGAGATGCATTACCAAAAATTGTTTCTGAAATTGCTCAAACTAATTATCTACATCACATAATAATAGGACTTGATCAAGCTAATGAAAAACAAGCCAGAAAGGCATGGACATTTTTTGAAAAATTGGAAACTCCATTCACAATACTTTGGAACGATGGTCCAAATTTAAAAAAATTAGATAAAGAATTACAAAAAAAAGCATTAGCACCAAATGAAAAAGGCAAAGGCAGAAATGTTTGGTACTGCATTGGAATGTCTATAGCAAGAAATAGTGCAAGATCTGTCGCTTTACATGATTGTGATATAAAAACATATGATAGAAGAATGTTAGCAAAATTATTTTATCCAGTAGTTAATCCATTATTTAATTTTGAATTTTGTAAAGGTTACTATCCTCGGGTAGCAGATAACAAAATGAATGGAAGAGTAGCCAGGCTATTAGTTTTCCCATTATTAAACGCTTTAGAAAAAACCATAGGTAAAAGTGAATATTTAGATTTTATGAAATCATTTAAATATCCACTAGCTGGAGAATTTTCTTTTAGAAGAAATATTCTCCCAGAATTAAGAATTTCATCAGACTGGGGAATAGAAATTGGAATTTTGTCAGAAATGCAAAGAAACTTTTCTCCACAAAATATCTGTCAGGTTGATTTAGCTGATACTTATGACCATAAACATCAGGATTTATCTATTGATGATGAAAATAAAGGTTTATCAAGAATGTCCATTGATATAATTAAGACCTTTATAAAAAAACTTGCTACACAAGGTCACTCGTTTAGCAGAGAAGAATTAAGATCACTTAAAGCAACATACTATAGGTCAGCACTTGATTTAATTGACGCTTATCGAGGTGATGCTGAAATGAATGGTTTGAAATTTGATTCACATTCTGAAGAAAAAGCAGTTGAATTATTTTCAAAAAATATAATTAAAGCAGGAGAAGATTTTTATTTAAATCCGATGGATGCTCCATTTATTCCAACTTGGAGCAGAGTTAAAAGCGCTATCCCAGATTTTTTATTGAGATTAGAAAAAGCTGTTAATGAGGATAATAAATATTATCTTTAGTCTTACTTATGTTCTTAGTGCTTTATGTAAAAATCTTTTATCAAGTTTACAATCTCGATATCCTTTTTTTACAACATTTAAATATCTTTCAGTTGGAAATTTGAATGGAGATTTTTTAGCCATTGTATAAGTCATCACTTTCTTTCCATAATAATAAAAATAATGTTTTTTATATAGTATTGGAAAATCTTCATACACATCTAATTTTTTTTCATCACTTTTAGAAATTTCAAATAAAGCACCTGGTACAATTGAATTTTTTTTTGCCTCTATATCTGCAGCTCTATATTTGCTTCTAAAGGTTAATTTAAAATCTTTTAAATTTATTTTTTTTAAAAAAATACTGTCTTTGCATCTACGTTTCATTTGAAAATGATGAAGATTACTACCATAAGCAAAATACAGCATTATCTATCTACTACCTCAATTTTTTTTTCATTAACAAATTTTAAAATTTGAGAATTACAATCATCAATTTTATTCTGATCTTCTGATCTTATCACAATTGATACACCTAATTTACCTGCATGAAAAAAAGGATAACTTCCAATTTCTACATCTATATTGTTATTTTGAACCTTGGTTAATGAATTTGCTATTTCACTTTCAACAGTTCTTAAGCTTATAGTAAGACTTTTGATAGGCTTTCCCCCTACTATTCTATTAGTCAAACCACCTAACATTGATTTTAAAATGGATGGAACCCCTGGTAATGAAAAAACATTTTCAACATTAAAACCTGGTGCACCACTTGTTGGGTTTAAAATTAAATTTGCATTCTCTGGCAACCAAGCCATTTTTTGTCTGCCTTCATTAAATTCACCCGGTTGGTAATAAGCTTCTAATATTTTAAAAGCTTCTTTATGAACTTCATATTTTATTCCAAAAGCTTTTGACACTGATTGAGCTGTAATATCATCATGAGTAGGACCAATACCACCAGTTGTAAAAACGTAATCATATGTTGACCTAAGTAAATTTAAAGTATCAACAATAATATCTTGAACATCAGGTATTACTCTAACTTCACCAACATTAACACCGATTGAATTTAGCCAGATTGCTAAAGTAGATGTGTTCGTATCCTGGGTTCTTCCAGATAAAATTTCATTACCTATTATTAAAATTGAAGCATTAACTTTTACTTTTTTATTCATATGAAATATATAATTTACTAATGGAATTTACCAAGTCTTTAATAAAAGGCAAATTAATCAAACGTTATAAAAGGTTTTTTACTGATGTGCAGCTAGGTAAAGAAATTGTCACAGCTCACTGTCCTAACACAGGATCAATGAAAGGTTTACTAGATGAGGGTAATGAAGTTTACATGCTTCCTAATAATGATCCAAAAAGAAAACTTAAATATGGATTGGAAATTATTAAATCTAGAAAAAATTTGGTTGGAGTGAACACTCATATGGCAAATAGAATAGTTGAGCATGGTCTCAAAAACAATCTAGTAAATGAACTCAAGAATAATGACATTATTAAACCTGAGGTTTTTTTTAATAAGGAAACAAGATTTGATTTTTTGTTAGAAAAAAAAGGTCAAAAAATGTTTGTTGAGGTTAAAAATGTTACTTTATTTAGAAATAAGGATACTGCTGAATTTCCAGATGCACCAACATCAAGAGGAATTAAGCATTTATTAACCCTTATTGATGCCATAAAAAAAAGTTATAAAACATACTTAATATTTTTAGTTCAAATCCAAAATATGAAATATTTTAAAATAGCTAAAGACATAGATGAACTATATTATAAGAACTATTTAATAGCTAAAAAAGCTGGTGTAAATTTTTTAGCATATAGATGTGATATAAGTTCTAAAAAAATTTTTATAGATAAAAAATTAAAAATTATAGATGACTGATTATAAAGAAAAGTTTGAAAAAATGAGAATTGCAGGCAACCTCGCTGCAAGAACTTTAGATATGTTAACTGAAAATATTAAAGAAGGTGTCTCGACTGATCATATCGATAAACTAGGATATGAATTTATTAGAGATAATGGTGGCTACTCTGCCCCACTTTATTATAGAGGCTTTACAAAGTCGCTATGTACATCCTTGAATCATGTCATATGCCATGGAATACCATCAAATAGAATTTTACAAGAAGGTGATGCTGTGAATGTAGATGTGACAGCAATTGTTGATGAGCATTATGGAGATACAAGCAGAGTGTTTTGCATTGGAAAAACTCCAGTAAAATTAAACAACCTTATTGATACAACTTACGAATCTATGATGAGAGCTATTAGAATTTTAAAACCTGGAATTAAATTAGGAGATATTGGTTATGAGATACAATCTTTTGTGGAAGAAAAAGGTTTTTCAGTCGTTAGAGATTTTTGTGGTCACGGAATAAGCACTACATTTCATGAGCCACCAAATATTCTTCATTATGGTAGAAAAAATACTGGCATGGAATTAAGACCTGGTATGACATTTACTATAGAGCCTATGATAAATGCTGGTAAATATGATGTTAAAATGTTGAATGATGGTTGGACAGCTGTTACAAAAGATAAATCTTTATCTGCACAATTTGAACATACGTTAGGAATTACTGAAAATGGTTATGAAATCTTTACAGAATCTGCTAAAGGTTATTCAAAGCCTCCATACTTATAATTAATGATTAAAAGATACTCGCGAAAAGAATTAACTGATATTTGGTCAGAAGAAAATAAATACAAAATCTGGTTAGATGTTGAGGTTGCAGCCGCAGAGGCAATGGAAAAACTTGGTCAAATTCCAAAAGGTGTTGCTACAATAGTTAAAAAAAAAGCTAAAATTAATGTAAGCAGAATTCACAAAATAGAATCTGAAGTAAAACATGATGTAATAGCATTTCTTACCTCTGTAACCGAAAAAGCTGGTATCAAAGCACGATACCTGCATCAAGGAATGACATCGTCAGATGTTTTGGATACAAGTTTTAATATTCAATTAGTCCAATCAGGTAAAATTATTTTAAAAGATATAGATCAGATTTTAAAAGTTTTAAAAAAACAGGCAAAAAAATATAAATTTACACCTTGTATGGGTAGAAGCCACGGTATTCATGCAGAGCCGATTACATTTGGTTTAAAATTAGCTTCATTTTATGAGGAATTTAAAAGAAACAGAAATAGATTAAAAGATGCGATAGATGAAGTATCAACTTGTGCAATATCTGGTGCTGTAGGAACATTTGCTAACATTAATCCAAATGTTGAAAAACATGTGGCAAAAAAATTAGGTCTAGAAGTTGAACCAATTTCAACACAAGTAATTCCAAGAGATAGACATGCATTCTATTTTTCTGTTTTAGGAATTATTGCAGGATCTATAGAGAGAGTAGCAGTTGAAATAAGGCACCTGCAAAGAAGTGAGGTTTATGAGCTTCAAGAATATTTCTCTAAAAATCAAAAAGGATCGTCAGCAATGCCTCATAAAAAAAATCCTATTTTAAGTGAAAATTTAACAGGTTTAGCTAGGATGGTTAGAAGTGCAGTTATGCCAGCACTTGAAAACATAGCGCTTTGGCATGAAAGAGATATTTCACATTCTAGTGTTGAAAGAAATATCGGACCAGATGCCAATATAACAACTGATTTTGCATTAGTTAGACTTACTAATATTTTAGATAACATGATCGTTTATCCTAAAAAAATGCTTGAAAACTTAAATTTAACAAAAGGTTTAATTTTCTCTCAAGAAGTTATGTTGGAATTAACTAAAACAGGATTAAGCAGAGAAAAATCCTATAAATTAGTACAATCTTATGCAAAAAAATGTTTTGCGCAAAATTTAAACTTAATTGACATCATTTCATCTGATAAATTTATAATGAGTAAAATTTCCCCAAAAAAACTAAAATCTATATTTGATTATTCTAAACACTTTAAAAATGTAAATTTTATCTTTAGAAGAGTTTTTAAATAATGAAAAAAGGTAAAAAATTATACGAAGGTAAAGCTAAAATCATTTATGCAACAAGTGATAAAAATTTAGTTATCCAATATTTTAAAGATGATGCAACTGCATTCAATAATCAAAAAAAAACTACCATAGAAGGTAAAGGTGTTTTAAATAACAGAATATCTGAGCACATACTTTCAAACTTATCTGAGGTAGGAATTAAAAATCATTTAGTAAAAAGAATTAATATGAGAGAACAATTAGTTAAGCTAGTTGATATAATACCTATAGAATTTATAGTGAGAAATATTGCAACCGGATCATTAACTAAAAGATTGGGTATCGAGGAAGGAACCGTACTTGAACGACCATTAATAGAATACTGTCTTAAAGATGATAAGCTTGGAGATCCAATAATTAGTCGTGAGCATATTTTAACCTTTAATTGGCTTAATGTAATGCAGCTTGATTGGATAGATGAAAATCTATCTAGATTAAATGATTTTTTATTAGGAATGTTTAGAGGTGTCGGAATAAAATTAGTGGATTTTAAAGTTGAATTTGGCTTCACTCATGAAAGTGAAAAAAATCAAATTGTATTAGCTGATGAAATAAGCCCTGATACATGTAGATTGTGGGATACTTTAACAGATAAAAAACTTGATAAAGACAGATTTAGAAAAGATTTAGGAGATCTTATTCCCGCTTATACAGAAGTTGCAAAAAGACTTGGAATACTCCATGAGCAATCAAATGTTTCTGCTGTAAATGTCACCCAACTTTCATCAGTAAAAAGAAAGAAAAGATGAAAATTTCTGTAATCATTACTTTAAAAAAAGATGTTCTTGATCCACAGGGAAAAGTAATTCACAAAACTCTAGATGGAATGGGTTTTGATAATATTATTGAAGTTAGACAAGGCAAATATTTTGAAATAGACACTAAAGAAACTGATAATGAAAAAGCAAAAGCAAAAGTTGAGGAAATGTGCAAAAAACTTTTGGCAAATCTTGTAATTGAAAATTATAAAATTATTGATCCAAAGTAATTAATGAAATCATCAGTTATTACTTTTCCTGGTTCAAATTGTGACAGAGACATGGATGTTGCTTTGAAGAAGTTTGGATTTAAAAATAAAATGGTTTGGCATGCTGATGCTGAATTACCCAAAAGTGATTTAGTTGTATTGCCAGGTGGTTTTTCATATGGGGATTACTTGAGATGTGGAAGTATGGCATCTAAATCAAAAATAATGCAATCTGTAATTAATTTTGCAAATTCAGGAGGTATGGTTATGGGTATCTGTAATGGATTTCAAATATTGGTAGAAACTGGTTTAGTTCCAGGTGTTTTGCTTAGAAACAAATATTTAGAATTTATTTGTAAAAATGTTTTTGTAAAAATTAATGATAAAAAAAATAAATATTTTAAAAATCTTGATAATGAAGTTTTAGAATTTCATATAGCGCATAATGAAGGAAATTATTTTTGTACCAATGATCAATTAAAAGAAATAGAAGATAATAATCAAATAGCTATTAACTATTGTGATGAAAACGGAAAAATAGAAGATCAATTGAATCCTAATGGGTCTTTAAAAAATATTGCTGGTATATTTAATAAAGAAAAAAATGTTCTAGGAATGATGCCCCACCCTGAAAGAATGATTGATACATCTTTATCAGGTGAGGATGGATCATTATTTTTTAAAAACTTAATAAACAACTTAAAATGATTGTAAACGAACAAGTAGCAGTTGATCATGGTTTAAGGAAAGATGAATACGCTAAAATTTGTGAGCTATTAAAGAGAATTCCCAATATCACAGAGCTAGGTATTTTTTCCGCAATGTGGAATGAACATTGTTCTTATAAATCATCAAGATTACACCTAAAAAAACTACCTACTAAAGGAAAGAAAGTTATTCAAGGTCCTGGAGAAAACGCTGGTGTTATCGATATTGAGGATAATGATGCGATAGTTTTTAAAATAGAAAGTCACAATCACCCATCATTTATTGAACCTTATCAAGGTGCTGCTACCGGTGTTGGAGGAATAATGAGAGATGTATTTACAATGGGCGCAAGACCAATAGCTAACCTGAACTCCATTCATTTTGGGTCACCACAAAATAAAAAAACAAAAAATTTATTAAGAGGTGTTGTTCATGGCATAGGTGGTTATGGAAACTGCATAGGTGTTCCAACAATCGCTGGCCAAACAAGCTTTGATAGCTCGTATAACGGAAATATTTTGGTTAACGCTATGACATTGGGATTAGTCAAAAAAGATAAGATTTTTTATTCTAAAGCTGCTGGTTTAAATAAACCTGTCATTTATGTGGGGTCTAAAACAGGAAGAGATGGAATTCATGGAGCAAGTATGGCTTCAGCTAGTTTTGATGAAAAAATTGAGGAAAAAAAGCCAACAGTTCAAGTTGGAGATCCTTTTACTGAAAAACTTTTACTAGAAGCTTGTCTAGAGTTAATGGCAGGAGACTCAATTATAGCCATTCAAGATATGGGTGCTGCAGGATTAACTTCTTCAAGTATTGAAATGGCTTCAAAAGGAAACCTTGGAATTGAAATAAATTTAAATAAAGTACCATGCAGAGAAACCAAAATGACACCATACGAAATTATGCTCTCTGAAAGCCAAGAAAGAATGTTGATTGTTTTAGAAAATGGTAAAGAGGAACAAGCAAAAAAAATATTTGATAAATGGAATTTAGATTTTGCAGTAATTGGAAAAACGACTAAGTCAAAAAAAATAGAACTTTATTTTGATGAGGAAAAAGTTGCAGACATACCTGTTAATACATTGGTTGAAAACTCTCCAATGTATGACCGAAAATGGAAAAAAGCAAAGTTACCTAAAAAAAATAAAATTAAAAAAGAAGACATTAAACATTTAAAAATTATTGATGTATTAAAAAAAGTTTTAGCTAATCCAAACGTTTGCAGCAAAGAATGGATTTGGCAACAATATGATCATACTGTAATGGGAGACACTATACAGAAGCCAGGTGGAGACGCAGGGGTTGTGAGAGTTCATGGTTCAGATAAAGCTGTTGCTGCTTCGGTAGATTCTTCTGCAGTTTATTGTTGGGCTCACCCTTTAACTGGTGGAAAGCAAGTGGTTTGTGAAAGTTTTAGAAATCTTATATCTGTTGGCGCAAAACCTATTGCTATAACGAATTGTTTAAATTTTGGTAGTCCTGAAAATGAAGAAAATATGGGTGAGTTTGTTGAATGTGTTCAAGGTATTGGTGAAGCTAGCGAATATTTAAAATTCCCAGTAGTTTCTGGAAATGTATCTTTCTACAACCAAACAAAAGATCAAGGTATAAAACCCACGCCTGCAATTGGTGGGGTTGGGCTAATCAAAGATTATAAAAATATGATTACTATGGATTTTAAAGAAGTTGATAATTTAGTTTTAGTAATTGGAAAAACTGAGGGACACATTGATCAAAGTTTATTTGCAAGAAATATTTTAGATGAAAAAAATGGACCTCCACCCGAAGTAAATCTATTTAATGAAAAAAATAATGGTGAAACATTACTGAAATTGATTGATAATAATTTAATAAAAAGTGCACATGATGTTTCCTTAGGTGGCATAATTACAGCAGTAGCGAAAATGTGTATTAAAGGAAAAAAAGGAATAAATATTAAAAAACCTAAATATTTAATTAACGAAATAGAATACTTGTTTGCTGAAGATCAAGGAAGATATATTATAGAAATAAACAAAAAAGATTTTAAAAAAGTAGCTGATATATTGCATAAAAATGCAGTCCATTTTGATGAACTTGGTACAATTAATGAAAATGAACTATATATTAATGATAAGACAAAAGTTATAATTGACGAATTATCAACTTCTAATAAAAGTTGGCTTACAAACTATATGAGTAAATAATGGCGATGGATTTAAAAGAAATTGAGAATTTTATAAAAGAGGCAATGCCAGATGCAATTGTTGAAATACAAGATTTGGCAGGTGATGGAAATCATTATTCAGCTACCGTAACCTCGCCTCAATTTTCTGGAAAAAGTAAAATTGAGCAACATAAAATGGTTTACAACTCATTAAAAGGTAGAATGGGCAATGAACTACATGCATTAGCAATTAAAACAAAGGAGAGTTAAAATGGATCAACAAACAAATGATTTAATAAAAAATGAAATTGAAAATAACGAAGTATGTTTGTTTATGAAAGGCACACCTGATGCTCCTCAATGTGGATTTTCAATGGCTACTTCAAATATTTTAAAAATACTAGAAGTAAATTTTAAAGGTATAAATGTTTTAGAAAATCAAAATTTAAGAGAGGGTATTAAAGTTTTTAGTGATTGGCCAACCATCCCACAACTTTATGTTAAAAATGAATTTATAGGTGGATGTGACATTGTTAAAGAAATGTACGAAAGTGGTGAACTTGCAAAACTTTTTGAAAGCAAAAATATAAATTTTAAGACAAAAAGTTAATTATCTAGAATAATATTCAATAACTAGATTAGGCTCCATGACAATTGGAAATGGAACTTCCTCAAATTTTGGAACTCTAACAAACTTTAGCTTTTTATTTTTTTCATCCATCTGAATATATTCTGGAGTTTCTCTTTCTTTATTTGCTAGGGCAATATCAATTATTGCAAGTTGTTTAGATTTATCTCTTATCTCAATCGAATCTTCCTCTCTAACTAAATAGCTTCCAATATTCACTTTCTTACCATTTACTTTTACATGGCCATGATTGATTAATTGTCTAGCTGAAAAAATTGTTGTTGCAAACTTAGCTCTATAGATCACAGCATCTAATCTTCTTTCAAGAAGGCCAATTAGGTTTTCACCAGTATCTCCTTTGAGCATTGCTGCTTTTTTGTAAATATTTCTAAATTGTCTCTCGTTAATGTTGCCATAATAGGCCTTTAATTTTTGTTTAGCCTGAAGCTGTATTCCGTAATCAGATGGCTTTGATGTTTTTGTTTGACCATGTTGTCCTGGTCCATAAGCTCTAGTATTAAAAGGACTTTTAGGTCTTCCCCAAAGGTTAACTTTTAATCTTCTGTCTACTTTATGTTTAGAGTTTAATCTTTTTGTCATTTAATAGTGGGCTTTATAAACTTACTCATCATTTTGTCAATCAACGTTTTTTACCTAAACTGGCAAATACCCCTGATAAAATACGTGTTTCTTTAGTTGACAACTCCATCCTATAAAAAATATTCCTCAAGTTTTCAAGCATTATCGGTTTCTTCTCTTTTGATTTAAAGAAATTAATCTCTTCAAGATTCTTTATACAAAGATTTGCCATAGCAACTATCTCTTTTTTAGATGCTGATTTAACTTTATTTGATTTCTTAAAAGAAGATGCTTTTGAATTAATTATGCTTGATACATATTGTGCAATTACTATTAAGCTGTGAGATAGATTTAATGATTTAAAATCAGGATTAGTTGGAATTTGAAGAGTATAATTTGCATAGCTTATTTCATTATTTGACAAACCAGATGCTTCTGAACCAAATAAAAAAGCTATTTTCTTTTTATAATTTATTTTTTTTAAATCTTCTATTTGGATATGTTTAATATTTTTATTTCTAAATCGTGCTGATGTTGCAATTACAATATCAATATTTTTTAAAGATTTTTCTAAATTTTCAAAATTTTTTGCCTTATTGATTATATCTTTTGCTCCTACTGACGTTGCTAAAATTTTATCATTTGGAAATATTGGTTTTGGATCAATAACAATAAGTTTATTAAAATTAAAATTTTTCATACCTCTCGCACAAGCTCCTATATTTTCTGAGAGTTGAGGTTTGTGTAAAATGAAAAAAATATTATTAACAGACATTAATCTATGCCATGATTTCTGTTATAACTAGAAATGACTGATGGTTTGATATCATTTAAATATTTAGGATCTACTGTCCAAATAGAAATTTTTAATGGATAGCATTTTGCTACATCAGATGAATGTTCAGATCCACAATCACCTCCTGGACAAGCAGAAAGAGCACCTAATAAATCTGTTTCAGCAAAAAACTCTAAATAATCACCAGGTCTTGCAGGACTTGCTTTCATAAAATATTGTTTAGTATCATTAGTAAATCCAGTTAACATAAAAACATTTAATACATCATGAACTATTTTTTCTGCATGGTCTAATTGAACATTCTTTTCTTTAACCAAAGCTCTTGTTAAATTTGAATGACAACAATAATGATAATCGTTATCGCTCAAAAGTTTTGATGTATATGGATCACATCTTGTACCAATTACATCATGAACCGATCCTCCATCCTTATCATAATCATACCAATCTAAAGTATCCCAGGTAATTGTTGCTAGTGATCTAAGATAGGGAAAACTGCTGAACATTTTATCACCTACTGAAAGATGTGTGCCATAAAGAGCTCTTGTTTTTCCTGAATAAAATTTTTCTTCTAAATTATTTAAATTAAATAAATTTAAATCTCCTACCTGGGGCCCTTCTACACTTTCAATTCTAAAAAACTCTCCATATTTAACTTCAAATGTTTTTGCATCTCTTGGAGGAATAATAATTTCTTCTTTTTTAACCAGATGTTCTCTGGCAGAATGTAAAACACTTAAATTTTTTTCTTCAATATTGGTATTTGGATAACAAACTATTGGTTTTGCCCCTATTCTACTTTTAAGATCGGATGGTATTTCTGAAAATTTTTTAATTTTCATTCTTATAAACTTCCAGGGGCTTTATCCTTAAATAACTTATAATCCAGACTATCTACTAAAGCTTTGAAAGATGCATCAATGATATTTGGTGATACTCCAATAGTAAACCAGTTAACACCTTTCGAATCAGTACTTTCAATACTAACTCTTGTTACAGCTTCTGTACCGGTATTTAAAATTCTAACTTTGTAATCAACAAGTCTTAAATCTTTTAAATATTCTGAATATTTAGCAAGCTTATTAACATTCTTTCTAATTGCATTATCCAGAGCATTGACAGGTCCATTCCCTTGTCCCTCACACAAAATTTTGTCTCCATCTACTTCTAACTGAGCTTTTGCATATGAAACTATTTCTCCAGCATTATCTTTCTTTACCGAAACATCATATTCATTAATAGAAATATATCTTGGTATCTCGCCCATTAATCTTCGAGCCAACAACTCAAAGGATGCGTCGGCACCATCATAACTATAACCAATAAATTCTCGATCTTTAACTTCATCTAAAAGTTTTTTAATTTTTGGATTGCTTTTCTCGACTTTAATTCCTATTGAATTCAATCTCGACATTATATTGGATTGTCCTGATTGGTCTGAAATTACAATATTTCTAGAGTTTCCAACTTCCTCTGGATTTATGTGCTCATAGGTTTTAGGATTTTTTTGAACAGCTGACACATGCATTCCACCCTTGTGAGAAAAAGCAGAAGCTCCAACATAAGGTAAATGTTTATTGGGTTTTCTATTTAATATCTCATCTAATAATCTTGAGCATTGAGTTAAGTTTTTTAAATTTTCTCTTTTAATACTTAATTCAAACTTTTCTGAAAAATCTTTCTTTAAAAAAAATGATGGAATTAATGACATTAAATTAGCATTTCCACATCTTTCTCCCAAACCATTGATTGTGCCCTGGACTTGTCTAACACCTGCTTGAACTGCTGCAAGACTATTAGCTACAGCATTTTCGGTATCATTATGAGCGTGTATTCCTAAATTTTTTCCGGGAATTTGCTTGCTTACTTTATATACAATTTCTGTTATCTCGTGTGGAAGTGTACCGCCGTTAGTGTCACATAAAATAATCCATCTAGCACCATTATCAAAAGCAGCTTTTAAACATGACATTGCATATCCTGGATTAGCTTTGTATCCATCAAAAAAATGTTCAGCATCAAACATGAACTCTTTGCCAGATTTAACAATATGTTTTGTACTTTCAATTATATTCATTAAATTTTGCTCATTACTTATTCCTAATGCGACATCCACTTGAAAATCCCATGATTTTCCAAACAAGCAAACAGAAGTGCTTTTTGAATTAATTAATGATGAGAGCATAGGGTCATTTTCTGCGCTGTGTTCTGATTTTTTAGTCATTCCAAATGCAGTTAATTTTGTTTTTTTAAAGTTATGATCCTTATTGAAAAACTCAGTATCAGTTGGATTTGCACCTGGCCAACCTCCTTCAACATAATCCACACCCAATTTATCTAAAGCTGACGATATTTTTTCCTTATCATCAATTGAAAAATCTACACCTTGAGTTTGGGCACCATCACGTAATGTTGTATCAAATATATAAAGTTGTTCTTTGCTCATTTAAATTTCCAAACCGTTTTACCATCTTTATCTTCTATTAAAACACCTTTGTCTAATAGCTCATCTCTTATTTTGTCAGCTTCCTTATAATTTTTATTCACTCTAGCTTCATTTCTCTGATTAATTTTAATTAAAATTTCATTTTCAGAAATTGATAACTTGCTTTTCTTAAATTTAAGCCAATCCTCTTTAGTTTCATTTAATAATCCAATAAAATGGCAGGCAGAAATAAATAATATTTTATCTTGATCAGAACCCTTCGCTGCTTTCTCATATAGTTTATGTAAATTAGCAATATAACCTGGTGTATTTAAATCATCGAGAAGAGGTTTAAGAATTTCATCTGAGATTTTTAATTTTGTTTTTATGTTTAAATAAACATTATACCATTTACTAATTGTATTTTCACAGTCCTCTAAAAGCTTATCACTCCAATCAAGTGGCTGTCGATAATGTGCACTCATCAAAGCCATTCTTAAAACTTGACCACTTTTACTATTTCTAAAATCTTTAATTTTTAAAATATTACCCTGTGATTTTGCCATTTTTTCATTAGACATTGTGATAAATGCATTATGTAACCAATAATTAGCAAACACTTTACTATCATTTGCACATCTTGATTGAGCTATTTCATTTTCATGATGTGGAAATAACAAATCAACACCTCCTCCATGAACATCAAATTCATTTCCTAAATATTTTTTAGACATTGCCGAACATTCTAAATGCCAACCAGGTCTACCTTCTCCCCAAGGTGAGACCCATGAAGGCTCATCGATTTCTGATGGTTTCCACAAAACAAAATCTTCAGGATTTTTTTTATTATCACTTACTTCAATTCTTGATCCTGCAACTAATTCATCTAATTTTTTGTTTGATAACTGCCCATAGTCTTTAAATTTTTTTACTTCAAAATAAACATGCTTATTATTTTCGTAAGCAAATCCTTTTTTTATTAATTCAGAGATCATTTCTATCATTTCAGAAATATGCTCAGTTGCTTTTGGCTCATGGTTTGGTTTTTCACAATTTAGATAAATACAATCTTCATTAAAACTTTGAGTAATTTTTTTAGTAAGCTCTGAAATTGAAATATTATTTTCCTTTGAAGATTTTATTATTTTATCATCTACATCCGTAATATTTCTTACATAGGTTACATTTGGATATTTATTTTTTAAAATTTTAAAAAGAATGTCAAATACAACTACTGGTCTAGCATTACCAATATGAGGATCATCATAAACAGTTGGACCGCAAACATACATTCTCACATTATTTTTATCTTTGGGAATAAATTTTTCTTTTTTGTTAGTAAGATTATTTGTTAAAAAAATATCTAAACTCATAGTTGAAGAAATATACTTAAATTATAGATTTGTGAATCTAATTGATTAATTTGGAATTATGCATACAGGAATTGGCTCCATTTTATGCATATTTTGTTTTCTGATAATTTCGTATTTTGCACGATTCGGAGAATTTGGATTCTCCATTGCTTCTTCTAATTCATTATATTTTAAACCAAGTTGACCTTCATCAGTTCTACCGTCGTCCCATAAGCCATCAGTTGGAGGTGCATCGATAATCTCTTGTAAAATTCCTAGCTCTTTTCCTAATTCCCAGACATGTGTTTTGTTACAATCAGCTATTGGTGAAATATCTACTCCACCATCTCCATACTTCGTATAAAATCCAACACCAAAATCCTCAACTTTGTTTCCTGTTCCTACAACAATTCCTTTATTCGCAGCTGCTACCTGATAAAGAGTGGTCATTCTTAGTCTAGCTCTTGAATTAGCCATACCATGTTCATTATCAAATTTTGATAAGCTTGCATTAAATGCTAAAAATAACTCGTCTAAATTAATTGTATGCGCTTCAACATTTTTGAAATTTTTTACTAACCATTCTTGATGCTTTATACTTAAATCATGTTGATTTGGTTTCTGTTTGATTGGCATAGATAAAACAATAGTTTTTATTCCAGTCATGGCACAAAGTGTACTCGATACTGATGAGTCAATTCCTCCAGAAATACCTATTACTAACGATCCTGCCTTTGTTGGCATATTATCTACATATTTTTTGATCCAATTAGAAATAAATTTAACTTTTTCTGTAGGTGTCATAATTAGAAGCTATTTATTATTAATAATTTTACAATGTATTAAGATGCCGCTCTGTCTGCATTTTTTGAATATGAGCTATTCTTTTTAATCTCATCTGATATTAAAAATGCTAATTCTAAAGCTTGATTTCCATTAAGTCTTGGATCACAGTGAGTGTGGTATCTAGAAGATAAATCTTTTTCAGATATTTTTTGAGCACCTCCTATACATTCAGTTACATCTTGACCAGTTAATTCGATATGTAGACCGCCTGCATAACTTCCCTCACTTTGATGGCACGCAAAAACCTCTTTTACTTCTTTTAAAACACTATTGAATGGTCTTGTTTTGAACCCTGTTGCTGCTTTGATTGTATTACCATGACAAGGATCACACGACCAAATCACATTTAATCCCTCTCTTTTTATTGCTCTAATTAATCTTGGTAAAAATTTTGATACATTATCTGCTCCAAATCTTGATATTAAAGTAATTTTACCCTTTTCATTTTTTGGATTAATTCTATTACAAAGATTAATTAAATCATCAGCCTTTAAGGTTGGTCCACATTTAATTCCAATTGGATTTTCTATACCTCTGCAAAATTCAACATGACCACCATCTAATTGTCTAGTTCTATCTCCAATCCAAACAAAATGAGCTGAAGTATCATGATTTTCACCAGTGGTAGAATCTGTTCTGGTCATTGACTCCTCGAAAGGTAGTAGTAAAGCTTCATGTGATGTCCAAAAATTTACTGTATACAATCTATTATTAAAATCTGAAGTAATTCCACATGCTCTCATAAAAGCAATAGCATCAGCAATTTTATCTTCAAGATCCTTGAATTTTTTAGCTTGTGGGCTTTGTTTAATGTAATCTAAATTCCATAAGTGGACTTTATTTAGATCTGCAAAACCTCCTTTTGAAAAAGCTCTAATAAGATTAAGAGTTGCTGCTGATTGAGAATAAGCTTTAAATAATCTTTTAGGATCTGGAACTCTTGCTTTTTCATTAAATTCCATACCATTAATATTGTCACCTAAATAACTTGGAAGTTCTACTCCATCTTTTATTTCCGTAGGTGCACTTCTGGGTTTTGAAAATTGTCCTGCTATTCTTCCAACTTTTACTACTGGTAATGAAGCTGAGTAAGTTAAAACTAATGACATTTGCAACATTAGTTTGAATGTATCTCTTATATTATCTGGATTAAATTCTGCAAAACTTTCGGCACAATCTCCACCTTGAAGCAAAAAGGCTTTTCCATCTACAACATCTGCTAACTGACTTTTAAGATGTCTTGTTTCTCCAGCAAATACTAACGGTGGAAATGTTCCTATCTTATCCAAAACTTTATTCAGTTCTTTTTTATCTGGATATTCTGGAATGTGCTTAACAGGATATTTTCTCCAACTATTTTTTTTCCAATTTTTCATATTCAACTCGAGATTGTTTTATCAGAGTTTTGGCTCAATTCAATCTTCAAAATGTGTCACATAACATTTGGAATGTAATAAAGATTTACACATTTTTTAGCACTTCTTTACTAACGTACCATGCATCAAAAGCAGTCAATTTTCGAAATATTCTTTCGAAATTGTTTTTTTCAAGAAGCTCGTCTATTTGTTTTTCTAAGTTAGAATAGTTGTGCTCAATTGTAAATAATTTGGGTTTTAAATTATCAAAATC
Source organism: uncultured Pelagibacteraceae bacterium (assembly GCA_902578325.1). Lineage (GTDB taxonomy): Bacteria > Pseudomonadota > Alphaproteobacteria > Pelagibacterales > Pelagibacteraceae > Pelagibacter. The sequence goes on from CACHCM010000001.1 coordinate 37,811, forward strand.
AAAGCTTTTTAAAATATCATATTCCGACCCCTCAGTATCTATCGAAATATATGATGGTGATGAATTATTAAATTCAGTATTAATCAAATCATTTAAGGAAATAGTATTTACTTTAATTTTATTTATATTTTTATTTCTACTTTTGCTGTTAGCAGGCATAGAAACTTGATCACTATATTTATAACTTTCTATTGTGGAAAGTTCCCCTTCAGATGAAGAAATAAAATCTAACGTTTCATTAGATTTTATCCAAACACAATCGTGTATAATTTTGGTATTTGGCCTGTTTAATTTAAGATTATTGTGCCATTGTGTATCGGGCTCTGCCAAAACACCTGACCAATTTGAAAATTTTTCAAGACTATAAGTATTTGATAAATTAAGACCATCTGTTGCACCAAATTCTAAAAAGTTTTTTTCAAAACTATTTCCAACAATAAACTCAGCAAACATGTCTTGATATAACTGAGAAGTAATTTGATCGTTTCTTTTATCTTTTAAGAATTTAATAAAGCTATTTAATAATTCTTTATTTTCATCTTTTAAAACATTTTGATCTACAGCTTGAGACATTAATAATGAGTCTGGATAATTTTGATTTTTGGCAAATTTTCTACATAGCCAAAAATTTGTTTCTCTATTTTGAAAGTCTAATTTTTGCATCGACTTATTCAACTGTAACTGATTTAGCTAAATTTCTTGGTTTATCAATATCGTAACCTTTTTTAAGTGCTGAATAATATGCAAGTTTTTGAAGAGGTATTGTTAGCAAAAATGGAAGCAAATCATCATTTGTATTTTCAACTTCAATTGTCTCCCAAATATTTTCGGATACAACTTCGTCTTTACTTTTATTTGTAATTAGTAATACTTTTGCGCCTCTAGCTATAACTTCCTGCATATTTGAAATTGTTTTTTTGTAATAATTATCTCTAGGAGCCAAAACTACAACTGGCATTCCTTCCTCTATCAAAGCTAATGGTCCATGTTTCATTTCACCTGCTGGGTATCCTTCGGCATGAACATAAGATAGCTCTTTAAGTTTTAATGCACCTTCTAAAGCTATTGGATAAGAAAAGCCTCTTCCTAAAAACATTGATCCCTTTGCTTCGTTAAATGTTGAGGATATTGCTTGAATATCGTTGTCATGAAGCAATGTTTTCTCTATCAGGCCAGGTAAAGCTTTCAGGTCTTTAATCTTTTCTTGATATTCCTTTTTTTCAATTTCGTTTCTCATTGATCCAAGTTTTAAAGCTAAAATATATAAAACAAGTATTTGACCTAGAAATGCTTTTGTTGATGCAACTCCAATTTCAGGACCACAATGAATTGGTAAAACAAAATTAGAGTCTCTTGCTATTGAACTTTCGATTACGTTAACAACAGAGCATGTTTTCATCTTATTTTTGTTACAAAGATCTAGGGCTGCATAAGTATCTGCTGTTTCCCCAGATTGTGAAACAAAAACATATAAAGCGTCTTTTTTAAATCTATTTTTTCTATATCTAAATTCTGAAGCTATATCTATGTTAACATCTAAATTTGTAAGTTCTTCAAACCAATATTTTGCCATTAAGCAAGAGTGATATGCTGTTCCACATCCTATTAAATTGATTGAATCAATATCTTCTATTTTCCAAGGAAAGTTAAAAATATTTATGTCTTTATTTACATTATCTATATATTCTTTAATTCCAGTTTTTATTGTTAGTGGTTGCTCTTCAATTTCTTTTGCCATGAAATGTTTAAAGTCACCTTTATCGTAATTTGCTTGATCTGAAGATAATTCTAATATTTTTTTATTAACTTTTTTCCCTTCTTCATTAAAAAAAAGAACCTGATCTTTTTTAACAATACAAAATTCACCATCATCAAGATAAGTAATTTTATTTGTCATAGATTTTAAAGCATAAGAGTCTGATCCTAGATAGTTTTCATTTGGACCGTAACCAACAGCTAAGGGTGATCCTCTTCTAGCACCAACTATTAGGTCTGGCATATCTTTAAAAACTATTCCAAGAGCAAAACTACCATGAAGTTGTTTTAAAGTTTTTGTAATTGCCTCTTCTAATTCTGAAGTTTTCAAATGTTCTGTAATTAAATGGACAATTACCTCAGTATCAGTCTGAGATTTAAAGTTATGACCTTTATTGATTAAATGTTTTTTTAATATTGTAGAATTTTCAATTATGCCGTTATGAACTACAGAAACATTATGTGAAGAATGAGGGTGTGCATTTAAACTATTAGGTATTCCATGTGTCGCCCATCTTACATGCCCAATACCAATATTTCCTTTTAGATTTTTTAAATCAAAATTATTTTCTAAATTATCTACTCTACCCTCTGATTTTACTTCATTAATTTTGCCATCTGAAAGTGTAGCTATTCCTGCTGAGTCATATCCCCTGTACTCTAATTTTTTTAATGAATTAATTATATTTGCAGAAACAGGTTTGTTACTTGATATTCCAATAATTCCACACATAAATTATTTTTTCTTTCTTTTGTAATTCTTAACTTCTAATTGTGGCGATCTTGTTAGTGCTAAAGATTTTTTTTTGACGTTCTTTGTAATTACTGATCCAGCTCCAACGATACTATCTTTGTTTATAGTTATTGGAGCAACTAAAGAAGAGTTCGAGCCTATAAATACTTTGTCTTTAATTCTTGTCTTATTTTTATTTACCCCATCATAATTACAAGTAATTGTGCCTGCACCAATGTTCACAGATTTTCCAATTTGAGCATCTCCCACATAAGATAAATGGTTAACTTTTGATTTATTTCCTAAAGTACTTTTTTTAATCTCTACAAAATTACCTATTTTAGATCCCTCTTTTAAAATTGTATTAGGTCTTATTCTGGCATATGGTCCGATTTCAACTTTATTTTCAATTTTACAAGATTCTAAATGTGAAAAAGATTTTATAATTACATTGTTCCCAATTTTGACCTTAGAGCCAATAACTACATAAGGTTCTATAGTTACGTTACTTCCAATCTTAGTATCTTTTGAAAAAAAAATAGTTTCAGGACCTATCATCTTTACTCCTGACTTGATAAATTTTTCTCTAAGTTTTTTTTGATTTAGAACTTCCATTTAGAATTGATTTACATTAAGTATATATATTGATTAATTCACAATTTATTTCTTTAAAATACTTTTAAAATGAAACAAAAATTTACAATTTTATTCGATTTGGATGGAACATTAGTTGATACAGCTCCCGACTTAATGAGGGCTCATAATCATGTTATGAAGAAATTTGGCCACCCAACCAAATCAACTGAAGAAATTAGAAATCTTGTTGGTAAAGGTGCTGGAGCAATGATTGGTAGATCTATATGGGGTCAAGCAAAAAAAGAATTCAGCAAAGTAAATGATGAAAAAGAAAAAAAAGAAATGGTTACGGAGTTTGTTGATTTTTATGGAAAGAATATATTAAACAAAAGTACACTTATTAAAGGTGTAAAGGAATTTTTAGATTGGTGCAAAGATCAAAGTATATCCATGGCTGTTTGTACAAATAAACAAGAGTATTTATCAAATGATCTTTTAAAAAAAATTGGCATCTATGATTATTTTGAGTTTGTCGCAGGATCAGATACTTTTGATTATTGTAAACCAGATCCAAGGCATCTTACCTCTGTGGTTGAAATACTAGAAGGAGATTTAAAAAAATCGATAATGATAGGTGACAGTGAAACTGATGCAAATGCTGCAAAGGCAGCCGAAATACCTATTATTTTATTAGAGGACGGGTATACTGAAAAAAATAAAGACGAAATTTATCACAATCACTTAATAAAAGACTTTGTAGGTATTGAAAAAATTGTATCTCAATATCTTTAATATTGATTAATTTATTTTAACTATTAAAACAAAATCACAAATGAGGAGTTATTTTGTTATTACACACAGTTAAAGTATATCCATCAAAAATTAATCTTCCAAAGAAGAAACAACTTGCATGGAAAATAGCTGAGATAGCAAGTGATAATGCTAAATTGAATAAAGACGCTATTGAAATGGTTATCAATAGAATAATTGATAACGCTTCAGTTGCTATTGCTTCGTTAAATAGAAAGCCAGTCATCTCATCTAGAGAGATGGCTTTAAAGCATTCTAGAAAAAATGGAGCTAATATTTTTGGAGTAAATTCAAAATTAAAATTTGATTGCGAATGGGCAGCTTGGTCTAATGGAACTGCAGTTAGAGAATTAGATTTTCATGACACTTTTTTAGCAGCTGATTATAGTCATCCTGGTGATAACATACCTCCACTTATAAGTGTTGCACAACAAAATAATAAAAGTGGATTGGATTTACTAAGAGGTATAATTACTGCATACGAAGTTCAAGTAAATTTAGTTAAAGGAATTTGTTTACATAAACATAAAGTTGATCACATTGCTCATTTAGGACCCAGTGTGGCTGCTGGATTAGGAACAATGTTAAAATTAAATACTGAAATTATTTATCAGGCAGTTCAACAAGCACTACATACAACAATTTCTACAAGACAATCAAGAAAAGGAGAAATTTCAAGTTGGAAAGCTTATGCTCCAGCACATGCAGGTAAGCTTGCTATCGAAGCTGTAGATAGAGCCATGAGAGGTGAAGGAGCCCCTAGTCCGATTTATGAAGGTGAAGATAGTGTCATAGCAAGAATATTGGATGGTAAAAAAGCTAACTACAAAGTCCCATTACCAAAAAAAGGCGAGAGTAAAAAAGCGATTTTAGAGACATATACAAAAGAATATTCTGCAGAATATCAATCACAAGCATTAATAGATCTAGCTAAAAAGCTAAAAACAAAAATTTCAAATTTAAACCAAATTAAAAAAATTGATATATTCACAAGTCATCATACACATTATGTTATAGGTACAGGTGCTAATGACCCTCAAAAAATGGATCCCAATGCCAGCAGAGAAACATTGGATCATTCAATTATGTATATTTTTGCTGTAGCCTTAGAAGACGGAGATTGGCATCATGTTAAGTCTTACACTAAAGCTAGAGCAAACAGAAAAAGTACCATTAAGATTTGGAAATCAATAAAAACATATGAAGATAAAAAATGGACAAAAAAGTATCACGACCCTAATCCAAAAAACAAATCTTTTGGAGCTAAAGTTGTTGTGACGCTTAATAATGGAAAAAAAATAACAGAAAAGTTAAATAGAGCAGATGCACATCCATATGGTGCTAAACCATTCAAAAGGCAAAATTATATAAACAAATTTTTAACTTTAACTGAGGGTATTTTGGATAAAAAAGAAAGCAACCGTTTTTTAAAAACAGTGCAAAATTTAAGAAATTTAAAATCTGGTCAACTTCATAAATTAAATATTGAAGTAAGAAAAAGTAAATTAAAACAAAATAACAAAAAAGGAATCTTTTAATGCACTTTGTAGAAAAAGAACCAAGTCAAAAAAGATTAGATTTTGATCAAAAATTAAAATCAAATAAAATATTAAGAGTTCCCGGTGCTTATAATCCACTTACAGCAAAATTAATTGAAGAAATTGGATATGATGCAGTTTATGTATCTGGTGGAGTAATGGCTAATGATCTTGGTTTTCCCGATATTGGTTTAACAACTCTACAAGATGTTAGTACAAGATCTTATTTAATTTCTAGAGTAACAAATCTACCAACAATAGTTGATATCGACACAGGATTTAAATCTTGTAAAGAAACTATCGAAACATTTGAAGAATTTGGAATAACAGGTGTTCATCTAGAAGATCAGATTGAGAGAAAAAGATGTGGGCATCTTGATAATAAAGAACTTATTTCAACTGATGCTATGGTTAAAAAAATTAAAGAATGTGTTGCTGCTAAAAAAGATCAAAATTTTAAAATTATAGCACGTTCAGATGCCAAAAGTGTTGAAGGAATTGATAAAATGATTGAAAGATGCAAAGCTTATATTGATGCTGGAGCAGAAATTATATTTCCTGAAGCTCTTCAAGATAAAAAAGATTTTGAAAAAGTCCGTAAAGAATTATCAGGTTATTTGTTAGCTAACATGACTGAATTTGGTAAATCTGAACTATTTAATTATAAAGAATTGGAAAATTTTGGCTATAATATTGTTATTTATCCAGTAACAACTCAAAGATTAGCAATGAAAAATGTTGAAGATGGATTGAGAGACATTTATGCAAATGGACATCAAAACAATATAATAGATAAAATGCAAACTAGAAAAAGACTTTATGAGTTAGTTGATTATGAAAAATATAATTCATTAGATGAGAAAATTTATAATTTTAATACAGAAGGACATGAATAATGAGTGATGATATCAAGAAGGGATTACTAGGCATTGTTGTGGATGAAACAGAGGTTTCAAAAGTAATGCCTGAGATTAATTCGCTTACTTATAGGGGGTATGCTGCTCAAGATTTATGTGAATATTGTAGATTTGAGGAGGTTGCATATTTAATTTTAAATAAAGATTTACCAAATACTATTGAACTTAGAAAATTTGAGAAAGAAGAGAGAAATCATAGGGAGTTAACTAAAAATTTATACGAGATTATTAGGCATATGCCAAAAAAATCTCATCCGATGGATGTAGCTAGGACTGCTGTAAGTGTAATGGGATTGGAAGATAAAGAGACTACCGACTCTTCACCTGAAGCAAATATGAGAAAAGCCCTAAGAATTTTTGCAAAAACTCCTACCGCACTTGCTGCTTTTTACAGAATAAGGAAAGGAAAAAAAATTATAAAACCAAAAAAAAATTTAACTTTTGCTGAAAATTTTTTCTATATGTGTTTTGGAAAAGTACCTCAAAAAGAAATCGTTAAAGCTTTTGATGTATCTCTAATTCTTTATGCTGAGCATAGTTTTAATGTTTCTACATTTACTGCAAGAACAATCACTAGCAGTTTATCTGATATCCATGGAGCAATAACAGGTGCAATCGCCAGTTTAAAAGGCCCTCTTCACGGTGGAGCTAATGAAGAAGTGATGCATATGATGAATAAAATTAAAAAGCCTGAAAATGCTTTAAAATGGATAAATAACGCCTTAAAAAATAAAGAAGTGGTAATGGGATTTGGACATAGAGTTTATAAATCAGGTGATTCTAGAGTTCCAACTATGAGGAAGTATTTTGCAAAAGTTGCAAAAATTAAGAAAGATAAAAAATTCGAGAAAATTTACGATATTGTTGAAAGGGTAATGATAAAAGAAAAAAATATATATCCTAATGTAGACTATCCTACAGGACCTACATATCATTTAATGGGATTTGAAACTGATTTTTTTACCCCAATATTTGTGATTTCAAGAATAACAGGTTGGTCTGCTCACATAATGGAACAACATGCTGCTAACAAACTAATTAGACCTTTAGCTAGTTACAAAGGTAACAAGCATCGAAAAGTGATGCAGTTAAATCAAAGATGATTTTTTTAACTGAAAGCTTCTGCCCAAGTACCCTGTGTTGATGCTTTAGAATATTCGGTCGCTCTACCTTCGAAGAAATTCATATGCTCAACTGCATTAAGCATTGTATCAAGCCAAGTTAGTGGGTTTTTTTGAACATCATAAATTGGCTCTAATCCTAATTGAATAAGTCTTCTATTCGCAATGAACCTAATATAACCTTTAACTTCTTGTGCAGTTAAACCTTCCATCGGACCCATTTCAAAAGCTAAGTCGATAAAAGCATCTTCATGCTCAACAATTGTTCTACAAGCTTCATAAAGTTCTTTTTTAAGTTTAGGTGTCCAGATTTCAGGATTTTCTTTTATAAACTCCTTAAAAATTCTGATCATAGAATTACAATGAAGTGTTTCATCTCTTACAGACCAAGTAACTATCTGTCCCATTCCTTTCATTTTATTGTGTCTTGGAAAATTTAACAAAATAGCAAAACTTGCAAATAATTGTAATCCTTCTGTAAAAGCACTAAACACTGCAACCGTCTTTGCAATATCCTCTTTGGAGTTTACATTGAAACCCTGCATGTAATCGTACTTGTCTTTCATCTCTTTGTATTTCATGAAAGCTGAATATTCTGACTCAGGCATACCAATTGTATCTAAAAGATGAGAGTAAGCAGCTACATGCACTGTTTCCATTGCAGCAAACGCCGTCATCATCATTAATACCTCTGTTGGTTTAAATACAGTTGTGTAATGTCTTAAATAACAATTGTTAACCTCTACATCAGCTTGAGTAAAAAACCTAAAAATTTGAGTGAGTAGATTTTTTTCTGGTTGTGAAAGATTTTTTTGCCAGTCTCTAACATCATCTCCAAGAGGAACTTCTTCTGGTAACCAATGAATTCTTTGCTGAGTTAACCAAGCATCATAGCACCAAGGATATCTAAAAGGTTTATAAACAGGGTTTTCAACTAGTAATCCCATTTTTTTTGGTTGAATAATTTCTTTATTTATTTTTTCTGCTACTGACATGATAGACACTCCTCGTACTCTGGCTCTTCGTTAGATTGTTGATTTTTAGATTTATAAACATTTGCTGTAATATCAGTTGATTTAGCATCGTTAATATTTTCAGCTCGTTGAATTGATTTTGATCTACAGTAATAAAGGCTCTTTAAACCTTTCTTCCAAGCATCAAAATGAATTTTATGTAATTCTTTCTTATGGACATCTGCCGGTAAAAACAAATTTACTGACTGAGCTTGTGAAATAAATGGAGTTCTATCTCCACTTAGCTCGATTATCCAATTTTGATTAAGTTCAAAAGCAGTTTTAAATACATCTTTTTCTAGATCTGTAAGGAAATCTAAATGGTTTACCGACCCTTGGTTTGTGGTAATTGTAGACCATGTTTCATCGTCATTTTTACCATGTCCTTCCAATATTTCCTCTAAATATCTATTTCTAACATTAAAAGAACCAGATAAAGTTTTGTGGGTATAGCTGTTTGCAGCAATAGGCTCAACTCCTGGAGATGCTCCTCCACAAATAATTGAGATTGAAGCAGTCGGAGCTATTGCTGTCTTATTAGAAAATCTTTCTTTATAACCATACTCTGCTGCATCTGGACACGCTCCTCTTTCTTCTGCTAAATCTTCAGATGCTTGATTTACTTTTTCATGAATATTTTTAAATATTTTTTTGTTCCATGACTTTGCCATTACTGATTCAAGTGGAATTCTATTTTTTTGTAAAAACGAATGGAAGCCCATTACGCCCAATCCAACGCTTCTTTCTCTTTCGGCTGAATATTTGGCATCTTTAAACTGCTCAGGAGCTTTGTTAATAAAGTCAGATAAAACATTATCCAAAAATCTCATAACATCATTAATCATGTCTGGATCATCTTTCCATTCGTCATATTTTTCTAAATTTAAAGATGATAAACAACAAACTGCCGTTCTGTCTCTTCCGTCTTTATCAATTCCTGTTGGTAAAGTTATTTCACTACACAAGTTAGAAGTTTTAACCGTTAGATTTGCTAACTTATGGTGCTGTGGAATTTGTCTATTAACAGTATCAATATAAATAATATATGGCTCTCCTGTTTCTATTCTTGCAGTTAATAATCTTATCCATAAATTTCTTGCTGAAATAGTTTGTTGTATAGTTCCGTCAGCAGGACTTTTTAATGCCCACTGCTCATCAGTTTCAACTGCTCTCATAAATGCATCTGAAACTAAAACACCATGATGTAAATTTAATGCTTTTCTATTAGGGTCTCCGCCTGTAGGTCTTCTCATCTCTATAAACTCTTCGATCTCTGGATGATCAATTGGAAGATAACAAGCTGCCGAGCCTCTTCTTAATGAACCTTGGCTGATAGCCATCGTTAAAGAGTCCATAACTTTAATAAACGGAATTATTCCTGAAGTCTTTCCAACCTTTCCTATTTTCTCTCCAATAGATCTTAAGTTACCCCAGTAACTTCCTATACCACCACCCTTAGCAGCAAGCCAAACATTCTCACTCCAAAGATCTAAAATACCACCCAAGCTGTCTGAAGCTTCATTTAAAAAACATGAAATTGGTAAACCTCTTTTTGTTCCCCCATTTGATAACACTGGTGTTGCAGGCATAAACCAAAGGTTACTGATGTAGTTATAAATTCTCTGCGCATGTAAATTATCATCTGAATATGTGCTGGCTACTCTTGCAAACAAGTCTTGATAAGATTCGTTAGGACCAAGATATCTATCTTTCAGAGTTGCTTTTCCAAAATCAGTTAAGTTTGAATCTTTTGATCTATCAATTTTAATTATGATACCTTTATCGTTTTGAAAAAGTTCTGTTTCATTATTTAATGAGAAAAGATCTGGTCTGTTACCTTTTGAAACTTCTTTAACTTCTGGGCTATATTCAGAGACAGCTTTTTTAAGGGCCTGAGAAAAAATCTTATTCATAAAAGTTTAATATATTTTGTTATTAGTACGAAAACAACTATATGTTGTAGGCGTCGGCTGTAAATATACTATATAAACATTTAAACAACAGAACATTTATAGAACGCGACAATATGATAATCAATAAAAAAATTAAATTTTTTCCAAGAAATTAACATAAAAAGGGTAAGTAAATACCTAATGAATCAAAACATAAAAATAGACCCCTATGGATTTAGAGAATATGACGCTCGTTGGTTGTACGACAAAGACATAAATTCAGCTGGAATTGAGAATCTTGGTAAAGGACTAGGAACACAAATAAAAATTCATACTAAAAAAGAAAATCCAAGAATTATAGTTGGACATGATTATCGATCTTATAGCGAGGGAATAAAAGCTGCTCTTAAACAAGGATTAATATCTACTGGATGTAATATTGAAGATGTGGGTCTATCCTTATCTCCAATGGTTTATTTTGCACAAATTAATTTAGATGCAGATGCGGTTGCTATGGTTACAGCAAGTCATAATGAAAATGGTTGGACTGGTGTAAAAATGGGTATCAAAAAAGGGTTAACTCATGCACCAGAAGAAATGAAAGAATTAAAAGAAATTACATTAAATCAAAATTTTTCTAAGGGAGAAGGAAATGAAAAACAAATAAATAATTTTGATAAAATCTATAAAGATGACTTAATTAATAAAAATAAAATAGAGAAAAAAATTAAAGCTGTAGTTGCTTGTGGTAATGGAACTGCAGGAGTTTTTGCTCCTGATATATTAAGAGGTATTGGCTGCGAAGTTATTGAGCTGGATTGTAACCTAGATTGGAATTTTCCAAAGTATAATCCAAATCCAGAAAATTTAGAAATGCTCCATGAGATAGCAAAAGTAGTTAAAGAAAACAAAGCTGATATAGGTTTTGGATTTGATGGTGATGGAGATAGAGTTGGTGTTATTGATGACAAAGGTAATGAAATATTTTCAGACAAAATAGGTCTCCTAATAGCTAGAAATTTATCAGGAAAACATAAAAATTCAAAATTTGTAGTAGATGTAAAATCAACAGGTTTATACTCAAAAGATAAAATCTTATTAGAAAACAATTGTGAAACAATTTATTGGAAAACAGGTCATTCTCATATTAAAAGAAAGGTGAACACTGAAAAAGCATTAGCAGGTTTTGAAAAAAGTGGTCATTTCTTTTTTAATCGACCTTTAGGATATGGTTATGATGATGGAATTAACTCAGCAATTCAAGTTTGTCACTTATTAGATAATCAAAATAAAAAAATTAGTGAAATTATTAGTGAATTACCTAACACATTTCAAACTCCAACAATGGCACCTTTTTGCAAAGATGAAGAGAAATATATTGTTGTTGAAGAGCTAGTTAAACAAATTAAAAAATTAAAAGAAAATAAAACAGAAATAGATGGCCAAATTATTAATGATATTTTAACTGTTAATGGAGTTAGATTTTCATTTGATGATGGTTCTTGGGGACTTATAAGAGCATCTTCAAACAAACCATCTTTAGTTATTGTTACTGAAAGCCCAACATCAGATGAAAGAAAGAAAAAAATTTTTGATTTTATTGACGATTTGTTACAAAAAACAGGTAAGGTCGGTGAATATGATCAGAAAATTTAATTCTTTAAATTATCTTATCGTTTTTATTTGCTAAATTTTCGTTATCAGTTTTAGTTTCTAAATTATTGCCATCCTGATTATTTTCTTGTTCAGGAGTTTCATCGCTATAAAACTTTCTAACCAGTTCCTCCTCTTTAAGTCGTTGTTCTTCATCAAATTTTTTCTCCCATTCTTTCATTCGCCTATTTTCCTCATCTTCTCTCTCTTTTTGAGTAATTTCAGCCAATCTAATTCTCTCGTTTTCCTCATCAATTCTTTTTTGTCTTTCCTCTTCTATTTTCAATTCTCTTTCTCTTTGACGTCTTTCATTTTCTTTATTTATTCTCTCACGTTCAGCTTCTTTAAGTTCTTTTTCTTTATTTCTTAATTCCTTTTCTTTGGCTTTTTGCTCAGCTTCCTCCTTTAAAATTTGTCTTTGAATTTCTTGTTGTCTTTCAGTTTCTAGATCTCTTAATCTTTCTTCCATTTCTTTAAGTTTTTCTTGCTCATATTTCAGCTTCCTAGCTGCCTCTCTTAATCTTTGTTCTTCCTCAAGTCTATTTTTTCTTTCAATTTCTTTTAATCTTATTTTTTCTTGTCTTTCTTTTTCTTTTTCATCCCTTCTCTTTTGAGCTTCAATTTCTTTATTTTTTAGCTCTTCTTCTTTAATTTTAATATTTTCCTCTCTAATTCTTTGCCTCTCTAACATTTTTAGTCTTAAATCTTCTTGTTTAAGGTTTCTGGCTTCCTCTCTAAGTTTTCTAGTTTCTTCGTCCTTAATTTTTTTCTGTTCTATTTTAATTCTTTGAGCTTCTATTTTTTGTCTTTTTTCTTCATTCTTTTTTTCCTGCTTTTCATTTTCAATGATTAATTTTTTTTGAAAAAGAAGTTTCTTCCTTTCTTCCTTCTGTTCATCTTGCTTAGCTTTTTTTGCTAATTTTTTTTCTAAAATTAATTCTTTTTTCTTTTCTTTTTCTAATTGTTTTTGTAATGCTAAATCTTTTTTAACTTTGTTTTTTTTTAAATTATTTAAAAAATTGGAAAACTTATTTTTTGATTTATCAATTGGATCAAAAAAATTTTTTTTAATATTTTTATTAATGTCTTTTATTGAAACCATTTTTAAAAGTATCAATTAGAATAATAACACTAAATATTTTGTATGGCTAAATTGAGTTTTTTTTTAAAACAAAATACAACTTAAGATTGTTTGGTTTTAAATTATTTGATAAAGTGCATTTTCAACTAAGAAGTGTTCACAAATATTTAGAGAATCACTTAATCTAGATTTGTGAGGTGATGGAGGGAGACTGAAGTCACCTCTTTTTTTTTGCTTGTTATAATTTTAAGTATTCGTAAAAAAATTTAGTTGAAACTACTAAAAGAAAAATTCCAAAAAACTTACTAATTTTATTCTTGTCGATACTGTGAACTGTTTTAGCTCCTATTCTAGCCATAAAAGTTGTAATTGGTATAAATATTAAAAAGGCTGGTATATTTATAAAACCAATACTTAGCGGAAGACTTGAATTCAAATAATTTCCTGAAATTAAAAAACCTATTGCTCCAAATAGAGCAATTAAAAAACCTATTGCTGCTGCACTTCCAATGGCTTTATTTATTGAATAACCAAAAAACTTAAGAATAGGGACATTCATCACAGCTCCTCCTATACCCATGGGAGCAGATATAAATCCAACAAGAAAACCAAGAATCACTTTAAGATGTAATTTCATTTTAACAATTATGTTTTGTTCTTTTTCTTTTATTAAAAGTAAGTAAATTCCCAAAAATAAGATCATTATAGAAAAAAATAAAACTAAGGATTTAGTTTTTAATGAAGCTGCAAAAACTGTACCAACAATAACTCCCAGTACAACAAAGAGACCGTAATTCTTAACTATATCAAAATCAACCGCTTTAAATTTATGATGTGTTAAAACTGAAACAGTAGATGTTGGTATTATAATTGCAAAAGAAGTTCCGACGGCAAGGTGCATAATATATTGAGGATCAATTTCCAAAGAACCAAAAATAAAATATAAAAAAGGAACAGTTATCAACCCTCCACCAATACCAAATAATCCAGCCACAAAACCAACTGGTATCGCTGTTAAAGCCATTAATAAAATAATATAACTGTAATCGTTTGTTAAAATTGAATTAAGCAGACTGCCCTACTCTACTATCTACATTGTTGTATTTAATTTTATCCATGATGTGATCAATTTTTTTCACATCAGCATCCCTCACACACATGTTTTCACTTAAATATCTTTTCCAATAACTTGCGCCTGTTTGACCATGAAATAAACCAAGAGTGTGTCTCATGATTTGATTTAACCTTGTTCCTTTTTTCAATTCCTCTTTCACATAAGGAATAAGTTGTTCAATTACATCTTGTCTGCTTGGAACATCATCGTTATTAAATATTTCTCTTTCAATATCAGCTAATAAATAAGGCGTATGATACGCAGCTCTTCCTATCATTACACCGTCTGTTTTTTCTAAATGAGGTTTTATTTCATCTATTAAAGTTATTCCTCCATTTATAATTATCTCTTCATTAGGAAAGTCTTTTTTTAATTTATAAACATATTCGTATTTTAGAGGAGGAATATTTAAATTTTGTTTAGGTGTAAATTTACCTAACATTGCTTTTCTTGCATGAATAATGAAAGTTTTTACTCCAGTTGCTTTTAGATTAGAAATAAAACTCTTTAAATTTTCATAATCTTCCACATCATCGTAACCAATTCTTGTTTTTATGGTTACCGGTAGTTTTGTAACTGATTGCATTTTACTTAAACAATCTGCCACTAAATTTGGTTCTTTCATTAAACAAGCACCAAATCTATTTTTTTCTACTTTTTTACTTGGACAACCTAAGTTTAGATTAATCTCATCATAGCCAAAATCTTCACCTACTTTAGTGGCTTCAGATAAAAGTTTTGGAGAAGAGCCTCCTAATTGAAGTGCTACAGGTTTCTCATTAATATTAAAATCTAATAACTTTTTTTTATCTCCTCTATTTATAGCTTCATCTACTACCATCTCAGTATAAAGAAGAGTATTTTTGGATATTAGTCTTAGAAAAAATCGTTCATGACGATCTGTGCAATCCATCATAGGAGCAACTGATACTTTCCTATTCATGTTATAAATTTATATTATTTTATTAAGAGTTTGAAGTTTCAGTGTCATCTGAAAATACGTCTGCTTCTTGATTTTCTGATTCTGATACTTCATCTAAAGAAACTTCTCCTTGCTCATTCATCGTTTCTTCTCCTACTGAATTATCAACTTCTGCTTTAGCTGTTTCAGATAGCTCAGCCAAATCTTCTTTTGTTACTTGAATTTTTTCTGGAGTTTTTCTTGCTCTTTTAGATGGTAAAATTGGAGTACCACTTTTTGAAATTTCACCTTTGTAAAGATTTTCAAAATCATCACCTATTTCTTCATCATCCTCAGCAGTATCGTCAACTTGTTCGACATGTTTTCTAAGTTTGTAAACTGCGCTATCAGTTAAATCTGAAACTTTAATTTTTTCTTCGGCAATTTCTCTTAATGAAATAACTGTGTTTTTATCATTATCTCTATCAATTGTTGGTTCTATTCCTGCATTAAGTTGAGTAGCTCTCTCTTTAGCAACAAGTACTAGTTCGTAAGGACTCTCTACTTTGTCTATGCAGTCTTCTACAGTAACTCTAGCCATGTGGAGTATCTACACAGTGAGTCTTTAAAAATCAAGGCCTATTTTTATAAATAATGAGGATTTAACTTATTTTTAACTAAATAAAGAAGAATAATTGATCCAAAGATATAAGTTCCTGAAACAACGGCTATGTCTTCAATTGAAAAACCAACATCAATCAGAAAGCCAAATAGAGCCGTACCAAATGCTGTTGAAAACACCATCAATGCAGTTGTTAAGGCTTTTATGGACCCAATATATTTAACACCATAAATCTCAGCCCAAGTTGAGGAACCAAGCACGTTTGCTAAACCATTGGTTACCCCCACTAAACCAAAAAATACAAAAGAAGACAGCGATGCATCAAAATAGTAGAGAACTATAGTACCAAAAAGAAGTGGGATATTCATATAGATTAATAGTTTTCTACTTGAAAATTTATCAATTAAAAAACCAGATATAAATAGAGTGATCACGGATAAAATTGAGTAAGCCATAAATGATTGAGCAATCACATAGGGACCCCATTCTTTAGATGAAGATATAAAAGACTGATAAACAAAAGATCCAGTTGCAATCCATGGCATAGCAAGCATTGTCATACAGATAATGTAAAATCTATAATCTTTTAAAACTTCAATTCTTTTCCATTGTTTGATTTCTTTATCGTTTTCTTCTATTTTAGATTCTTCTCTGGTATCAAGCTCAACGTCTTTAACTAAAAAAAAAGTTGCAACAGGTAAAACAAATATAACTAAAATAGATATTGAGACCCAAATATCTCTCCATTCTATAAAAGTTAATAAAAAAACAATTAAAACCGGCATTATAAATTCAGCCAATGACAATCCTAACCAACTTGTACTTAAAGCTCTTCCTCTATTTTTTTCAAAAAAACGAGATATGGTTGTTGTTGCTGTGTGACTCGATAAACCTTGTCCAGCTAATCGCATTAAAAAAATTCCTACAAATAAAAAAATAACAGATGAAACTTTTGAAAATATAAAGCAAGAAGCAGAAAGAAAAATAATTACATAAGAAGCAAACTTTAATATGTTTATGTCATCAATTTTTTTTCCAATCCAAACTAAAACAATACTACTTAGTAAAGTGGCTGATGCATAAATTGAGCCAAATTGTCCATGTGTAATTGATAAGGCGTCTCTTATACTAGAATTAAATAGGCCAAGAAAAAAACTCTGTCCAAAACTTGAAAAAAATGTAAAGATAAATCCAAATACAATTATTTTTAAACTTAAACTTTTAAACATAGAAATAAATTATGACTTGTAATGTTGCTTTCATAGGTCTTGGGGTTATGGGCTACCCAATGGCTGGATATATATCAAAAGCTGGACACAATGTAACTGTTTTTAATAGAACTAAATCTAAAGCTGAAAAATGGATTGGTGAATATAACGGTAAAATGGCTAATACACCTGCGGAAGCTACAGATGGTGCTGATTTTATTTTTACATGTGTTGGTAATGATGATGATTTAAGAGAAGTAGCGACTGGAGAAAATGGATTATTTAAAACAGCAAAAGCTGGGTCTATTTTTATTGATAACTCAACTGTATCTGCAGAAGTATCAAGAGAATTAAATAAAAAAGCAAATGATAAAGGTTTTAGTTTTTTAGATGCCCCTATTTCTGGTGGACAAGCTGGCGCTGAAGGCGGAATACTAACAGTAATGGTTGGCGGTGATGAAGAAGTGTTTAAAAAGGCTGAACCTGTAATTGATTGTTACAGTAAAAAAGTTAAATTAATTGGTCCTTGTGGAAGCGGTCAGTTAACAAAGATGATGAACCAAATGTGTATTGCTGGAACAGTCCAAGGTTTATCTGAAGCAATTAATTTTGGAATTAACGCTGGTTTAGATATGGATAAAGTTATGGAAACAATATCTAAAGGTGCAGCACAATCTTGGCAAATGGAAAATAGATACCGAACTATGACTGATGATAAGTTTGATTATGGTTTTGCTATTGATTGGATGAGAAAAGATTTAAAAATTGCAATCGAAGAAGCAAAAAAAAATGGTTCACCTGTTCCTATAACAGAAATTATTGATGGTTATTATGCTGAGGTTCAAGAAATGGGTGGAAATCGTTGGGATAGCTCAGGTTTAATTGCTAGATTAAAAAAGAAAAAATAATACGTGTGACGGATACAGTTCCTTATTACGAGGACTTTACAGAGATCAAAAAGAAAATTTGGTCAATGCTAGATAATGCTGTGAAAGATAGAACTTCTCCTTTTAGAATACCGGTTTTCATTTGTGGTGATCAATCAGACTTTGATGGAAGAATTGTTGTTCTAAGAAAATCTGATCAATCAAATAATCTTGTTCAATATCATAGCGATATTAGATCAGATAAAATTGAAAAATTAAAAGCAAATAAAAATGCAGCAATGTTATTTTATGATAAAGATGAAAAAATACAGGTTAGATTGAAAGTTGAATGCAATATTAATCACAATAATGATGTAACAAAAGAATCTTGGTCCAAAACTCAACATATTAGTAGAAAATGCTATTTAGTTGATAATGGTCCAGGTACCGAGTCGGATCTACCAACATCTGGACTAAAACCAGAGTTAGACAATTTTGATTACACAAAAGAACAAAGTGAAGAAGGCTATAAATACTTTACAGTTATACAGTGTAAAGTTAAATCAATAGAATGGCTATATTTAGCAGCCAAAGGTCATAGGAGAGCAAAATTTAATCTTCAAAATAATAAAGATACTTGGTTAGTTCCATAGATGGTTACCGGATATATATTTACAGCATTTCTTATATTTTTAGGATTGGCTGTAATGAGATTTGGGAGTATTTATTTTAAAAAATTTAAAGAGGATAAAACCAAAATTAAATCAAAGTTAAATGGGCAATTATCATTTTTAATTTTATTTATAATAATAATTGGATTAATTATTTATTCAGTTAATGGTCTATTTTTTTATTAATTAAATTAACATTATTTTTGATTTAATTTTTAAAAAAATTTATCCAACCTTCGAATTTATGATTAAAATTAAATACATCTGGATGAATTATTTCAGCAAATATTTCAAGAGACTCGATAATTCTTGGACCAGGTCTATTAAAAAATTGATTTCCATCAACAATAAATATTTTGTTATTTTTATAGGCCTTTAAATTTTTCCATTTAACCTCTTTATCAAACAATTGTTTAACTTCATTAGTTGTTTTGTTAATATCATATCCACACGGAAGAAATATTATTATATCTGGATCTTTTTTTTTAATTTCATCAAATTTAATCCAATGAGAATCTTTTCCTTTTTTTCCAAAAATATCTTCGCCACCAGATATTTTAACCATTTCTGGTATCCAATTTCCTGCAGCCATTAAGGGATCAATCCACTCAATACATGCAACTTTATATCTTTTTTGTCTTGCACCTAAAATTTCAATATTTTCTAACTTGTTTTTTAGAGGTTTAATTAAATTTTCAGTATTTACTTTTTCTAAATTAAGGCCTCTTGAAACTCTATAAAAATCATCAAATATTTCTTTTAAAGTATTAGGCTGAAGAGATATAATTTTTGTTTTTTCATTTAAGTGATTTGTTACTATATCTTCTACTTCTGATAAGCTAACTGCACATACTTCACAATGTGCCTGCGTTATAACAACATCAGGTTCTAATTTTTTTAATTCTTCAATATCTACTTTATAAACAGATAAGGAGTTTTCTAAAATTTTATTAATCTGCTGATGAATTTCACTACTTGAACCTTCAATATTTATTTTAGGAGAGGTTAGCTTAATTATATTTTGTAAATCCTTTGGATAATCACATTCATGTGATCGACCAACAATAGAATCTTTCATTCCAAGAAATGCAACGATCTCTGTCGCACTTGGTATTAATGTAACAATTTTTTTCATAGGCCTTTAATTATTATATTTGTGCCTTTAGAATTATCTAGTCTTATCTGCTTTATTGGTTTGTAATCTTCAGAATTATACCACTCTAATGCTTTTTCATAAGAAGGGAATTTAAGAATAATAATTCTAGGAAATTTTGTTTCTCCCTCAAAAATTTGAAATTCACCAGCTCTTACCAAAAATTCACCACCAAATTTTTTAACAAGCGGCGTAACTTTTTCAACGTATACTTTATAATTTTCAGGATTAGTTACTTTTAATTGAGCTATCACGTATCCTGCTGGCATTTATCTCCTTTAAAAAATTGATTTAGAATATTTTTTCCAATTATCTTGATAGTGTTTTGTATTTTCAAAAACTGCTTTTTTTTCTTCCTCAGTAACCTCTCTAATGACTTTACCTGGGGAACCAACAACTAATGAATTGTCAGGTATGACTTTGTTTTCTGTAATCAAAGCTTTTGCACCGATTATACAATTCTTGCCTATATTTACTTTATTTAAAATGACAGCTCCAATTCCAATTAAACTATTATCTCCTATAGTGCACCCATGCAGCATAACTAAATGACCAACAGTAACATTTTTTCCTATCTTTAAAGGACATCCAGGATCTGTATGTAACACACTTCCATCTTGAACATTTGATCCTTCACCAATATAAATGTTTTCGATATCTCCTCTTAGAACTGCATTAAACCAAATACTTGTATTTTTTTCTAATTTAACGTCTCCTATTATTGTAGCATTAGGTGCAACCCAATTTTCGCCAGAGTTTTTTGGTTTTTTATCTTTTAAATCATAAAACATAGTTTATATATTAACACATAATGTCTCTTGAAACACCAATATGTGATTTTGGAAAAAAAGCTAATCCATTTAATTTAATATCAACAGAAAATAAGTTTATATCACTTGATGATATAAAGGGTGAAAATGGAACTTTGGTAATGTTTATATGTAATCACTGTCCTTATGTTGTGGCAACTATCAAAGATATTGTACTTACTTCTATGGAGCTGAAAAAAATTAAAATTAACACTGTCGCAATCATGTCTAATGATCCAAAAGACTATCCAGAAGATTCATTTGAAAACATGATAGAATTTTCAAAAAAATATAATTTTGATTTCCCTTATTTGTATGACAAAGATCAGAAAGTTGGAAAAGATTATGATGCTGTATGTACACCAGATTTTTTTGGATACAATTCAAGTTTAGAACTTCAATATCGAGGAAGAATTTATGAACTTAATAATAAAGTTAGACCTAGAGTAAGAGTTGAGAACAGTCCAAATGAACTTTTAAATGCAATGAAAATCATATCTGAAACCGGGAAAGGTCCAGAATCACAAACTCCTAGTATTGGATGCAGTATAAAGTGGTCTGAATAAATTTAGTTATTAAGTCAATTTAGTTAATGTATTTAATCATAACACGATCTTTTCCTCCTGAATTAGGTGGAATGCAAAGTTTAATGTGGGGTCTCTCAAGAGAACTATCAAAAACCTTTTTGATAAAAGTTTTTGCAGATCATATAGAAGATCACAAAGATATTGATGAACAAGCCTCTTTTTCTATCGAAAGAATTGGAGGAATTAAATTACTTAGAAAATATAGGAAAGCACAATTAATCAATGAATATTTAAAAAATAACAAAATAGATGGAATAATTGCTGACCATTGGAAAAGTTTGGAACTTATTAAGACAACTAAGAAAAAATATTGTTTAATTCATAGCAAAGAAATCAACCACCCTAAAGGCTCTGGTCAAAATAAAAGAGTTGTTAGTGTTTTAAATAAGGTTGAAAAAGTTATAGCAAATTCTCAGTTTACAAAAAATTTAGCAATGGATCTTGGAGTTAATGAAAATAAAGTAATTGTTATTAATCCAGGTGTTGATCCTGCAGAAGAATTAAATAAAAAAACTTTAGATAAAGTTGAGAGTATACTTAAAGTTAAATATCCAAGACTAATTACAGTTTCGAGATTTGATAAACGTAAAAATCATGAAAAAATAGTGATGGCTTTAAGGAATTTAAAACAAATTTATCCCGATATTGTTTATATTTGTGTTGGATATGGAGAAGAAGAGGAAAATATTAAGAAACTGGTAAAAGAACTAGATCTTGAAGCAC
Source organism: uncultured Pelagibacteraceae bacterium (assembly GCA_902578325.1). Classification (GTDB taxonomy): domain Bacteria; phylum Pseudomonadota; class Alphaproteobacteria; order Pelagibacterales; family Pelagibacteraceae; genus Pelagibacter. The sequence continues at coordinate 59,554 of CACHCM010000001.1, forward strand.
AAGTTATGTTTTTTAAAGATATTAGTAAAGATCTAAAAAATGCTCTAGTTTCAAAATCAAATATTTTTGTAATGCCATCCATAATCCATAAAAAATCAGTTGAAGGTTTTGGTATTGCATATGTGGAAGCTGCACAATACGGTGTTCCATCCATCGGTGGTAAAGAAGGTGGTGCTTCAGATGCAATTGATCATGAAAAAACTGGCTTAATATGTGATGGTAACAATCTAGATGATATTTATTCTTCTATTAATACAATGTTAGAAAATAAAAAATATTTAGATTATGGAAAAAACGCTAAAGAATTTGTTAATAAATTTCAATGGTCAAAAATTATTGAAGAATATAAAAAAATACTAAGCTAATTTATGCTTATTTTAAAATCCAAAGAGTCTATTGGAATACTTTTTGGAATTTTTGCTTATTTATCTTTTTCTATTTTAGACACTATACAAAAAACTCTAATTATTAATCATTCAGTTTTTCAATTACTTTTCGTGAAGTATTTTTTTGTTTTATTTTTTGCTTTTTTTGAGGCTAAGAGAAAAAAAAATAATTTATTTTATAAATCTAAAGATATTAAATTACAGATATTTAGAAGCTTATTATCTGTGCTTGAGTCTGGGTGTTTTGTTTTGTCATTTAAATATTTATCTTTAGCAAATGCTCATAGTATTGGTTCCTTAGCGCCAGTAATAGTGGTTGCTTTATCTGCAATAATCTTGAAAGAAAAAGTATCTGTTAAAACATGGATAGCAATTTTTATTGGATTTCTCGGAGTTTTGATAATTCTAAGACCAACTTCATCAATTTTTGATCCTAAAGCTTTAATACCTCTATTCGCAGCATTTGTGCTAGGACTTTATCAGGTCATCACTAAAAAAGTTTCAAAATATGACTCAAACGAAACATCTTTGTTTTTTACCTCAATAATTGGTTTGTTAGTTATGTCGTTATTAGCTTCTAATTTTTGGAGACCAATAGATTACTCTTTATACCCAATGTTTTTGGGTATAGGCATATTTTTTTCATTAGGTCTTTACCTTCAAATAATTGCTTTAAGTAAAGCTAGAGCAAGTATAATTCAACCATTTCATTACACTTTAATTTTTTGGGCAATAATTTTTGGGTATATATTTTATAATGATATACCAGATATGTTCACAGTTATTGGGGCTATAATAATTACTTGTTCTGGTATTTTTGTTTTAAACCAATCATCAAAAAATTAACTTAAAGTATGATTGTTTATAGTTTAGTTTTACATATAGTCATCTATTGATGTCTAATAATAAATTAGCAATTTTTTTAATTGTAGCTTCAGTGCTATTTGGAACTTTGATGCTTACATTTTTAAAATTAGCCCAAGAAGAAGTTAATGTTTATGTTGCAGGATTTTTTAGATTTTTATTTGGTTTTCTAATTATTTTGCCATACATATTGAAATCCAAGTTCACAGTATTTAAAACAATTCATCATAAAAAACATTTTTTTAGAGCTTTTTTAAACTTGCCTTCAATGCTTTTATATTTCTCAGCTTTAGTAATGATGCCAATTGAAAAAGCTACAGCAATTTCTTTTGTTGTCCCTTTCTTAGTAACAATATTAGCTGTTTTATTTCTTGGAGAAAAAATCTACTTATACAGAAGTTTTGCCCTAGTTTTAGGATTTGTTGGTATGTTAATAATTTTAAGACCAGGAATAATTGATATCTCTCTTGGAGTTTATATGGCACTAGCCTCATCTTTTATGTGGTCTGTAGTGATTATAATTACAAAAAGTATTGCAAAAGATGATAGCTCAATCACAATTTTGTCTTATGGATACACTTATATGACAATTTTTAGTTTCATTATTGTATTATTTCATTGGCAAACACCTTCTTTACAAACTTTGATTTATTTATTTTTTGGAGGTTTATTTGGTACATTGTTGCATCTTTGTATTAATCACGCTTATAAATTAGTAGATGTTAGCGTGACACAACCCTATTCTTTTCTAAGTCTAGTATTTGCATCTTTGATAGGCCTCTATGTATTTAATGAAACACCTGATCTATTTACATGGATTGGTGCAAGTGTAATTTTTTTAGGCGTTTTAATCATTTCTTATAGAGAAATGAAATTAGAAAAAGAGATAATTAGAAAAAGTATAGATATTAAAAACTAATTTTTTTTCTTAAAGGTTTTGTAAATATGCCATATTATAATTAATATTGTAGTAACAAGAATACATGCTGTTAATGTTCTGTCCCACAAAAATTCCCATGAACCATTACTTAATAACAAAGATCTTCTAAGATTTTCTTCCATCAATCCACCTAAAACAAAAGCTAATATTAAAGGTGGCATTGGAAAATCATACAATCTTAAAAAAGTTGCTACTACTGCTATCCCAATCATTAAATAAATATCAAAGTTATTAAATGACATTACGTAAATACCTGTTACAGAGAAAAACAAAATCAAAGGAATTAAATAATTTTTAGGAACTGCAAGGATCCTGGCAATATAGGGTATGAGTGGTAAGTTTAATATAAGCAAAATTACCATCCCAATGTACATAGACATAATTATTGACCAAAAAATTTCTGGGTTAGTCATATAAAGTCTTGGTCCAGGTTGAACGCCAAAACCTAAGAGTGCACCTAACATTACAGCTGTGGTTCCACTTCCAGGAATTCCTAAAGTAAGCATAGGTACAAATGAGCCTGAACACGCAGCGTTATTTGCAGTTTCTGGTGCAGACAAACCATTTACACTTCCTTTACCGAATTTTTCTTTCTCTTCGTCATTAACTACGTTTCGTTCCATTCCATAAGCTAAAAAAGATGCAATTGTTGCACCAGCTCCTGGAAGAACACCAATTAAAAAGCCAATGACTGAAGATCTTGGAATTGTTTTGTACATTTTTTTACGTTCTTCTTTATTAATTCTAATTGAGCCAAGTTCTGTTAAAGAAACTTGTTTAGCAGCACTAGTTGGGTCATTTCTTTTTAAAATAATTGTTAAAGCTTCACTCATTGCAAAAGTTGCCATTACAACAAGTACAAAGCTAATCCCATCAGTTAAGTTCATGTTATCGAATGTAAATCTTGTAATATCAGATAAGCTATCTTGACCAATAGATGCTAACATCAATCCTAGAACAACCATCATCATTGCTTTTAAAAATTGCCCTTTAGAAGAAAAAGCAGCAATTGCTGTTAAACCTAAAATCATTAATGCAAAATAATCTGGTGATCTAAAAGATAAACTTACTTTTGATAAACTTGGTGCCATAAATAATAAATAAATTGCAGATAATGTTCCACCAGCAAAAGAACTCCATGCAGCTATAGCTAATGCCTTTCCTGCTTTACCTTGTTGTGCCATAGGATAACCATCGAAAGAAGTTGCTACAGTTCCTGGAACTCCAGGTGCATTTAATAATATAGAAGAAGTAGATCCACCAAATACCGCTCCATAATAAACACCAGCCATCAAAATTAATCCTGTTGCAGGATCAAAACCATAAGTGATAGGTATCATCAGTGCAATTGCAGTCATAGGACCAAGACCGGGAAGCATTCCAATAATAGTTCCAAAAAAACAACCAACCATAACCATCAATATGTTCTGAAAAGTAAGTGCTGTTGTTAATCCAATTAATATTCCTTCAATCATCCCATAACTCCAATTGATTGTAAGAATGGATCTCTTAAATAAATATCAAGAATACCATGAAGGAGATACATAAAGGCTGCAACAAACGGAAAGGATAATAAAAACATTAAAATCCATCTTCGTTCTCCTAAAAAATAATATGAAGTAAATAAAAATAAAGAGGTGGTTAAAAAATAACCAACTTTTAAAATTGTAGCTCCATAAATAATAGCAATAAGAATAAGTATACCTGTTTTTTTATATTCTAAGTTTTTGTGATCAACTTTAATATTATTTGGGTCTGGTAAAATAAGTTTTAGTCCAGAAAAAAATAAACCTGCATAACCTAAATAAATTGGAAATGTTCGAGCATTAAACGGTGCATTTTCATCAAACGCAAAAACTTGAATTTGATATGCAGTATATAAATAAAATGCTGAAAAAACAAAAAAGAGCAGTGATATAATTTTTGTAGTATTTATATTCACTGCTCTAATTTCAAATAATCCTAAGGATTATATAACTCCTAGTTTTTTCATAAGAGCTGTCATTTCTTGAGTTTGTTTTTCTAAGAAAGAAACAAACTTGCCTTCTGGGTTATAAATATTAACCCAGGCATTTCTTGCTCTGACAGTTTCCCATTCAGGAGTTTTTTGTACATCGCCAAGCATTTTTGCAATAGCTGATCTATCAGCATTGCTCATACCTGGAGGGCCAAAGAAACCTCTCCAATTTACGAATTGCACATCATATCCTTGTTCTTTAAGAGTTGGTGCATCTGGTGCATCAGAAACTCTAGATGGAGCCGTAATACCAATAATTCTCACTTGGTCTCTTGCACCCATCAATTCACCTAAACCAGTTGAAATGATTTGAGTTTCTCCAGATAAAAGTCCAGCCAAAGCTTTTCCACCAGCATCATAAGGAATATATTGAACAGCATTTGGATCTGCGCCTGCAGCTTGGAAAGCTAAAGCACCAATTAAATGGTCCATACTTCCTCTTACTGATCCTCCAGCCATTTTAACTGAATTTGGATTTTTTTTGTAAGCATCAACTACATCTTTAAAGTTTTTAAAAGATGAACTTTTTGCAACTGCGATAGCACCATAGTCACCAATTACACCAGCGATTGGCACAACATCTTTATAAGATAAAGTTCCGCTACCTTTTACATAACCTTTGTGTCTAGTAATTGATCTTAATACTAATGGTGTTGATTGAACTAAAACTGTATTAGCAGGTTTAGTATTAATCATGTAAGCTAAAGCTTTACCACCACCACCACCTGACATATTTTCAAATGATGCACTACTTAACATTCCAGCTTTTGTTAAAGCTTCTCCAGTACCTCTAGCAGTTCCATCCCAACCACCACCAGCACCACCACCAATTACAAAGTGCAATTTGTCAATTGCTACCGAACTTGTAGTTGTTGCTGAAAATACTAGGATTGCTGAGAATAATACTGAAACTATTTTTTTTAAGTTTTTCATTATTTATCCCTCTCTAGTTTAAAAATGTAAGTTAATTATAGTCTTAATGTTTATTCAACCTCTAATTAAGTAACACAACTTTTAATTGAAAGTATTTTCTGGAAAAAAATATTAATAAAACTCAGAATTATATTAATTTTAAAAACTAAAATTTCAATTTATTGACTAATACATTTTTTCTTATCTTTTACATAGTAGATGATAGAAGCTCAATGAATGATTAAACATCAAATCAAATCTTATCTTGAAAATGCAAAACAAGTATTTTCAATAAAATTTATTTCTGTTCTAATAATTTCTTTTCCTAGCGCGATCATTGCTCAATATTTTAATATCCCTCTTGCTTGGTTTTTGGGTCCAATGATTATCACATCAATTGCTGCTTTATCAGGTCTTAAAATTATTATGCCAAAAATTGTATTAAGTTTTATCTTGATAATTTTGGGTTTGCATATTGGAAATTACATAGACCAAAATCTATTTAATCAAATGTTTGATTGGATTTGGACTTCATTAATTATGTTAATCTACATAATAATTTGTATTTTAGTTGTCGCTAAATACCTCCAAAAATTTGCAAGTTATGGAGAAAAAGCTTCAATATTTTCTGCTGCTCCTGGCGCACTGGGTCCTGTAATGATTTTAGCAGAAAATGAAAAAACAGATTTATCTCAAGTTGCAACTTCTCACTTAATTAGATTAATAATCATAATAACAGTCATTCCATTTATTATAGTTAATAATACTGACAACAATGTTTTGTTAAATGACAACTTCAATTATTTTGCTCAAAATCATTTAAATTTAATTTTACTTATTATTGCATCTTTATTTTTTATTTTTGTTTTTGATAAAATTAGAATTCCTGCAGCTTTACTATCTGGAACATTATTTGCCAGTGGTTTGTTACAAATTACTGATTTAGCCTCTTATAAATTACCAGATGAAACTGTAAATTTTTGCCTGCTAATTCTTGGCTCTTCAGTTGGTTGTAGATTTGCTGAAAAAAATGTTAAAGAGATAGTTAATAATTCTCTTCACAGTATTGTAGCTACTACTATTTTGGTAGTATTAGGTTTAGTTGCAGCCTATGTTGCAACATTCTTTGTTGATACAAATATTTTAACTTTAATATTATCTTTTAGCCCTGGTGGAATTTATGAGGTAGCAGTTATAGCAATTGCTTTTGATTTAGATCCAGACTTTGTTGCTTTTCACCATATAATAAGATTACTTTTTATACTTTTCACAGTCCCTGTATTTTTAAGAGTAATTGAAAAAATTAAGAAATAATTTCAGAAAGTCTTTCAAAAACTTTTTCTGCTGAGAGTTTAGATAATTCAGGAACTTGTATTGCTTTAAAATTTTCTCTTTCAATACTTACTTTAAATGGAGTTGTGTGAGATCCAAATAAAGCAATTCCTTTTGAACCTAAATGAGCTGTCATATGTGCTGGTCCAGTATCATTTGCAATAACAAATAAACTATCTTTAATTAATGTTGCTAACTGTGAAATATCTATGGCTTTGCCATTATCTAAAACACAGAGTGCATTAATATTTGATGCTTCTTTAATTTCACTTGGCCCAGGTGCAATTACTACTTTAAATTTATTTTCAAATTTTTCGTTAATCATAGTAATTAGATCATTATAGTAAGGCCATTTCTTCGAAGTTAAATGAGGCGAACAAAAAGGAAAAAGAAGAATATATTTATCTAATTGATAATAATTTTTTATTTGAGATATATCTGTTGTGCTCCATGAAAAATCAGGTTTCAAAGTATGATTTGTATTTATGCCTGAACTTTTTAATTGATAATCAAATCTAGATAGAACTGAGTCTTTATCAAAATCTTCTTTAGTAGTTCCTTCAGGCAAAGTGGTTTCTGTAGAAGACCAAATATCTTTTGTTGCTTTTGGAAATAAAATTTTTTTATAAAAGGCTGTTCTACTTGAATTCTGTAGATCGTAAACTTTAGAAAAATTATATTTTTTTATATTTTTCATTAATGAATATAAATAAATCAGGTTTAGTCTTGATAATCGCTTATCTAAAATAACATCAGAAATATGTGGATTTTTTTTAAATAAATCAAAATATGGTTTAGTTGTTAGCAAATAAATTTCATCTCCTTTATGATTCTCAGAAATATCTTGAATTGCACCACAAGCTTGAGCTATATCACCCAAAGAACCCTGTTTAATGATTAAAATATTAGACATATTTTTAACAATTTAACATAGTATAAAATTTAATGAATAAAATTTTAGTAGAAGTATCGGTAGGTGAGCTTTTAGACAAAATTTCAATCTTAGAAATTAAAAAAAAAAAAATTAAAGACCCTGAAAAACTAAAATTCATATCGAATGAACATTCTATTCTCAAAGATCAGTTAGAAAAAAATGTTAAATCTGATGATAAACTAAATAAATTATTCCAAGATTTAAAAGAAATTAATGCCAAGTTGTGGGTTATAGAAGATGACAAAAGAGATTGTGAAAAAAACAAAGATTTTGGCGATAAATTTATAAAATTATCAAGAGATGTTCATTTTTTAAATGATGACCGTGCAAAAATTAAATTAGAAATGAATAATCACACTGGTTCAAGCATTAAAGAAATTAAAGAATATACTAGCTACTAAAAACTTTAGGAAACCAATCATCTCTCATCAAATCTCCTGTTTTTAAATTTATCCCATCAAATGGAGGTGAGGTTGGTCCGCCTCTATCAATATATTTCACATCATCTCCTATAAATCGCATCGAAAATGCTCTTCGTGAATTAGTAGAATTGTTTCCTGTTGAACCATGTACAGTTTTAAAATTAAACAAAACAGCATCACCTAAACTTAATTCTGGAATTAAAATATTTTTTTTAAATGCTTCCTCTGAAGGTAAATCCATAAAATCACTATCATTACTATACCAAGATTCGTTATTTGACCATTTTATAGGTCTAATTAACTTTGGCCATTTATGAGATCCTAAAATTAATTTCAAATTATTTTTTTGATCAACTTCATCTAATGGAATCCAAAAACTTCCAGTATCATTACCATCAACACAATAATAAGGCATATCTTGATGCCAAGGTGTTTCTTTGTGAGTACCTGGATCCTTTATAAAAATATGTTCATGAAAAATTTGGGTAAACTTAGAGTTAGTTGCTTCAGCTACAATTTGAGCTCCAGGAGAATTAAATAAACAGTCCTTAAATTCTTCTATCCTCTCCCAGTTGCAATAATCCTCAAAAAATCTTCCATTATCATGAGTTACATTTTCTCTTCCGTGCTTGCTTGGATTGTCTAAAACTTTTTGGAACCCTTTTCTAAGTGGCTCAATCCAACCTTTAAATAAATCCTTAATTATTATAACACCATCATTTTGATAATCTTTAATTTGTCTATCGGATAAAAACATTTTTATTGTTGAAAGCTATACTTTTTCTCTAAGTATTTAATCACATTATGGATAATAAAAGTCATGAACAAATAAATTCCACCAGCAACAATGAATACTTCGATTGGTTTAAAAGTTGTTGAAATTATATATTTAGCAACACCTGTTAAATCCATTAGAGTAACTGTACTTGCAAGTGAAGTACCTTTCATCATCAATATGATTTCATTTCCATAAGCTGGGAGTGATTGTCGAATGGCAATTGGAATTTGGATTTTGTAAAAAATTATTTTATTTGATATTCCTAAACTTTTTCCAGCCTCAATTATACCAGGTCTTATTGTTTGAAATGCTGATCTTAAGATTTCAGAGGTATATGCACCAGTATTTAAAGTAAATGCTATTATTGCACACCAATAAGGTTCTTTTAAAATTACCCATAGAAATGTTGTTCTTAAATATTCGATTTGTCCTAACCCAAAATAAATTATAAAAATTTGAACCAGTAATGGTGTTCCTCTAAATATATATGAATAGCCATAAGCAAATTTATTAATAAATATATTTTTATTTAATCTTAAAATTGCAAAGAAAAGCCCAAGGAATAATCCAAAAAATAATGATGCAGATAATAATTTTAAAGTAACTACTGTTGCTCCTAAAAGTTTAGGAAAACTAGTTATCATTAAATCAAAATCCATTAATAACCTTTGCTATATCTAACTTCTAATTTGTTAATTAATTTCATACTCACGTAAGTAAGCAGTAGATATAAAACTGCTGCAAATGAATAGAAAAATAATGGATCTCTAGTAGATCCTGCTGCAATATAAGATTGTCTCATTATCTCAACTAATCCTGTTACAGAAATAAGAGAAGTGTCTTTTAAAGTTATTTGCCACACATTACTTAGATTTGGAATAGCAAGTCTTAACATTTGAGGTAAAATTATTTTATAAAATTGACCAAACTTATTTATTCCAAGAACTTTTGCAGCTTCAAATTGACCTTTGTCTATTGATTGAATTGCTCCCCTAAATACTTCTGTTGAGTAAGCTCCTGAAATAATACCAATAGCCATTGAACCAGTAATGAAGGCATTTATTTCTATGTATTCATAATACCCAAAAATAGAAGCCACATACATAATAGCTCCACTTCCTCCAAAAAAGAAAAGGTAGATTACTAATAGTTCAGGAACTCCACGAATAACTGTCGTGTAAAAATTACCAAGTAAATTTAAAGTTTTATATTTTGAGAGCTTTAAAGGAGTGAAAATTAATGCAAAAAAGAAACCAACTAACATTGCTGTAATTGAAACAGCAACTGTCATCAGGGTTGCATAAAATAACTCGTCACCCCAACCTGTTTTACCAAATGCGAGAAGTTCCATATAGATTGGCGACTATATATTATAGTCGCCAGATCTGAAATGAATTACATAGAAGCGTCGAAACCAAAGTGCTTAATAGCAAGTTTGCTAATAATTCCTTGTTTTCTAGCTTTGTTAATTGCTTTGTTGAAGTCTTTTAGGATTTTGGCATCTCTTTTTCCAATCGCACTGTCGCTAGCTTGTCTTATACCAACACCTACACCATTACCAAATGCACCGCCAGAAAAAGTTGGTCCAACTAATACAACTGGTTTGCCTGATTTATCTGCATAATCTGTAAATGCAACTGCTGCAGCTAAAGCAACATCACATCTTCCAGATGTTAGATCAAGGTTAACTTCGTCTTGAGTTTTATAAGTTCTAACATTTACACTTCCTACGTCACCTGACTCTAAAAAGTTTTGGTGAATTGTTCCTGTTTGAGTACATACAGTTTTACCAGCAAGTGATCCTGTTAATGTTTTAAGAGCTTTTTTAACATCAGATCCACCTAATGATAAATTAATACCTTCAGGTGTATCCATGCCCTCTAAGCTTGAACCTTTCATTACTGCAAGAGAAGCTACTTCATCAGCGTAACCTTGTGAAAACGTAATTGTTTTTTGTCTTTCAGCAGTAATTGACATTCCGGCCATTATTGCATCGAACTTTCTCATTACTAGAGCGGGTATCATTCCGTCCCAGTCTTGTTCAACAATTGTGCATTCATATTTCATAATTGTACAAAGTTCTTGAGCAAGCTCTACCTCAAAACCAATAAGATTACCTGATGCATCCTTTGAATTCCATGGAGGGTAAGCGCCTTCAGTTCCAATTTTTATTTTTTCAGCAGAAACATTTCCAATGATAAATAAAGAAGCAAGTACTGTTAAAATAGTTTTTTTAAATATATTCATTATTTTCTCCTTTGATTAAGAAGAATTATTTCACAGATTTAAATAAGAAAAAAGAAAAATTAATGATTAATTGATGAAGAAAAATTCCAAGAGCAATCAAAACTAGGTATGTAAACTCTTGATAATTTTGCGTTTCCAAAATTTTGATTAAAAACATTCAGCCAATTTTCAACCTGTTGTGGTTTTTTATCCTGACTCCCTACCTGAGCTGTGATAACTCCTTTTGGTTTTAATATTCTGACTAACGAGTCCATATTTTTTGCGGCTAAATCTATACAAAATTGATCGTCATTAAGATCAACAAAAATATGATCATAAGTATCATCGCTTACTGACTTAATACTTTCAAATGCATCACCCCATACACATTTAACAGAATTTTTTTCTGTTGCTTTCTTACCAATATCCCCAAGGTGTTTATTACAAACATCTACTACTTCAGGATCTAGTTCGTACCAATCTATAAAGTTAAAATTTTTAGAAATACATTCTCTTGCTACCCCACCATCACCACCACCTATGATAGCAGCTCTTTCATTATCTTTGTTTAAATTTAAACCAGAACCAACAAAAGTAGAGCTGTATAAATGTTCATCAGTAGCTGCAACTTGTATTTCACCATCTATAAATAAAGATTTACCAAATTGTTCTAAGTCTAAAATTTCAATATGTTGACCTGCTTTAGATTTAAAATCTTCCAAAACATCATTTACAACGTAAGATTTTTGTAAACCTGGCGAGCTATAAATATCAGGGTAAAGAGATTTGGTATCTCTATTAAATTCTTTTTTAACTATTCTTTTATGTTCAAATTCTTTTTTTATTATATCAATTGCAACCGATGGACTTACTTTTCCACATGTAAAAAAGTCAAAACTTATAATTCCTTTTTCAGGGAATGTATGAAAACTAATATGACTTTCAGCTAATAAGGCAAGAATTGTAAAGCCTTGGGGTTCAAATCTATATTTTGAAATATTTAAAATTGTTACTTTTGCAGCTTTTGCAATATCATGAATTACTTTTTCAAATATAGATGGATCATACTCTTTAGTTGTTCCAATTATGTCTAGAGTGATATGCTCCCCAACTTTAGTCATATAACTAACTGCTTTTATAATTTTTAACCTTTTCTAAGATTTTTTTCATTTCAGCCAATGAAAGATTCTTAGGCTCACCCATCTTTAAAGCAATAATATATTGATGGCAAATATTTTCTACCTCTTGAGCAAGCTCAAAAGCTTTAGATAAATTTTCTCCAAATGCAACCTGTCCATGGTTTGCCATAAGACATGCCTTCCTATCTTCTAAAGCTTTAATCATATTCGCTGAAAGTTCATGGGTACCAAAAGTTGCATATTCAGAACATCTAATATCTTCACCACCTGCAAGAGCAATCATGTAATGAAATGGTGGAATAGATTTTCCATGAGTAGATACTGCTGTAGCATGAGGTGAATGAGCATGGACTATTGCTTTTGCTTCCCACTTGTTTTTATAAATATCTTGGTGAAAACGCCATTCTGATGATGGATTTTTTCCAGAATTAAACCATGATAAGAAGTCTTTTTCCTCAGTTAAAGACAAAAAAACAATATCTTCTGGTTTTAAAGATTCATACTTCTTTCCAGATGGAGTTATAAAAAAACCTTCAATACCATCTTCAATTCCTCTCACAGAAATATTTCCTGATCTTAGAGGAGATAAATTAGTTGTGTTCAGTTTAATTGAATACTTAATTACCTCTTCTCTTTCCTTTAAATTTTTCATTTAAATAATTTTTTTAATCCATCAAAAGATGCTTCTGAAATTCCTCTTTCAGTAATCAATCCTGTTACATATTTTGCAGGTGTTACATCAAAAGCTAAATTCATAGCTTTACTTTTAGTTGGGTATATCAAAACTTTCTTAATTTTATTATTTTCATCTATTCCTTCAACATGAGATAATTCCTCTGAATTTCTTTCTTCAATGGGAATATCTTTTGCATCTTTGATGTCCCAATCAATTGTTGAGCTTGGAAGTGCCACATAAAAAGGAACGTTATTATCATGAGCAGCTAATGCTTTAAGATAAGTTCCAATTTTATTACAAACGTCACCATTGGATAAAGTCCTATCAGTACCTACAATACAGATATCAACTTCACCCCTCTGCATTAAAATACCCCCTGTATTATCAGCAATGATTGTGTTTGGAATTTCCTCTTCATTTAATTCGTATGATGTTAAGTTTGCACCTTGATTTCTTGGTCTTGTTTCATCTACCCATACATGAACTGGTATTCCTTTTTTATGAGCATGGTAAATTGGCGATGTTGCTGTGCCCCAATTAATAGTTGCTAACCAACCTGCATTACAATGTGTTAATATGTTTACTGTGTCTTTCTTTTTATTATAAATTTCTTCAATTACTTTTAATCCATTAATACCAATATTTTCACAAAACTTTTCATCTTCATCGCATATTTCTTTCGCTTCATTTAAAGCAATATTTAATAGTTGATCACTATTAATTCCTGTTAATTTTTTTATCATTCGGTCTACAGCCCACTTTAAATTAATAGCAGTAGGTCTTGATTGAATTAATTCTTTTGCACTTTTTTTTATAAATTCTAGATCATTATTTTCTTGAACTGCCAAAGCTAGACCATAAGCGGCAGTACCACCAATTAGAGGTGCGCCTCTTACCTCCATTATTTTAATTGCATTTATTGCATCGTTTACAGTTTTAAGTTCTTTAATTAAAAATTGGTGAGGAAGTTTTGTTTGATCAATAATCTTAACAACATTATTTTCAAACCAAATAGTTCTGTACTCTTTTCCCTCTATTCTCATTTATTTAAAACTCTACCAGCTACAGTTTTTAATTTCTCTATAGTCTTTTTTGTTCTTTTTTCTGGAGCAGTAATAATTGCTACATCTAAACAATTATTTGTGGGATCATTTGGATCAACATAACTCTCAAAATTATCTATCAAATTTTTAATCATAATTTTTGCTTTTTCTGCATTTCCTAATAGAACTTTAATAACTTGCTGAACATCAACATTTTCATGATTTGGATGCCAACAATCAAAATCTGTAACCATAGAGACAGATGCATATCTAATTTCTGCTTCTCTTGCTAATTTTGCCTCAGGCATATTTGTCATTCCAATTACATCTGCTTTCCAAGATCTATATAAATTTGACTCTGCTAATGTAGAAAATTGAGGTCCTTCCATAACAACATAAGTTCCATTTCTTTGATAGTCTATATTTGATTTTTTAATTGCATCTTCACATGCATTCATCAAACCATTTGAGGTTGGATGAGCCATTGATACATGAGCTACTATCTCATCGTCAAAGAAAGTTTTATTTCTTGCAAAAGTCCTATCTATAAATTGATCTACAATTACAAATTTTCCAGGAGGTAAATTTTCTTTAAGAGAACCAACAGCTGACACCGAAACAATATCTGTTACCCCTAACTGTTTAAGTGCATCTATATTTGCTCTAAAATTTATATTTGAAGGAGAAACAAAATGCCCTCTTCCATGTCTTGGTAAAAAATAAACTTCCTTACTATTATATTTAGTTTTTAAAATCTGATCAGAAGGTTTTCCCCAAGGTGTTTGTATATCAATTAACTCTCTTTCTTTGAATTCCTCAACATCATAAAGACCACTACCACCAATTATTGCCAATTTATTTGTTGTCATAATTTAAATATTATTTATTTATACTTTTATAATTAACTATTATGAACTTAAAAGATTATATTAGATCTATTCCTGATTATCCAAAAAAAGGTATTTTATTTAGAGATATAACAACCTTAATTAAAGATGAAAATGCATTTGCGGAGACAATTAATCAAATTATTCAAAGATCAAAAAATTATAATTTTACAAAAATAGCAGCTATTGAGTCTAGAGGTTTTGTATTTGCATCAGCCGTTTCATTTATTCTTAAAAAACCATTTATTATGCTTAGAAAAAAAAACAAATTACCTGCAGATGTTCACTCAGTAGATTTTGAACTTGAATATGGAACCGCAACCATTGAGGTTCATAAAGATTCAATAAATGAAAAAGATGAAGTTCTAATTATAGACGATTTAATTGCAACTGGAGGTACGGCTGAAGCAGCAGCAAAATTAGTCGAGATATCAAAAGGTAGAGTTGCTGCATTTGTATTTGTAATAAACCTTTTTGATCTAGGTGGATCAGATAATCTAGTAAAAAGTAATTATAAAGTTGAAAATTTAATTGAATTTCCAGGGCATTAGAAAGTAAAAAAACTTATCCACAGGCTATATAATGTTTGAAATAAATTATTATGATTATAACTTAATAATCAATGAGAATTGAGGAAGAGCTTAAGTTAGATTATTCAGATGTGCTTTTTAGACCTAAAAGAAGCACCTTAAAAAGTCGTAAAGACGTAAATCTTTTAAGAACATATAGATTCAAATACAGCAAAAATGAATGGTCAGGTATTCCCATAATGGCAGCAAATATGGATGGCGTTGGAGAGCTAAGTGTTGCTGAAAAATTAAATGAATATGGAATGATCACATCATTAACCAAACAACATAACGTTAAAAAAATTAAACTAAATAAAAATATAAAAAAAATATATCCTAATATTGCATTAAGTGTTGGCATCAAAAAAGAAGATTTTCAAAATTTAGACAAGGTATTAAAAGAATTTAATTTTTTTAAATTTATTTGTATTGATGTTGCAAATGGATACACAGAGCATTTCACTAATTTTATTAAATCTGTAAGAGATAAGTATCCAACTAAAACAATAATTGCTGGTAATGTAGTAACAGCAGATATGACACAAGAATTAGTTCTAAGTGGAGCGGATATTGTTAAAGTTGGAATTGGACCTGGAAGTGTTTGTACTACAAGGATTCAGACTGGTGTTGGTTACCCTCAATTAAGTGCAGTAATTGAATGTGCTGATGCAGCTCATGGACTTGGTGCGCATGTAATAGCAGACGGTGGATGCACTTGTCCTGGTGATGTGGCTAAAGGTTTTGGAGGTGGTGCTGATTTTGTAATGCTTGGAGGTATGCTTGCAGGACATGATGAGGGAAATGGTAAAATTGTTAAAGTTAATGGAGAAAAATATATAGAGTTTTATGGATCTAGTTCTGAAGTTGCAAATAAAAAACACTATGGTGGTTTATCAGATTATCGAAGTAGTGAAGGAAGAAAAGTAAGAGTCAAATATAGAGGTAAAATAAACGATACTATTTTAAATATTCTTGGAGGTGTAAGAAGTAGCTGTACTTATGTTGGTGCTCCTTCACTAAAACAATTAAGTAAATGCACAACTTTTGTTAGAGTATCAAATCAGTTTAATGATAGTTTAATTAAATAATTTATTTTTCAAACTTAAAATCTTTAATATTTGTAGTTTCATATTTCTCAAAAGGCATGTGTATCCAAGGAGAGTCTTTTAAGTAATCTACAGAATAATCAGGTTTAAATTTTGAAGTTGATTTATGCCATAAAACTGCAGTTTTAATTTTTTCATCAAAATAAAAACCATAAAAATGTTCTAACCATTTAATACTTTTTATTAAAGTTTTTCCAGAATCAGCTAAATCATCAACTAACAAAACATGTGAACCCAAATTTGGAGTAGTTTTTGCTAAATCTCTTGAAAAAGTAAACTGTCCTTGTTGATTTTTTATGTCGTCACTATCACCATGATAAGACTCAACAGATAAGATGGCTAAAGGCACATTAAAAAGTCTACTAAAAACATCACCTAATCTTAATCCACCTTTTGCAATACAAATAATTTGATTGAATTTTAAATTATCTTCATGAACTTTTTTAGCTAATTGCTCTATCTTTTTATGATAATCTTCCCAAGTTATATAAATATCTTTCATAGTTTTTGGTAGCGGGAAGTGGGATCGAACCACTGACCTCGGGCTTATGAGTCCCGCGCTCTAACCAACTGAGCTACCCCGCCTTAATTGATAAATGGTTTATAATACAAATCTTTATTGTTTCAATAAACTTTTTTTAAATCAAATTCTAAACTAAACAATAAAATAAATAGCTAACGAGCTAACTAAACCAGCTAAAATAATTGAAAAAACAATTCTTTTTTTTAAAGTTCTTTTTTGATCTAATCGAACTCTATTTAGTAAAATATTTACATTTGTAGTTTTAATCTTATTTACTTCAGAATCTTTATTTGTAGCAATATCAGTATTAAACAATGATGTGTCTTGATCGTTTTTTTTCACAACACATTTAACCAACTAATTGACCAAAACTCAATAAAATTAAAATTAACTAAATTTTTCTAAAATCTTTTGTATTTAGTGGTTTTGACAGAATTTCGATTGGATATTTAATTTTCTCAACTTCTATGAACAAATTTTTATTTTTAAGCGTGTCTATAGTGCTTCCTGAGTTAACATAACCAAATGATAAATTTTTATCAAAGCAGAATGAATAATTTCCTGAGGTTGTTCTTCCAATTATTTTATCATCTAAATAAATAGGCTCTTCATGTAACAATAATGGTTCACCGGGTTTACTATCTTTTAAAGTAAACATCATCATTTTTTTGTCTAGTGGCTTATCTTTAATTTTTAACAAAGCATCTTTTCCAATAAAATTAATATTTTTCTTATAGCTAATTGTAAAATTTAAACCTGCTTGATACTGATTTTCTTCTGGAGAAATATCATGGCCCCAATGCATAAAACCACTTTCCATTCTCATTATGTCCATCGCATGCATTCCACAATGAGATAAATCAAAATTTTTACCCTCATCTATTAAAATTTTATATAATTTTAAAGCGTTTTCTTTATCAACATATAATTCAAATCCAAGTTCACCAACATAAGATATTCTTTGTGCCCAAACTTTAATATCTTGTATATTTATATTTTTACCTGTACCAAATTTAAAATTTTCAGAACTAAAATCATCACTACTCATGTTTTGAATCATATTTCTACTTTTAGGACCAAACAAACCAAGACAACAAATACTTTCTGTAACATCAAAAAATTTAACATCATCAGATAAATATTTAAGTATATGGTATTTATCTCTTTCTCTAGTTGCTGCTGAACTTACTATTCTAAAATAATTTTTATAAATACAAACAACAGTTAGATCTGTTTCAATACCACCATCCTCGTTTAGCATATGTGTATAGGTAGATTTGCCAATTTCATTTTTAATGTTAGCTGTACAAATTTTTTGTAAATCGCTATGAACTTTCTCACCTTTTAAATCAAATTTAGAAAAAGTTGAAAAATCAAATAGTCCAACATTTTTTCTAGCATTTATGGTTTCATGTTTTGCTGATGGATACCAATTTTGATAGTTAAAACTATATTCATATTCTGGTTTTTCTCCATTTAAGGAATACCACATAGGTCTTTCAAACCCTCCCGCTACACCAAAACATGCTCCAGCTTTTTTTAATTCTTTGTGATAAGGTAATAATTTTTCATTTCTTGAAGTTGAATGTTGTTTATACGGCCAATGCATACCGTATAAATCCCCTAAAGTTTCAGTAACCCTATTCATGATAAATTTTTTAGATGAATGAAGCTTTTGAAATCTTTTTATATCTAAAGAAAATAAATCTTCATTAATATGACCGTTAATCATCCATTCCGCAGTTACTCTTCCTGCTCCTCCAGAACTTGCTATTCCAATACTATTGAAACCACAACACGTAAAAAGGTTTTTTACTTCTGGTGTTTCCCCAAGTAAATACTGTGTATCAGGTGTGAACGATTCAGGACCTGAAAAAAACTTTCTTATACCTGCGTTTCCTAACATTGGAAGTCTATGAAAAGATTTCTTAAGGTAAGGTTCAAAATGATCAAAATCATCAGGAAATTCTCCAAATGAAAAATCATCAGGAACTTTTCCACTATCTTTAAAAGCAGGTTTTGCATTAGGTTCGAAAATTCCAACTAACATTTTTCCAGCATCTTCTTTTAAGTATAGACATGCATTGTAATCCCTCAAAACAGGTAGATTTTTTGGAAGATCTTTCATTGGTTCTGTGATCACATAGAAGTGTTCATTAGGATATAGCGGAACACTAACACCAATATCTTCTCCAATTTGTCTAGACCACATACCTGTAGCTAAAACTATATATTCACAATCAATTTTACCTTGAGAAGTTTCAACACCACATATTCTTTTATTTTTTACTAAAATTTTTTTTACTGGTGATTTCTCAAATATTTGAACACCCAACATTTTTGCTGCTTTAGCCAATACATTGGTAACTCCAACAGGGTCTGCCTGACCATCTTTTGGCATAAAAACACCTCCAACTAAATCCTCATTTTTTAATACTGGATATAATTCTTTTATTCTTTCTTTGTTTAAAACCTCTACCTCAACATTTGAAAGTTGTGCAGTTGTGGCCTGTCTTAATAATTCCTGCATTCTTTCTTTGGAAGAAGCTACTGTTATTGCTCCATTCTGTTTAAGACCAGTTGATAAACCTGTGGTTTTTTCTAGCTCTTTGTAAAGATCTAAAGAATATTTTCTTAATTTAGTTATAGTAGAAGTAGCTCCCAATTGACCTATTAATCCTGCAGCATGCCATGTCGTTCCAGAAGTAAGTTGGTCTCTTTCTAATAAAATTATATCTTTCCAGCCAAATTTAGCTAAATGATAAGCACAAGAAGTCCCAGCAACGCCACCACCTATTACAACTACCTTAGTGCTTGAAGGATAGT
The DNA here is from genome assembly GCA_902578325.1 of uncultured Pelagibacteraceae bacterium. Taxonomy (GTDB): domain Bacteria; phylum Pseudomonadota; class Alphaproteobacteria; order Pelagibacterales; family Pelagibacteraceae; genus Pelagibacter. The sequence continues at coordinate 79,134 of CACHCM010000001.1, forward strand.
TTTTTTCCATTTTTAATGTTTGATAGCTTCTCCAGGTTCAACAAAATTATGACCAAAAACTTCAGCAACTGCTTTATAAGTTACTTGACCTTTGTGAACATTTAACCCTGCTAAAAAGTTTTTATCTTCACTTAATGCTTTTTGATAACCTTTGTTAGCAAGCTTAACTAAAAAAGGTAAAGTTGCATTATTTAATGCCAATGTTGAGGTTCTAGGTACACCTCCTGGCATATTTGCTACACAATAATGAACTACATCATCCACTATATAAGTTGGATCACCGTGTGTTGTAGGTTTACTAGTTTCTACACAGCCTCCTTGATCAATTGCAACATCAACAATTACTGATCCTCTTTTCATAGTCTTAATCATTTCTTTAGTAATTAATTTTGGTGCTTCAGCACCTGGAATTAATACTCCACCAACTAAAAGATCTGCTTCAGCAACTAATTTATCTAAATCAGTTTTATCACTTTGCTCTGGAATAATTTTATCTCCAAACATTTCAACAAGTTGTTTTAATCTAGCTTCAGATTTATCTACAATATGAACTTTTGCCTGCATGCCAGTTGCAATCACTGCAGCATTCTCTCCAACAACTCCTCCACCTAAAATAACCACTGTTCCACCTGTTACACCTGGCGCACCCCCTAGCAACAAACCTCTACCACTCTGATTTTTCTCTAAACAATGAGCACCAGCTTGTACTGACATTCTTCCTGCAACAGCACTCATAGGTGCAAGCAAAGGCAATCTTCCATTATCATCAGTTACTGTTTCGTAAGCAATATTAATACTTTTAGATTTAATTAATCCTTCAGTTAATTCTTTTGCAGCAGCTAAATGGAGATAAGTATATACGATTTGATTTTCTCTAATCATATCTACTTCTACCTTTTGAGGTTCTTTAACTTTAACAATTATTTCTGCATCATTAAAAATGTCAGCTGCAGTATCAGCAATTTTAGCTCCTGCTTTTAAATATTGATCATTCTCAAATCCAGCTTCAAATCCACCATTATTTTCAACCAACACTTCATGACCTTCTGAAACTAAAGTTTTAACACTGTCAGGTGTTAAACCAACTCTATTTTCCTGAGGTTTTATTTCTTTAGGAACTCCAATTTTCATAAACGAAAATTAATTCTTTTTACTTTTTGCGTAATTTGTTATTCCGGTTCGAAGTTTTTCAATAATCTCATCTATGTGCTTTTTTTCACAAATAAACATTGGAGCGATGATTAAACAATCACCTGTAGCTTTGAAATTTACACCTGCTTCATAGCAATGTTTGAAGCAAGTAAATCCTGCTGCACCTGGTTTTTTATCCATAACAATATCAATACCACCCATCATTCCATAACCTCTAATGTTATCAACAACATCAATATCTTTTAAAGACATCAGGCCTTCTTGGAAATATGGAGCTAAATTTTTAGCTCTATTAAAAATATCATCTTTTTCAATAATATCCTGTACGGCTAATCCAGCAGCTACAGAAATTGGAATTCCTGAATAAGTATATCCATGAAATAATTCAATCGTTCCTTTAGGAGCATTTTCTGCAATAGCATCATAAATATCTTCTTTACATGCAACAACTCCCATTGGACTAATTCCGTTTGTAGTAGCTTTTGCCATTGTCATCATGTCTGGAGTGACTCTATACTCTTGGGATGCAAATGGAGATCCTGTTCTTCCCCAACCTGTTATCACTTCGTCAAAAATTAAAAGTATTCCGTGTTTATCACAAATCTCTCTTAATCTTTGTAAGTATCCTTTTGGTGGTACTAATGTACCTGTTGATCCTGCAATAGGTTCAACAATACAAGCAGCAATATTTTCTGCTCCAAAATTCATACAAATTCTTTCTAAGTCTTCTGCTAACTCAACACCAGTTTCTGGTTGACCACTTACAAATTTATGCTCTGGTAAATGTGTATGTCTCATATGAACAACACCTGGCATTAAAACACTTGCAAAAGTTTTAACATTATTAACCATACCCCCAACAGAAGTCGCTCCTATATTCATACCGTGGTAACCTCTTTCTCTACCAACAAATCTAAATCTTTGACTATCTCCTCTTGCTCTGTGATAAGCGATTGCAATTTTAATTGCGGTTTCAACAGCTGTTGAACCACAAATAGTATAAAACATTCTATTTAAGTTTCCTGGAGTATGTTTTGAAATTCTTGTAGCTAATTCAAATGATCCACCAAATCCTTGTTGGAAGGGTTGGCAATAATCTAAAGTTTTCAATTGATTTGTTATTGCTTCTATAATTTCTTCTCTACCATGACCTAAAGGATTACAAAATAGCCCTGAGCTTGCATCAATTTGTGTTTGTCCTTGATGGTTTTTTAAATACACACCTTTAGCTTCAACAATTAATCTTGGGTTCTCTTTAAAATCTTTGTTAGATGTAAATGGCATCCAATGCTCATTTAAAGAATTTGGAATTGCTGTTTTGTTTTGTGTACTCATAAAAATTTCTTTCTATAAAATATTTTAATTAAATCTTAAGGCCTCTTTAGACTAAAATAAATGGATTAACTACCACATTATTGACACAACCAATGATTGTATAACTTTTCTTTTTTGTTTTACTTCGGGGTCAATTTGAATTTAAATATCGATAATTTAATTAATTAAACATAGGGGAATAAATGAAAAAAATACTAAGTTTTATTCTAGGATCTATTTTTGCACTTAACCTATCAATTTCAGTTGCTAATTCAGCTGCAAATGAAGTTAGAGTTGCATACTTTCTAGAATGGCCAAGCCCAAATCTAGAGGACATGCAGAAGAAAAATTTTGCTAAAGCTCTTGGTGTGCCAGTTAAATGGACTAACTTCACTAATGGTGGAGCAATGACTGATGCAATGTTAGCAGGAGATATAGATATTTCTTACTCACAAGGATTAGTACCTTTTATCAATGCTGTAAAATCTAATGCACCTATTAAATTAGTTGATATTGCTATGGAATACGGAATGGGTGGAACTACATGTGTTACATCTAATGCATCTGGAATTACAAAAGCAAACGCCACTGAATTAGAGGGTAAAAAAGTTGCTGTTCCACTTGGAACAATGGCTGAATACGTTTTTGATGAAAGTATGAAGGTTGTTGGTGCTGACAGAGGTAAAATGGACATCATTCAAATGGACCCAGAAGAAGGTGCTGCTGCATTAGTAAGTGGCGATGTTGTAATGGCATGTTTATTTGGTGGTAACTCTATCAAAGCTGCAACTGCAGTTGGATCAAGACTTTTAACTGTAGATGAAGCTAGAGCAGCTGGTATCTTAGGTATAGATATAACTTCTGTTACAGATAAATTCATGAAAGAAAACCCAGGTATGTTAAGAACTTTCATCGAAGTAACTCATGAAGCTAATGCTAGATACAAAGCAGGTAAAGCTGACTTGAACGCGATGTCTAAAGCTTCAGAAATGAAAGTTTCAGATATGAAAGATACTTTGAGTGGATTTAAATTCTTAACTCCAGAAGAAACTAAACAATCTATGACAAGTGGAAACCTAGATGCATTCCTAAAAGGTATGGGAACTCCAGGTGGAAACGTAGACACAAGTTTCTTACCTTTATAATTTTTTAGGGTTTAAAATTTTAAATAGGCGCTGATTTTATAATTGGTGCCTATTTTTTTACAAAATTTCTAATATAAAGAATTTATGAGCGATCTAGTTTCTCAAAATTTAAATATGATTTTTAAAACTCCGAAAGGAGAAACTGTTCATGCTTTAAAAGATGTAAGTTTTACTCTCAAAAAAGGAGAATTACTTACAGTGCTTGGTCCCTCTGGTTGTGGAAAAACAACTTTACTAAATATTACCGCTGGATTTTTAAGACCTACCTCAGGAAAAATAACACTTAACAATAACGAAATTGATGGACCCGGTGTCGAAAGAGGAATGGTTTTTCAACAAGGTGCTTTGTTTGAGTGGTTAACAGTTGCTGAGAATGTAAACTTCGGACTTAGAATGAAAAAAGAAGATCCTCAAGTTACGGCAAAGAGAGTTGAAGAATGGTTAGATATAGTTGGGCTTAAAGGTTTTGGTAACACTCCTACTTATCAATTATCAGGTGGTATGCAGCAAAGAGTTGCTCTTGCAAGATGCTTAATAAACAATCCTGATTTAATTTTAATGGATGAACCATTAGGAGCTTTAGATGCATTAACTAGAGAAAAGATGCAGTCATTAGTTTTAAAAATTTGGAAAGAAACTGGAAAAACAATCATCTTAATAACACACTCTGTTGAAGAAGCATTGTTGCTTGGAGAAAGATTATATGTAATGGCTCCAAGACCAGGACGTATACATAAAGAGTACAACCTTCCATTTGCAGAAATGGGTCTTACACAAGACTTAAGAGAAATTAAAAAAAATAAAGAATTTTCATCCACACGAGAAGAAATTTTATCCATGATTTGGAATATGGAAGAAGAAATAATGGGGAAAGAAAATTAAATGTTAACGCAATTTGTAACCATCTTAATATTTGTAGCTGTAATTGGATGTATTCTTTATGGAAGAAGATTAATTAGAACTGAAAAAGTTGATGCTGTCTTTGGTAATCCAGAAAGAGCTAAAGGTGGAACACACTGGGTAATTGTCGGTAGTAGTGCAATCCTGATGCTATGGCTTTATTATTCATGGGATATAGCAAAAGGTTTTTATCCAAAATCAGCAAATGAATTATGCCAGGTTGCTAAAATTAATGAGTCGTTATTAGGTTTAAAATATCAGTTCCCTATTGAAGAAAGAGAATTCAAAAGCACATCTATTATTAAAATTGAAAATAAAAATCTTGTAAAAATTGCAAATGAAATAAAAGCATCTCCAGATCTAAATGATCAACAAAAAACAATCCTTGTTAGCTACATTGATAGAACTTCTAAATTAATTCCTTTTTTAACAAGTGAAGAATTAATGGAAATGGATACCAAAATTAAACTTAAAGAAATGACAGAAGAAATAAAACTTCTAAGTTTTAATTTCCAAAAGAAAGATTATCCTTTTGAAACAGATGCTCAGAAAACTGAAAGACAAAAACTTATTGATGAACAAGGTGGTTGGGGTATTACAACAATAGATTCTGGGAGTGGTTCTATTGAAAATACTATTGAAATACCTACTGCACCTCAAACTAATAAAGGCTTAAAATTTCATGCAGCTGCAGTAGAACTAAAAAAAATTGACGACAAATTTTTCAAATTAAAAAATCATAACCCACAGTTTAAAAATTCAATAAAGCAACTTAAAGATGATATTAAAGCTTACAGAAAAGGATTAGATGATAGTGAGGAAATAGCATCTGACTATGCAAAAAATATTGTTAAAATTGCAAGAAGAATAGAGTTTGCAAGTATCTATCCTCCTAATGCATTAAATGAAATGCAAGCAGCAATAATTGAGTTTGATGAATTGCAAAATAAAGAGCAAGGTGGATTAAGATTAATTGATATTCTTCTATTTCCAGCAGGAACAATTGTAGCAAGTGGACCAACATGTTCTGAACAAGGTTCAGGTAGATGGTTACCTAAACCATCAGATACATTTAATAAGTTTATATTGATGTCTAAACCAAGTGTTGGATACAAAAATATTCCTCTTTTATGGATTGAGATGGTTGATGTAAGTAAAATGATCGGATTTATTTTACCTGATTGGATAGCAGATATGTTGCCTGGGGAATATCCAGTGCATACAAAAGATGGAATTGTAAAAGAAAACTTTAAAAGTAACGTTTTAAAAGTTGTTACTGGTGACTTTAAATTATTTAAAATGCCTGTTCCATATGGACACATATGGGACTCATTCTTAAGGGTATTTTTAGGTTTAGTTTTTGGAATTCTTATTGGGGTGCCATTAGGATTGTTTATGGGTCTAAATCGATTTGCTAAAGGCTTCTTTGATCCTTTAATCGAGTTATACAGACCCGTTCCGCCGTTAGCTTGGGCACCGTTGATTATTTCAGTTCTTGGAATAGATAATACGGGTAAAATATTTTTATTATTCATGGTCTCACTTTCAATTATGATTATTTCTGCAAGAGCTGGTGCATCAGGAACACAGCTTTCAAAAATACATGCTGCACATTCATTAGGGGCTACTAAAAAACAAATTTTAAGATATGTGATTTTCCCTAATTCACTCCCTGAAATTCTTACAGGAATTAGAGTTGCTGTTGGTATGTGCTGGGGAACACTTGTTGCTGCAGAGTTTTTAGCAGGAACAACAGGTATCGGTTTTGTTGAAAATGTTGCTAAAAAGTACTTCCAATATGAGGTGATCTGGATAACGATATTTATTATGGGTCTACTAGGTCTTTTATTTGATATTACATTAAGAAAAATAATTGATAAAACTATTCCTTGGCGTGGAAAAGGATAAATGTTAAGGGGATGAAATGAAGACCCCAGTTTTAAAAAAACAAGTCATTAAAATATTCCAAAAATTTGGTCTAAGTAAAGATCATGCTTTAATTTCTACTAATGCATTAATTAATGCTGAATTAGTTGGTGCATATGGTCATGGTTTATCAAGACTTAAGATGTACTGTGATCGAATTTCTAAAAAAGTAATTAATCCAAAACCAAAAATTAAAATTAAAAAAATTTCTAATTCAATTTCTCATATTGATTCAAATAATAGTATTGGTTTTGTTGCAGCTGATTTAGCAATTAAAACTGCAATTAAGCACGCACAAAAAACTGGAATAGGAATGGTGGCAGTCAAAAACAGTGGTCACTATGGTTTATCAGGTTATTACGCAGAACAAGCGGTAAAGAAAAATTTAATTACAATGATCTATACAAATGCTCCACCTGCGGTTGCTCCACATGGTGCATTAAAAACTTTATTTGGAACAAATCCAATTTGTTTTGGGTCCCCCACTGGTTCTAAAATTCCATTTATTTTAGATACATCAATTTCAATGATTAATAGAGGAAAAATAAGAGTTGCAGCAAGAAACAATCAATCAATTTCTGCAGGAGTTGCTTTAGATAAATTTGGCAAACCAACTACAGATGCAAAAAAAGCTTTATCGGGAGTTCAATTACCAATTGCAGGTTTTAGAGGTTCAGGACTTGCTTGGATGGTAGATATATTAAGTGGAGTTTTAACTGGAGGAAATCACGCAGGAAGAGTTAAAGATCCATTTGATGATTTTTCAGGTCCACAAAATATAGGACATTTATTTATTACTTTTAAAGCAAATTTATTTCAAAAAAATTACAACCAAAGAATTAAAGATAATATTAAAACAATAAAAAAACTTCCTAAGATAAAAGGTGTTAAGGAAATAATGTATCCAGGACAAAATAAATATGCCCGGTATAAAAATAACTCAAAAAAAGAAATTTCTATACCGGATATAATAAAGAAAGATTTGGAAACCTTAATAAGTTAACATCGTTAGAGCACCCAAAGAAACGATAACAGATGATAAAATTATTGTTCGTTTAACTTTTTCCTTCTTTTTTTCTTCTAGAAGTCTTTGCTTTAGAACATCCACATTAACCCTTTTTGGAGTTTCGAAATGTTGAGAGGGGGTCTCTTCAATCTCAGATGTTCTATGTAAGCTTTCTGTACTCATATTTCGTTTATAAATTTAATTTTAATCATTATTAGTTAAACTTTTACATACTAGGGTTGTCCAAAATGGGTTGACTCTAATTTCACTTTTGTTCATATTGGGTTTTTTTTAAAATATGAACTCTTTACCAAGTATTTCTGAACATATTGATGAAAAAGTAATCAATAAAGTAATTCAAGATAATTTTGCCGCACTTGCACCCGCTTATTTTACTTTAACAAGCAACTGGTTTGTAAGAGCCTATGATCATTATAAAGACATAGATAAGTTTGTCCTCATTATATATTTGATACATCAAGACCTTATATATTTCAGACAAAATGGAGTAAAAATTAACTATGAAACATTTTATAAGGATAAACCAATCGAAATTAATAAAATTAATATTTCAGACATCTCAAAAGATCTAGGAATTCCGAAAGAAAGTATTAGAAGAAAAGTTTTAGAATTAGAAAAACTAAAAGTAATTAAAAGAACTGGTAAGAAAATGTTTGTTGTTCGAGATACGCTTTACTCAGCTAAAGCGGTAGACACTCTTACAGAGGTTGCTAATATCTTGTATGAATTTAATAAAATTTTAAAAAAAGAAAAATTAGTAACCGAAGTTTACTCAGTTAAAGAAATAATATTAGCAATAAAAGAAAACTTTTCTTATTGCTTGTATCAGTTTAATAAATTTTGGTTTATTTTTATAAAAAGGTGGAGAGAAGAACTAAAAGATTTAGAAGTTTTTGCAATCGGCATGGTTGTACTAATAAATACAATTAAAAATCCAAAATTTACTCCAAAAAAACAACATTTAGATTCATATAGAAAAGAGATTCGGGGCTCGGATAAAAGAGGAGTTAATGCCATGTCAATTTCTGAGATAACTGGTATTCCTAGACCTACAGTTGTTAGAAAAATAAAATATTTAGTTGATAAAAAATTTCTTCATATAAATGATAAAAAATTAATTATATACAATGCGAAAGATAGTGCTTTTGTGACAACAAAGGGAATGGTGAATAAAAATATGCTTAGCTTAAGCCATTTTATTTATAAAGTTTTTAATCAAATAAGAATAATCAACACTTAATTAGACTTTCTTAAAAAATAAATAAAAATAAATCCTGTTATATACATGATTAGTGCATAAGCACCTGTTGGTAATGCGTACAATATATCTGTACCAAATATTTGCGTAGATACAAATAAGGCTAACGTACCATTTTGTAATCCACATTCTAAAGCAATACACTTCATTTGTTTAACACCTGAAGCAAAAGCTTTTGCAATGTAATATGCGATAACCATCATTGAAATATTTAAAATTAAAGCAATTAAACCTGCTTGTTTGATAAAGCTAAGAATATTTTCTCTTTCTTCATAAAACGCTGCTACAAAAAAAATAATAAACAAAACTATGTTGAGTTTATTAAATATTTCAACTTTAGAAGATATAAAATTTTCAGCAAATTTTCTGATAATCATTCCTAATATTACAGGTACTGTTACAACTAAAAACATTTTTAAAGCTATTCCTGTCATTGAAATATTTTGAGAAACTTCTGTTATTCCTAACATGTCTGCAGAAGTAAAAATTATTAAAGGAACTGTAATTATACTTAATAAACTAATTACAGCAGTTAAAGATATTGATAATGCAACATCACCATCAGCAAATTTAGTCATTACATTGGATGTTACTCCACCAGGTGCTGCAGCTATGATCATAACCCCTATTGCTATTTCAGGTGGTGTTTTTAAAATTAAAATTAATAAGTATGCTACAATTGGAAGAATTATTAATTGAGAAATAAAACCAACAATAAAATCTTTTGGTGTTTTGAATACTCTTCCAAAGTCTTCCAGTTTTAATCCTAGGCCTAAGCCTAACATTATCAAGGCCAAAATAATTGGCGCAATTTTAATTACAATTTCCAAAGTCTCCCCCGCTCAAGGCCAATTATATAAACTTGTTAAATTTATATAAAGAATTTTTTTTATATACATGTTCAGTTTTTTCACTTATTTGTAGGAAAAAATGCTTTCAAACAAAGAAATTGTCTGTCCAAACAACTTATTGGATTTAGCTCATAAAAAAAAAGGAGTTAAAGTTGCAGTTGTAAATGCTGGCAAACCTTTGCCTATGTTATCCGTTCAAGACGCGGTTAATGAAAATTTAATTGAGCCCATATTTATTGGTCATGAAGTAGAAATTCAAAAATGTGCTGAAGATATTAAATGGGATATTTCAAAATACGAGCTTATTCATGAGCCTGTGGAAAATGATACTGCTAAAATTGCAGCTAAATTAGCAAGTGAAGGCAAGGTACAAATAATAGTCAAAGGCCATATTCATACAGATGTCCTTATGAAAGAAGTACTTAAACGTGAACATAATTTATTGGGAAAAACAAGATTAAGTCATATTTGGCATATGACTATCGGTAAAGATGATAAACCACTAATTATTACTGATGGAGCATTAAATGTTTTACCAAATGTTAAAACAAAAATGCATATTCTTAAGAATGTAGTAAATTTTTCAAATAGAATAGGAATAGAAAGACCAAAAATTTCCATATTATCTGCAACAGAAGAGGTTTTAGAAAGTGTGCCAAGTTCAATTGAAGCTGCAGAAATTACTAAATTAGCGAAAGAAGAAAATTTAAATGCTGATGTTTTTGGTCCATTAGCATTTGACAATAGTATTTCAAAAAAGTCAGCAGCAATAAAGGGTATTAAAAACTTAGTTGCTGGTGAGGCAGATGTATTATTAGTTCCCAATGTAGAAGCTGGAAATGCTTTAGTAAAAATGCTTATATATTTTAGTGGTGCATGTGCCGCAGGAGTTGTTGTAGGTGGAAAAGTACCAGTGGTAATTACTAGTAGATCTGATGAGGCTCAGGCACGATTGGCCTCTATTGCTGCAGCAGTAGTCGCTTTGGACTAAATGATTCATTGAATTTCAAAAAAAATTCATTTAAATAAACTGAAACTTTAAAGGAGAGAAATGGCAATAACATATCTTAAAAGATCACCTAAAACCTCATCTACAGATGATACTAAAACAAGAGAAATAGTTGAAAATATTTTAAAAGACATTGAGAAAACTAAAGAAGAAGGATGTAAAGAACTTTCAAAAAAATTTGATAAATATGAAGGTGATGTAGTTATTTCTAAAGAAAAAATTGAAGAAATTAAAAAAAATTTAGATCAAAAAACTAAAGACGATATTCAATTTTCCCATGAAAGAGTTAGGAAATTTGCTGAAGCGCAATTAAAAAATTATGGTCAAGATTTTGAGGTTGAGTTATCTGATGGTCTATTTGCAGGTCAAAAACTAATTCCAATAAATACTGCTGGTTGTTATGTTCCAGCTGGTAGATACGCTCATATAGCATCTGCTGTAATGAGTGTGACAACAGCAAAAGTAGCAGGAGTTAAAAATATAATAGTCTGCAGCTCTCCTAAACCCGGTGTTGGTGTACATCCATCTATTGTTTATACAGCAGATTTATGTGGTGCAGATGTAATTATGAATTTAGGTGGTGTTCAAGCCATAGCAGCAATGACTAACGGATTATTTGGAAATGCACCAGCTGATATTTTAGTTGGACCAGGAAATCAATTTGTTGCTGAAGCAAAAAGACTTTTATTTGGCAAAGTTGGTATTGATTTATTTGCTGGGCCTACAGAAATTGCGGTGATTGCAGATGAAACAGCTGATCCTGAAATGGTTGCTTACGATTTAGTTGGACAAGCTGAGCATGGTTATAATTCTCCTGCATGGTTATTTACAAAAAGCAAAAAAATTGCTGATTATGTATTACAAAGAGTTCCTGAATTAATCGAAGATCTACCAGATTTACCGAGAGAAAATTCTGGTGCAGCATGGAGAGATTATGGTGAGATAATATTGTGTGATACTGATGAAGAAATTGCAAAAGTTAGCGATGATTACGCGCCAGAACACTTGGAGGTTCAAACAAAAAATTTGCAATGGTATCATGATCGACTTAAGAATTATGGCTCTTTATTTATAGGCGAAGAAACAACAGTAGCTTATGGTGACAAATGCTCAGGTACAAATCATATTTTACCAACCAAAGGTGCTGGAAAATATACAGGCGGTTTATTTGTAGGAAAATTTATCAAAACACTTAGCTTCCAAAGAATGAGTAAAGAAGCAACAAAAGAAGTGGGAGCAGCTTGTGCTAGAATTTCTAGGTATGAAGGTATGGAAGCTCATGCCAGAACTGGTGATGTCAGATTAAGAAAATACGGATTTTCAAACTAATTGGAAAAGGATTACATATGAAAAAATTTGACGAGTTAATGAGTGTTGGAAGTGAGATAGAAAATATTACTGCAGAAGAAGCAAAACAAAAATTAAATGACTCTAATGTCCAATTTATTGACGTAAGAGATAAAGAAAGCTTTTCTAAGGGCACAATAGGAAATGCTATTCATATGGATAGAGGATTACTAGAATTTTATTTAGCAGAAGGAAGTCCTCTAGAAAACGATATTTTTAAAAATAATCCAGATAAAGAATTTGTAGTTTTTTGTGGTGTAGGTGGTCAGGGCACTCTTGCTACTAAAACTATGAAAGATATGGGAGTTAAAAATGTTAAAAATATTTCTGGTGGAATGGCCGCATGGGAAAAAATAAAAGATTAATTTTTATTTAACATTAAATCTAGATAGAGAGCTGCTGACCAAGAAAAATTTTTTGCTCCCATTGGTTGACCGTTCTTGCAGCTAAAATATTCAAAAAAACCTTTTTTTTCTAAAATTTGTATAGTTTGCTTTTTTATTTTTTCAGAAAAATACTTATCTTTATTTTTTAATCCTTTGTGTATAAACCAGTTACAATTAATCCAAACTGGTCCTCGCCAATATCTTTTCTCCTCAAAGCTTTTATGATTTGGCTTAATAGATGAAAAGAAGTATTTATTTTTAGGGTTATATTTTTTTAAACTTTTAATTAGTTTTTTATTGATTTTATCATTATTCAAATCAGCAAATAGTACAAAATAGTTAGTTATTGAAGGAATAAAAATTTTTTGGTTGTTTCTGATATCTTTTGAAAAAAAACTTTCTTTTTTTTTATCATATAATTTAAGAAAATTTTTTTCTGTTAATTTTATATAATTGTTTATTTTAGTTTTGTTTAAATTAAACTTATCTAGCAATTTAACTAAGTCTTTGTTTGCTTTTAAAAATATCGAATTAAAGCCAACGTCAACAACATTAAAAAATGAAGATTTATAAACTTTTTTTGGATTATATTTCATTTTTTTTAAATTATTTTTGATTGTGACATACCTATCATAGTCTATATCAAGTGGCCTATAATCTGGATTAACAACTTTATTATCACCTCTTTTGTATTTTATATTTTTTTCAATTTTTACTTTTTTCATTGGTTCATCCCATAGTGGGGAATTATCGTATCCACTTTCCCAAGGATGTAATATTGATACTAAACCAGTTTTTTTTGGATCTCTAAATTGAATTAACCATTCATGAAATTTTTTAATTTTTTTAATTATTTTTTTTATATTTAAAAGTTGAGCGTTATTAATTTTATTTTTATCCAAGATTTCTTTTAAAACTGTTGCTAATATTGGTGGCTGAGTTATTCCAGAAGAATGAATTTTATTCCCACAATTCCACGCAGTATAATTTGGATAGTAGTTTGTATTTGTATTATGAAATAAAATGTGCGGAACCATTCCATCCTTCCATTGTCCATCTAGTAATGTGTTAATTTCTTTTAATGCAAAGTTTAAATTAAAATAAGAATAGCCTAATGCTATAAAAGCAGAGTCCCAATTCCATTGAGCAGGATAAAGTTTATTATTAGTTGGTAAAGTGTAACCTCTTCTTCGGTTACCAAGTAAAGTTATTTTTGCTTTATTAACTGAAACCTTCATCAACCTTTCACGCTCCCAGCTGTTAAACCACTTACCAGATACTTTTCGAAATAAACAAATATAAATAAAACAGGTAATGTAACAACAACTGATCCTGCCATTAAATATTGTCTAGGTGTTTCAGCATCACCGCTTAAATATTGAATTGCCCTAGATAATGTAAATGAATTTGGGTTATCTAAAAACATTAAAGAAAACAAAAACTCATTCCATGCAATCATAAAAACATATAATGCAACAGATGATATAGCTGGTATGCTCAGAGGAATTATAATTTTTGTTATAATTCCAAACCAACTTAATTTATCTAATATTGCAGCTTCCTCTAGTTCTTTTGGTATACTTTTAAAATATCCTTGTAACATATAAATGGCTACTGGAAGGGTTGTGGCTGTATAAACTATTAATAAACCTTCTATAGAATTACGTAAACCTAATTGACTAAAAATAGTATATAATGGAATAACAAGGACTATTGCAGGGAACATATAAATTATTAATATTGAAGTAGATAAAAAAGTTTTTCCAAAGAAATTTAATCTTGCTACTGCATATGCTGCAGGGATTGCAAATAAGAGTGTAATAATTACTGTTCCAACAGAGACTATTGTACTTGTCAAAATATATTTACCAAATTTATATGATTCAAAAATTACGAAATAAGATTTAAATAATTCTTTTAAATCTTGACCAAAGTTAATACTAAAATCAAGTGGATTAACCAATAATGCAATTTGTGTTTTAAAACTTGTTACTAACATCATGTAAAAAGGAAATAAAATTACAAACGAAAAAAATAAAATTCCAAATAAAGTTAAAAAATCAAAAAGTATTACTTGAGTTGAATGTTCTTCTTTAAGGATTGTAAAATTATATTTACTAATTTTAGTCGTAAAAAAATATGAGATCAAAAACACACCTATGTTGTACCAAAGAGGTAATTTTTGAATTAAATACCCGTCAAATAAAACAAATATTAATGAGAAAACAATTGATTTATAAATCTGCTTAATTTTATCGTTCAAACCTAGATGGGCCAAAGATATTAAAAAGCCAAAAGCAAATAATATTTCAATGTTAAAGCTATTGATACTTAAACCTTGCAAAGTTGCTAATATTTTCCAAATAGAAATTAAAAAAATTAGGAAAAAAGTAGAAATTAATGAAAATATAATTGTATTTTTAGTTCTCATCTACCCTCTTCCCTAAAAGTCTAAAATAAAAAAACATAAACATTAAAAGTAATACAACGATTACAATTGAAACAGCTGAACCCATTCCAATATCAGATATTGCAAAACCTTGCTGATAAACATTGATAGGTAATGTTCTTGTTCCAGAGGCGCCTCCAGTTAATAAAAAGACATCCTCAAATTTATTAAAGTTCCATATGAATCTAATCATAAATAAGATTGAAATTACTGCTGTAATTTGAGGAAGTGTAATTTTAAAAAATTTTTGAAAAGGACTGGCACCATCAACATCAGCAGCTTCATACAATTCTTTTGGTACAGCTTGCAGTCTTGCAAGAATAAATAAAAAGGCTAAAGGAAAATACCTCCAAATTTCAAACATTATAACGGTTGTAAGTGCTAATCTTAATTTAAAATCAAAACCTAAAATACTAATTTCAATATATTTTTGTCCAAGTAAATTTATCGGAGTTTCAATAATTTGATAATTCAATAATAAACTATTAAGTGTCCCACTATTTGGGTCTAATAGAAGTTCCCAGGTGTAAGCTAAAGCCACAACTGGAGCAACATATGGAAAAAGCAAAACACTTCTCATAAATGTTCTTCCATAAAACTTTTGATTAACCATTTGAGCAGTTAAAATTCCAAATACAATCGAGCCAACAGTTCCAAAAAATGTGTAATAAAAAGTTGTTAGTAGTAAATCTACAAATTCATTCTCAAATAAAACTTTTTTAAAGTTTTTTAAGGTAAAGTTGGTATTTAGTAATATGTTATCAGATTTTCCATCTAGTTTCGGTTTAACTGATTTTAGGGTTTTTTTATCAATTTTTGATCCATCATTTGTTGAAAAAATTACTTGAAAATTTTCCTTATATTTAGCTGGCCAATTTCCAAATTCACATTTTAGTGAGGACTTTTTATAATCACACCTTGGGTCTAAATTTTCAATTTTAAAATTTTTTGGAAAGTTATCTTTAAATGAAACTTTTCTGATTTCTTGAAGTAGTGAGCTATTTCTTAATTTATATAATATTTTAATTTTTGATGGCTCGTCAGAGATAGATTTTATAATCTTTTTAGCTCTGGGTTCAGGAATTCTTATATCTTTTAACTCGACTTCTTTAAAACTGATCCAAACATTTGCAAAAATTGGAAAGAGAATTATTGCAAAAACTAAAAGAACTGCAGGTAGAGTTAATATGTAAGCAGTTTTTTTTTCTGTATTTGCTAAAGTATCATTCATAAAAAAAGCGGATAATTCATATTATCCGCTTTTTTAAAAAATTAAAATTATTTGAATTTAGCTAATGATTTGTTAATCATATCAACAGCCTCATCAACATCAATTTGATCGTCAATATAAAGTCTAGTAACTCTATTTATAAATTGAGAATTTATGACTTTTGATGCTCTTGATAGTTCACCTTCTTTAACACCCCATCTATTTGCAGTATCTAAACCAGCTACTATATTATTTATAACATCTGGGTCATAAAGATCTGACAAAGGAGCTTTTCTATCAACTCCAACAGGTAGTTTACTCCAAGCTTTTGTGAAAGCTTCAGGGTCACTTGAATTTCCTCTTCTTACAGGAAATTTACCCTCTGGAGCAATGGATAGTGTGCTTGCATAACCTTCATCCATTGAGTACATGACAAATTGTTTAGCTTCATCAGTATCAGCATCAGCTGTTATACCGAAGTATCTAATATCTGCCCATGCAGCACCTTTTTTGTTACTAGGCCCACTAAAATTAGTAATGAAACCAGTTTTAGATGCTAGTTCCGGTGATGTTGGATCACTGTTAATTGTTGGTGGAGCTGAGTCTCTTAAACCAGCTAGTTCATCCATAATGAATGGAGACCAAATAATCATTGGAGTTTTACCCGCAAAGTAAAGTGCTCTAGATTGTTTCCAGTACAATTCTCCTGGAGGACTTGCTTTAGCAATTACTTTGTAAAACTCTAATGCTTCTTTAAGTTTCTTACCTTGTTTCTTGATACCACCTTTTTTAACAATATTAACACCGTTTGCTAAAAGAACATGCTCAAGCACCTGACTCATGAAATTTTCATCAGTCTTCGTTGCAGCAACAAAACCAAACATGCCGTTTTGTTTTGATAATTTTTCAACCGCAGCAACAATGTTTGCATAACTTGTTGGTGGAGCTAAATCTGCATTATCAAAAAGGTCTTTTCTATAAACAACCATTTGTGTCCATCCATCAACTGGAACAGCTGCAATTTTTGAACCCTTTTTAGCCATATTAAGTGCACCTGGTGCAAATGTGTCTTTACCTAGATCTTTAACTACATCATTGTTAGCGTCCACATCTAAAATGCCTGCTTCAGCCCATGGTAATACATATTGTAGAGTATGGTAGATCACATCTGGTAAATCACCTGCAGCAGCTGCAGCTGTTGCTCTAGTTCCTAAATCTTTTTCTTCTACCGGGATCACCTCTACTTTAATTCCTGTTTTAGCTTCAAAAGCTTTTGCCATTTCCTCTTGCTTAGCCATTCGGGCAGGCTGAACTTCTGTAGTCCAAAACTTTATATCTGCGTAAACAATACTTGAAATAAAAAAAGATATTACGCAAAACAGTCTTATTATATTTTTCATTTCCCCTCCTATTTATAAATAAAATTATAATTAATTTAAAAATGTTTCGCAAACTATTCAGTTACTTTTGTCAATTTTATGCTTTTCCTTGTAAATTTATTTAAATACAGCCAAAATTTAAAGTTAGTCAATCGTAAGTTGTACTAAGACTTTAATCTATTACCGTTTTCATCAAAAATGAATAAGTCATTTAAATCAAATCCAATTTTATTTCCAATTTCTATATTACTTGGGACTTTGGCACTTAATTGATGCTCATTCTTTTTCATATAAGCAATTTTTTCATTACCTAAATTTTCTATTAACTCTATTTCAGGATTAAAACTGAACTGATTTTCTTGATTTGCTTTTAAGTGCTCAGGTCTTATACCTATAAAATGTTTTGATTTATTTAATTTTAATTGATCAAACTGAATATTGTTTTCTAAAATCTTAATTGTATTTTCAGAGATGATGTTTTGTTCACTTACTTCTAATATATTCATCTTTGGTGTTCCAATAAATTGAGCTACAAAAATATTTGCAGGGTCATTATAAATTTCCTCTGGAGTACCAACCTGTTCAATGTTACCTTGATTTAAAATAACTATTCTGTCTGCTAAAGTCATAGCTTCAACCTGATCATGAGTAACATATATCATGTTAGTTTTTATTTGATTGTGTAATTTTGATATTTCCACTCTCATTTCAGCCCTTAAAGCAGCATCCAAATTTGATAAAGGTTCATCGAATAAGAATATTTTTGGATTTCTTGTGATAGCTCTTCCTATTGCTACCCTTTGTCTTTGACCGCCTGATAATTGTTTTGGTTTCCTCTCAAGAAGTTCCTCAATTTTTAGAATTTTTGCAGCTTGCATAACTTTTGTATTGATTTCCTCTTTTGGTCTTTTTTCTATTTTCAACCCAAAAGACATATTTTCATAAACATTCATGTGAGGGTAAAGTGCATAAGATTGAAAAACCATTGCAGTTTGTCGCTTTGACGGATGAAGTTCATTAATTTTTTGATCATTAATAAATATTTCACCTTCATCAATTTTTTCTAACCCAGCAATCATTCTTAATAATGTTGATTTTCCACATCCTGATGGTCCTACTAAAACAAGAAATTCATCTTCTTTTCCTAAGAGATTAAAATCAGTAATAATTTTATTTGAGCCAAAAGATTTATGTACACCTGTAAATTTTATATTTGCCATTTTAATTTTTTATATTTTCTAAAATATCTACTCCAATCTGTTTTAGTATATGAATTATATCAATTGGTACCCAGTTTTCACGAATTTTTCCTTCATCATGATGATAAAAATCCATAACTCTCATAGTTACTTTTTGATTTTCAGGTTTATAACCTAGCCAATCTTCAGTTCCATAAGTTGCATGAATACTATTCCATCCAGCAGTTAAAGAAAATTTTCCATCTCCTAATTCACAATAATGACCAAGTTCCCAATAATTTCTTACTTTAAAAGTTTTTCTAAAGGGTAATTGATGATTATCTACAAATCCCTCTAAAGTTCTTGCAGTACCAATGCCACTTGGTCCATACCAAATCATTTTTTCATGCCAATAATCACTTTGTGGATGATTGATTAATCTTTCTTTAAGATCCTTGTCAGAAGAAACTTCTAATTCGGGTTTTATATTTAAGCTTCTCTGCATAGTAAGTGATTGCTCCAAATTATTTTTCGAAATTTGCATGTCCTTTTCAAAAAAATTTATACCATCAGTATTAATTGGGTTCAGCCAATTACCTTCAGAGCCTCTTGAATTATTTAATGGATTTTTACCTGTTTGAATTAATAGATCGATTAAATCAATTAAAATATAACTCTCAATAATCTTGTTATCCTTTAGTTCGTGAATTTCACAACATTTTAGATTTATCATTTTTTTGTTTGGTTTGATGCCCAACCATGTTTTTTTAAACACTCCTGATAAAGTAGAAATTGTTCCGACTTGAATTTTGTCCCTAAAAGCCCCACTAATTACTAACTGTTCTCTTCTTTCAAGATCAGGAAATGAGTTAAACAATGGTTTCCAGAATTTTTCCTTAAAATCATCAATTCCAATAAATTCATTTAATGGATAGAAACAATTAATACTTACATCTTTTGAGAACATATTTTGAAGGTTTTGATCAAGCCTAGAGATACCCTCTTTTACAATCGTTCCTAAATATTTTCTGACAACCTGTTTATAATTATAGTTTTCTTCAGCAGTTATAACTATTTTTTCTACATTCTCCTGACCTTTAAGACCTGTATCAAATTGTTCTATTTGCATAAATTTTTTGTTAGATAAATTTAGTATCACAAAATATAGTTTAAAAAAATATGAATAATCGATTAGCTAAATTTGAAGATCTAGTACCAAGCACCTTGCCATTTGTTGAGGCGAAACTAGAGGGACACAAAAAAAGAAAAAATTATTCTATTGTAGGTCCTGGAGTTGCGGAAGATAGTAAACAATTTGTTAAAATAGCAATGCCTCATAGCTTTAATTTAGGTGCAGTCTCAGCATTGCCAAAAAATGGCTCAGGTCTCCACAGTCATACAACTGCTGAAGTTTTTATTATCTATTCTGGTAAATGGAGGTTTTATTGGGGCGCTGAAGGTAAAGATGAAACAATTCTAAATGCAGGAGATATAATTTCTATGCCAACTAATATGTTTAGAGGATTTGAGAATGCAGGAAATAAAGAAGGATTAATTTTTGTTGTATTAGGTGGAGATGATCCAGGAATAATAACTTGGGTTCCAAGTGTCTTAGAAAAAGCTAAACAGACAGGAATGGCTCTTTTAAATGACAATTCTTTAATTGATTTATCTATAAATGATATTCCTAAAAACAAATCTCTCCTAGAACCAATTTCTTCTGAAGAAATTAAAAAATTTGATAATTATAAATTAAATGAACTTAAAAAATATATTTGCAAATTTTCTGACAGAATTAGTCACGAAAATAAAATAAACGAGAATTTTAATTTAATTCAAGTATTAGGTGATACTTTTCAAGATAAAAAGTTTAATCCTGTTATAAATCAGAATACAGGTTTTAACTTATCAATTTTAAAGTCAAAAAAGGGTAAATTAGAAAATTTGAAATTTTCAAAGCCCACAATTATGTTCTCACAGAAAGGAAGTTGGCAAATAAAAATTGATGATTTTTTAATGAAACTCAATCCTAGAGATACAATTTCTATTCCAATTAATTCACAAGTAAATATTGAAATTAATGATGATGAAGAAAGTTTATTGAACTGTGTAACTCAAATTTAATGAAAGGATTTGATAAAAAATATAAAAGTTTTCCTGATTTTATACTAAAGATAACAAAACAAATTTGGGAAGATAAAGATGTTAACTCTATAGCAGATTTTTATACCAATGATCTTCCTGTAAGATCTCCTTTTGGAGTTACCTATGGAAATAAACCAGTTATTGATGCAACGTTTAAAACATTAAAGGAATTCCCGAATAGACAATTATTGGGAGAGGAAGTTATTTGGAATGGAAACGATGATACCGGTTATCATTCCTCTCATAGAATTTTAAGCAAAGGTACTCATCTTGGAGATGGTTATTACGGTAAACCAACAGAAAAAAATATTTATTATAGAGTTATTGCAGATTGTGCATGTAAAGATAATCAGGTTTACGATGAGTGGATTGTAAGAGATCAAGGTGCTATGGTTAGGCAGATAGGTTTCACACCTAAAGAATTTGCTCAAAAAATTATTGAAAATGAAGGTGGATTAGAAAAAGCACAAAAATTATTCAATTCTGAATCTGATATGAATTCAGAGTATAAACCAAACCCTGCCCCAAAAAACTCTGTTGGAATTAAATATTCAAATATACTTAATAAGGTTTTTAAAGATGATTATGATTTTTCTGATTATGCAAGAGCAGCAAGTATTTATTGGCCAGGTAATAGAATTGGACATGGTAGAGAAGATATTGTGAAATTTTGGAAATTGTTAAAGGAAGCTTTAAATAATATAAAATTTTCTGTTGAACATATTGGATACTTAGAGGATCCAAATAAAAATTATAAGGCATCAATTAGATGGTTTTTAGAAGGAGTTCATTCAAATGATACCTCCGAATTTGGTGAGGCAACAAATAAAAATATTTTTGTCATGGGTATTAATCATGCAGAAATAAGTGACGGAAATGTTATAAGGGAGTGGGTTTTATTTGATGAAGTGGCAATCTGGAAACAAATTTTGATGAAATAATCTATGGTCAAAATTAAAACAACACATGTAGGAAGTCTACCAAGATCAAATGAGTTATCAGATCTTTTATTTAAGAAAGATCAAAAACAAAAAATTAATTTAGATGCATTTGATCAAATAGTTAATAGAGATGTAAAGGAAGTTGTAAAAAAACAAATTGATGTAGGTATAGATTTTATCAGCGATGGTGAAATGTCTAAAATAAGTTATGCTACTTATGTTAAGGATAGAATTGATGGTTTTTCTGGTGAAAGTGAGAGAAAAGCACCAAAAGATTTAGACGATTTTCCATCTTTTAAAGAAAAAATAGCTAGAACAGGTGGAACACCTACATATACAAGGCCTTGTTGTACAAATGAACTAAAAATAAAAGATAAGACTTCTCTTTCAAAAGATATAAAAAATTTTAAGGAAGCATTAAATAAAAATAATCACAAAAATGGATTTATGAATGCTGCTTCACCAGGTGTTATATCTGCATTTTTACCAAATAAATTTTATAAAGATGATGATGAGTATTTAGAAAATTTGTCAAATGTAATGAAAGAAGAATATGAGGAAATTACTTCTAATGGAATAAAATTACAGTTGGATTGTCCTGATTTAGCATTAGCTAGACATATGACTTTTAAAGATCTTTCTGAAAAAGAATTTTTATTAAGAGCTGAGAAACAAATTGAATGTCTTAATAACGCAATTAGTAATATTGATAGTTCAAACATAAGACTACATATTTGTTGGGGTAATTATGAAGGACCACATTTACATGATATTGCTCTTGAAAAAATAATGCCAATAGCATTAAAAGCAAATGTGCAAACCTATCTAATCGAGTCTTCTAATCCAAGACACTCTCATGAATGGCAAATTTTTGAAAATTTAAAAATCCCAAATGATAAAATTATTGCACCGGGAGTTATAGACTCTACAACTAATTTTGTTGAGCATCCAGAAGTTGTGAAACATAGAATTTTAACGTATTCGAAAGTGATTGATATAGAGCAACTATTAGCTGGTACTGATTGTGGATTTAGTACCTTTGCTGGTTTTGGAAATGTAGACGAAAATATAGTTTATAAAAAACTCGAAGCGCTCGTAAGAGGCTCAGAGCTTGCGTCAAAAGTGATTTAATTATTTCTTTTATTCTTTTTGAGGAATAGATATAGTTTTTGTACTTAAATTATAATTTAACTAACAAATATAGAGAGAAAAATATGAGAAAAATACTAGTTACTTTATTGTTTCTACTATTTGGAACTTCTGCTTTTGCAGATTGTAACATTAAAAGTGGTTCAATAAATATTTTGGCTAATGATTTTCCTGCATTAAGAACTTTCGTCGAAACTTCTAAACAATGTAAAGGAAGTGCTGATTTTAAAGTGACTCACTCATCTGAGCATAACAAAATCGCCGTGCCAGCATTAACCGCAAATCCTTCTGAATTTTCTGCTAGGATTGCTGCTAACAGTTCAATTGTTCCTTTAATGAACCAAGATTTAATTAGACCATTAGACGATCTTGTTAACAAATATGGAGAAGGAATACAGGACTCACAATTAATTACAATTGATGGAAAAGTTATGGCTGTAGCATTTATGGCCAATACACAACACTTATACTACAGAGAAGATGTTTTAAAAGATCTTGGTATAGCTGTTCCAAAAACATACGAGGAAGTAGTTGCTGCATCTGAAAAAATTAGAGCTTCAGGTAAAATGCAATATCCCTATGCTGCTGCATACAAAGCAGGTTGGAATTTAGCAGAAGAGTTTGTAAACATGTTTATTGGTCATGGTGGTGAATTCTTTAAAGCAGGCGGTGCACAACCTAACATTAATAACGCAAAAGGTGTTGCTACTTTAAATATGCTTAAAAAATTATCTGAATTAAGTAATCCTGATTACTTAACTCACGATAGTGAAGCTATTAAAGTTGAATGGGAGTCAGGTAATGTTGCACTAATGACATTATGGGCTTCAAGATCTGGTACTCTTTTAGATGATGAGGGAGATCCAAACATTACTAAAGCAACAAAACTAACTGGACCAGCTACAGTGGGTGGTGGAAATATTCCAGCAGCTACATTATGGTGGGATGGTTTCACGCTTGCTAAAAATAGATCAGATGCAGACGCAGAAGCAACATTTAGAGCTTTAGCACATGCTGCTTCAAATAAGAAAATGGTTGCTGATGCTGCTGACCAAGCTGTTTGGTTGGTTGAAGGATTTGTTCCAGGACCAAAATCTATTGGTGTAATTGAAGCTGTAAAAATGGGGGCAAAACCATATCCAATGTTACCGCAAATGGGTTTAATGCATGGTGCATTAGGAAGTGAAATTGTTGAATTTTTACAAGGAAAAGAGTCGGCAGAACAAGCATTGAAAGATGTTGAGGCTGCTTACATTAGTAAAGCTAAAGAACAAGGCTTTCTATAAAATCTAAAACTTTTAAGTGGGGATTAATTCCCCACTTACTCAAAATTTAATGCCTAATAAAACTTTTTTTTGGTTTTTTTTACCAACAGGTTTAGCAATGATCCTGTTTATTGGGCTGCCAATTATCTCAACAGGGATACAATCTTTTTATGCTCAACACGATCAAGTAGTAAAAGAGGTTAAAAAGTGTGACCCTTTTGGTTGTACTGTTTCAATAGTTGTAGATAACGAAGAAACTACTAAATTAAGAGAAGCAAAGCCACTTGGTAAATTTAATGGGTTTGGAACTTATGTAGATAGAAATCATCTAGCTATTGATGAAATTAAAAAATTTTGGAATGAAACTGAGAGTTTTGGTGGTTTCGTAGATCAAGTAACCAATCTTCCATTTTACAAAGCATTAATATTTACCCTAACCTATTGTTTGTTTGTTACACCAAATGTTCTCTTATTAGGATTTATTATTGCTTTAAGTTTAAACGCAGTTGCAAGAAAAATTAGGGGACCACTAATTTTTGGTACAATATTACCGATGATAGTTACACCTCTAGTAGGGTCTCTTGTATTATTTTGGATGATAGACTCTCAAGGAATTATTGGAGCTAATATTCAAAATTTAATGAATGATCCATATTTATCACTTAAATCTTCTAAAACATTAACCTGGATTACAATTATTATATATGGAATTTGGCATCATTCCCCTTTTGCATTTGTAGTATTTTATGCAGCTCTTCAAACAGTTCCTCAAGAACCAGTAGAAGCTGCAATTATTGATGGTGCATCAAGGTTTCAAAGAATTAAACATATAGTGTTACCACATATTTATCCTGTGGTTACTTTTGTAGCTTTGATTTCATTAATGGATAACTTTAGAGTTTTTGAGCCAATAATTGGCTTTAGTGCTGAGGGAAGTGCGCAATCGTTATCATGGTTAATCTATGATAATTTAGTAAATGAGGAAGTCATATTATTTGGATCTGCTGCAGCAACCTCAATGATGACGATTGTTGGTATAGCAATTTTATTAGCCCCAGTTTTAATAAGAACCTGGAAGGAATTTAAGACAGCGAGATAATTATGGATTATGGTCTAGATAGAAAATCAACAAGTTTAAAAACTTTCAATACAATTTTTATTATTGTTTGGCTTTTAATTGCTTGCTTTCCTTTCATTTGGACTTTTTGGGGATCATTTAAAGTTAGAGCTGATTTTTTTTCAAGATCAGATTGGTGGTATGCAATTTCTGCTTTTAACACTTTAATTGAAACAGGTGGAAAATTTACAACAGATGCATATACCCAAGCCTGGACTGAAGGAGAATTTTGGAAAGCTTCAAAAAATACAATAATTGTAACTGTATTTGTCGTTAGTATTTCTTTGTTTTTAGGAACACTTGGTGCATATGCGCTTTCAAGATCAACTGAAAGATATGCATTTTGGATATTAATTGCAGCATTAATATTTAGAGCAATGCCTCACATTACTTTAGTATCCGGATATTTATTTCCATTTTTTCAATTACAAATCTGGGGTATTCTTCCCACAACTATAGTTGTATTAGTAGCAATTAATCAACCATTTACTTTATGGTTACTATATTCATTTTTTAAAACGGTACCTAAAGAACTTGATGAAAGTGCTTTAATAGATGGATGTTCATACTTTCAAGCATTTAGACATATTATCATGCCAGTGATGTGGCCAGGTGTAATTACTGCGGGATTATTTAGTTTAATGCTTGCTTACAATGATTTTACAGTAACCGCATTACTTTTAAACCAAGAAAATCATACAATGGTTCCAAAAATTCAAAGTTATTTAGGAACAAATCAACATGAAGGAAATTTAATGTGGGCAGTTTCTGCAGTAGTCTCAGCAACAGCTCCTCTATTTATGTTGGTGATGTTTTTTCAAAGACAGGTTATTAGTGGTTTAACTGCTGGAGCTGTAAAAGGTTGAGGTATTACAAAGCTTTACTTTTTGGATCTATTGGATCAATTGTTGAAACTTCAGAGATTCAAAGAAAGTCATTTAACAAAGCATTTAAACAATATGGGCTTGATTGGAATTGGACTAAGCGAAAGTATTTAAGTTTACTTAATAAATCTGGGGGAAAAGATAGAATATCTAGATACGCAAAGAAGAATAAAGAAATTGTAAACTCTACATATTTAAGAAATTTAAAAACTAAAATATTCAATAATTATCTTAAAAAAAAACAGCTTAAGTTAAGACCAGGTGTTAAAAATTTAATTTTATTCTGTAAGAAAGAAAAAATTAAATTAGCTTTTGTCTCATCAACATCTACAAATAATATAAATGCAATATTATATTCATTGAGAAATTCAATAAATAAACAAGATTTTAGTTTTGTAGGTAATTCAAAATTAGTTAAAAAATTTAAACCAAATCCTGCAATATACTTACTAGCACTTAAAAAACTTAAGCTTAAAGCTAATGATTGTTTGGCTATTGAAGATACACAAGAAAGCCTAAATTCAGCTAAGCGAGCTAAAATAAAATGTATAATTTTCCCTGGAAAATTTCATTCTTCAAGAAAATTTAGTGGAGCTTTAAAAAAAGTTTATCGGCTTAATAAAACAATTATTCTGAGATAAATTTTTGTACTAAATTATTAAATTGATCAGACTGTTCTAAATGAACATTATGAGCACAATCCTTAAAAATTTCTAAACGACTATTCTCAATATTTTTGTTTAGTGTATCAACCTGATCAAAATTGTACGAAGTATCTTTATCACCCCAGATAATCAAAGTTTCATTCTTTATATTTTTTAAGTCTTCTTTACCTCTCCAATTTTTCATTGCCAACAAAGCATTATCAGCGGTCTCTAAAGAAACATCTTTAACTGCATTTTTGCATAAATAATAATTTTTATCTTTATCACCTTTAACAAACCATTTTTTTGGAACTCTAGAGAATGAAAGCTCAATTCCATCTTTTTTTAATTTTTCTCTTGTTTCATCTATTGTTTCAAATCTACCAGGTATTTCTCCAATAGATCCTGTTGCATAACAAATTAATTTATTAACTCTATCCCCAATCAATTTTGTAATTTCTTGAACAATCATTCCTCCCATTGAATGACCAATTAAATTGAATTTATCTATCTTTTTTTGATCTAACACATTTATAATTTCTTTAGCCATTTTATTAATAGAATCTAAAGATTTTACGTTATGACTTTCTCCAAATCCTGGGAGAGCTGGAATTATTACACGATAATGTTTTGAAAAAAATTCTTTTTGAAAATTCCACATTTTGGATGAGCCCAAATAACCATGAACAAAAACAAATGGAAACCCTTTGCCTACATCCTCTACATAAATATTTTTCATAATATTTCCTTTATAATAAATAGAATTAACACGGTCATAAAACCAATAATAAAAATATTAATTACTCTCCAAACAATTTTACTTTTAGCATACTTTGATAAATAATTAGATAAATACCCCAATATAAAAAAAAATAAAAATGATGCTATAGAAGCACCTACCCCAAATAAAATTTTTTGGTTTAATAAATAATTTTTTGAAAAATTTCCAAGAAAAAAAACTGTGTCAGAATAAACGTGTGGATTTAAATAGGTAAATCCTAAAGTTTTAAATATGATATTTAATTTTGAAATTTTATTTGGCTCAATGCTAAAATTAAAATCTGAAGAATGAGATTTTATTTTTTTATAAATAAAGTGAAGTAAAAATAAAATTAAAAATAAATTTAAAATTAGTTCAATTAAAGAATTAAAATATTGATTAAAATAATGGAAAAGAAAGATACCTAAAAAAATTAATATCAGATCTGATAAGGAGCATATTAAACAAACAATAAATACGTGTTGTTTTTTTAAACCTTGTTCTATAACAAAAATATTCTGGGCACCTACAGCTAAAATTAAGCTAATCCCTGTGAAGAAGCCTAATACTAGGTATTCCATTAAGGTTTTGGATTACTCTGGATTTGCTGTTAAAGTTTTAATTTCTAGTATATTTTCGTTTGGGTCTTTAACAAAGAAAGTTTCTTGCTCGTATTTTGTTCCTTTAAATCTCAAATAAGGTTCGTCGTAATACTTAGTTCCACTATCCTTTAATCTTTGTTTTAGAGTATCAAAGTCTTTTCTTGATAAATGAACACCAAAATGAGGAACTGAAACATTTCCCATGTCTACATCGTGTCTCTCATTATCTAATTTATGTTCACTTTTATGCAAGGTTAATTCATTGCCCCAAAAATCTACATCTGCCCACTCTTGTGCTGAGTTATCTAATCTACATCCTAAAGTTTCACTGTAAAATTTTTTTGCAACCTCTAAGTCTCCACAAGGGATGGCTAAATGAAAACAATTGGTGTTTTTATACATATAAACCTCTTTAAATTACGAAATTAAATACTATATAAAGCATATAATTTTTTAATCAACAGCAACTAAACTTAAGAAATATGAATGATTTTTTACAATCAATAATTGATAGAGATCCTGCTGCAAGGTCTAAATTAAGTTTAATATTAACTTATCCAGGTGTCAAAGCTGTTTTTTTTCATCGAATAGCAAATTTTTTAAGTACTGCAAAATTCCATTTGATTGCAAGAATCATTTCTCAATTTTCAAGATTCTTAACTGGGATAGAAATTCATCCTAATGCAAAAATTGGAAAAAATTTATTTATAGATCATGGAATGGGTGTTGTTATTGGTGAAACTTCAGACATTGGAGATAATGTTACTATCTATCACATGGTTACATTAGGTGGAATTGCGCCTAGTATAAATTCAAATGACCAACGTAATATGAAAAGACATCCTACGATAAAAGAAGATGTGGTAATTGGATCGGGTGCTCAAGTTTTAGGTCCAGTAGTAGTTGGTAAAGGTGCAAGAATTGGAGCGAATGCAGTTATTACAAAAGATGTTTCTGAAAATGCTGTAATGGTTGGAATTCCTGCAAGAAGTGTTGGAATAGCAGATAGTGAATTTAAACCTTATGGAATTACGTCTGATAGTGATAAAAAATCAGATAATGAATAATACTCAAAACGACTTTATTTCTGGAATAGGAAATACTCCACTAATTAAACTTAGAGCAGCTTCTGAAATTACTGGGTGTAATATTTATGGAAAAGCAGAATTTTTAAATCCTGGAGGATCAGTAAAAGATAGAGCTGCACTTGCATTAATTAAAGACGCTCAACAAAAAAAATTAATTGCTAAAGGTGGAACAGTTGTTGAAGGAACAGCTGGTAATACAGGAATAGGTTTGGGTCTTTTAGGAAACTCTCTTGGCTATAAAACAATTATTGTAATGAATGACAATCAAACACAAGAAAAAAAAGATTTACTTAGAAACCTTGGAGCTGAATTAAGATTAGTTCCACCTAAGCCTTATAAAGATGATAACAACTTTGTAAAAGTAGCAGCTAGACTTGCAGATGAACTAAGACCTACAAATAATAATGGAGTGATTTGGGCTAACCAATTCGATAATACTGCAAATGCCAAAGGACATTATGAAGGCACAGGTCAAGAAATCTGGGAACAAACTGATGGTAAAGTAGATGGTTTTGTTTGTTCTTCAGGGACTGGAGGTACAATTTCAGGTGTCAGCAATGCTCTTAAAGAAAAGAATAAAGATATAAAAATTTACCTATCTGATCCAAAAGGTTCTGCTCTTTATAATTACATTAAAAATGGTAAACTTAAATCGGAGGGTGGATCAATTACTGAAGGAATTGGTTCAAGTAGAGTAACAGCTAACTTTGGTGAAGCTAAGATTGATGATGCTTATTCAATAGATGATCATGAGGCACTACCTATCCTTTATGATTTAATTCAAAACGAAGGATTAAGTTTAGGTACAAGCTGTGGAATAAATATTGCAGGAGCAATTAGAATGGGAAAAGAGTTAGGGCCAGGAAAAACTATTGTTACCATTCTTTGTGATAGAAGCGACAAATACGCAACTAAAATGTTTAATAAAAAATTTTTAGAAGAAAAAGGTTTGCCGATACCTAATTGGTTTTAAATATAAATTTTATCAGCTAATCCGTATGTAAGAATAGCACTTAAAATCGTAAGTACTCCAGCAGCTATTACACCTTCACTGTTAGTCTTTTCAGTGTGTCCAAGTTTATTTATGTAAATGGTATAAATACCAAATATTAAGTACATTAAATTTTGAACAAATACTAAATTAAAGAACGCCCAAGTTCCATTTACTCCGCCATCTCTAACAAACATAATGTAAAGAGCCATTAAGAAAGACCCAACAAAAGGAGCTCCAAAAAATCTTGTAATCACAGCTGCCGAATGATCGATGTTATATTGATCCATAAAACTCTTGGTTCCAACTATGGCTCTAAAAGCATAAACAGCGTAAACAAGGAAATGAACAATAAAAATTATTAGATAAACAA
Organism: uncultured Pelagibacteraceae bacterium; assembly: GCA_902578325.1. Classification (GTDB taxonomy): domain Bacteria; phylum Pseudomonadota; class Alphaproteobacteria; order Pelagibacterales; family Pelagibacteraceae; genus Pelagibacter. The sequence continues at coordinate 109,624 of CACHCM010000001.1, forward strand.
TTCCATTAAATTTTTCGATCATAAATAATTATTATCAAATATTTAAATTAAATAAAACAGTATAATCAACATTTTTTATGCTCTGAAATTGCATATCTGTCGCGCGCTATAAACACGAGTGACTCATTAACAATTATGTAACATTCTTTTGTTAAATTAAATAATTTAAGGAGATGAAAATGAAGAAAATTTTATTTTTAATAATTTTTTTAACGATCTCAAATCACTCATTAGCAGAGACAGGAAAATTTAATGCTGCTGGAGCAGGATCATGGTCATTAAATGCAATGGATGCTGGAAACGGTAATATGAGTATTACATATGATGGTAATGCTGGGCTTATGGATAAAGAACCCGGAAGTATTTTTGATAAATCTACTATGCATTGCATTGGTGGATTAACATTGGTAGCTGGAAAATTTGACGATGAAACAGGTATGTGTACTTTTTATCTAATGGATGGTGAAAAGGTTTACATTAATTACAAAGGTAAAGGAACTGGTGGCCAAGGAGGAACAGGTACTTTTATTATTGTTGGTGGAACAGGAAAATATGAAAATATTTCAGGAAGTGGTAATTCAAGTCGACAAAATATAAGAGGTAAAGCTGGTATGGCTCACTCTATGAATCAAATGAGTGGTGAATATACTTATTAGAAAGAGAAAATGAAAAAAATAATTTTTACGTTTTTATTGATTTTGCTAACAGCAACCTCACATGCAAAAATAAGTAATAAAGAAATATCCGATTCTTTAAAATGTGCAGGAATTTTTACATCTACTCAATTTATTAAACAAGGTGAGCTTCCAAATGGAGATTTAGCTTACAAAGAAAATAGTTTGGCTGCAGCAAAGGTTACTAGAGAATTTCTTACAAATGAGGGTGTTTTAGAGGATAAAATAAATTCAAGTATAAATTCTACTGTTGATGAAATGTTTGGTAAACCTTATCAAAAAACTTTAATGGATAATTGTTATGCATTTATTTTCAAATTAATTCCAAATGGTAAAGAAAAAGTAGAGGAAACTTCTAAAACAATTTATGGAGGATAAAGTATGATTATAAAAATAGAGGAAAATATAAAATCGTTTTCAGCATGGAGGGATATGGTTAAAGATAATGCTGAAAAAATTAAAGGATTTGGTGCAACCATTATTTTTGCTGGTGTATCAAAAGAAGACGCTTCAAAATTTACTGTGATTGTAAAATATGCAACTATGCAGGGGTTTGAGGCATTTAAAAATGATAAAGATCTTCACGATGCAAGAGCTGCAGCTGGGGTTGATTTAGATTCTGCAAAAATCACTCCCATGGATGGAGACTTTATGGAAAATTTTTCAGGATAATAAAATAGGAGGAAAAAATGGAAAAAGAAATGCTAGTGGTAGCAAAGTTAAAAGAAGGTACTTTTGAGAAATTCATGGGATTTATGCAATCTCCTGAAGGACTTGCTGAGAGGGCTAAAGTTGCTGTGGTTGAAAAAACAATTGGAACTGTAACTCCAGACAAAAGTACTGTAATGTTTAAAATATTTTGTACTGATGAAGCTGCACTTCATAAGTTTATAGAAGGTACAGAGGTATCAAAGCCAATAATGGATGAAGTGTTAGACAGTTACTCAATATACGATTTAACTAAGGTTAAATAGAAAGGAATAATATGTCTATATTAGAAAAATATAGTGCTGCAATAAAAAATAAAGATGAAGCAGTGATGAATGATCTTTTGCATGATGATTTTAAATTCACAATGCATAAGTCAGGAAATGTTTTAGGCAAAAGTGATGTTATCAAATGGGCAATGAGTGGTGACATAAATCAAGATAAAGTAAGAGTTGTTTATGAAAATGACGAAGTTGGTGTTCATCATTCATTTGTTACTTTTGATGATGGAAATGTAGAGGCTGTAATGGCAGTTTATAAATATGATAATGGAAAAATTGTTAGTTTAGAAACTGGTGCTACACCTATGCCAAAATAAGTGAATGGTATTGATTTTTATTTTTCGATAGGAAGTACTTACACCTATCTGTCTGTAACTAGAATACTTGATGTTGAAAAACAGCACCAAGTAAAATTTAACTGGAAACCTTTTTCAGTTAGAGCAATTATGAAGGAAATGAATAATATTCCATTTCCAAAAGATAAAATTAATAAAGTCAATTACATGTGGAGAGATATTGAAAGACGTGCAGAGGGATATGGTTTTTTTGCTAAAACACCAGTGCCATACCCTTTATCTGAATTCGATTTAGCAAATCAAATAGCAATCTTAGGTTTTGACAAGGGTTGGGGAGAAAAATTTGTGATGCTAACTTATAAAAAATGGTTCCAAGAAGGCAAAGAACCTGCCATCGAACCTAGCATTTCTGAGGTTTGTGCTGAATTAAATTTAAATAAAGATGAAATCATATCCAAAGCAAGTTCTGAAAATATAGAGACAAAATATAACGAGAACACAAATTCAGCTCGTGAAAATAAAATTTTTGGTAGTCCATCTTTTATAGTGAAAAATGAAGTCTTCTGGGGAGATGACCGAATGGAAGATGCTATTAAATGGTCTCTTAAATAATTCTATATATTCTCTTAAAATTCATTTAAAATCATTTTATGAGTCTTGTTAGTTCATATTTATTTTTAGGCGTTGCAGTTTTTTTGGGTGTAACTTCAAACAGTTTTGCAAAAAGTGCTGAGGGTTTTACACTTCTTGTTCCAAGTATAATTACAGCAATTACAATTGTATTGTGCATGTATGCACTTTCATTAGTAATGAAAAATATTCCTATGGGAATTACTTATGCTTCATTTGCAGGACTAACGATAATTGCAACAGTGGTTGTTGGTGTAATAAGATTTAATCAAGTACCTAACTTTTATTCATTAATTGGTTTAGCATTCATTATAATTGGCGTACTAATAGTTAACTTACTTGGGAATAACTGAATATGCTTAAAAAGAAATATGCTCAACCTATATTTGTTATTTTAATGTCTTTTAGTATGAGTGTAATTATGTGTGGAGTTGTGGTTGCTGTTAATACAGGCCTGAGTGAGGGGTTTCTGGGTAGATGGTTTTATTCATGGATCTTTGCATTTCCTGTAGCTTTAATTGCAGCTTTTACAATGGCTCCCATTTTAAGACCCTTTGCAGAGAAAATTGCATCTAAAGATTAATTATGAAACCTTTATTTGGATATATATTTTTAGCTATTGGTATTTCTTTTGGAATTGCATCTAATAGCTTGGCCAAAATTTCTGAAGGATTTACAAAACTAACCCCCTCTGTTTTATGCATTCTATTCATGTGTATTACAATGTTTTCAATTGCAAAAGCAATGCATGCTCTACCTGTTGGTTTTGCGTACGCAACATATAGCGGACTAACTGTAACTGGAGTTGTGCTGTTTGCAGTGTTGAAACTTAATCAGATACCAAATATTTATGGAATTGTGGGAATTATATTAATTATTATTGGTGTTATAATGGTTAATTATCTTGGACGGCTAAACTGATATTTTTTTAAAATATCTGGAAGTATATGACTTCCATCTTCATTTAACGATAACTCATATTCATTAACAACTGTGCTAGCATCTAAAGGTGAATATAAATGAGGATACATATCACCATTCGATGCCTGTTCCCATAACAAATGTTCAAGCTTAAAAGCATTTACTCTTAATAAAACTAGATTTTCTTTTTTAGGATAATGTTTGTTTAAAGTTTCTTCTACCTGGTCCTCTTCTGAAAAATGAATATATCCATCTTTAAGATCTTTTTCTGATCCACCATATGTCCCTGATTGCTTAGCTTTTTGCCATTCGTCTTTATCTATAACTTTAAAAATAAATTCTAAATTCATTTCACCAAGAAGTATTTGGACCTTTTAAAAATTCTATTTCTTCTTCAGTAGATTCTCGTCCTAATATTTCATTTCTATGCGGATATCTATGAAATTGTCTAACTACTTTTGTATGATCTTGCCAAAATTTTTTTATTTCATTGTAACCTTCATGCTCCCTTAAATATTTATTTAACAAGTAATAAGCCATTTCATGATCGCTGATTTCTTCACTATGAATTAATGGTAATAACATAAACAATCTTTGATTAACGTTCATAGCCTCTAAATAACCTGAATAAACTGCATCATTTACAATCAACCTAGTTTTTTGATCTTGTGCAAAAGCCTTTTTATCATTTCTAAACATATTTCTTGAAAATTGATCAAATAAAATTACTAACGCTAAACAACTCATAGGGTTATCCTGCCAATCATCATAATCATTTTGAAAAGCTAGTTCATAATCTTTTAAAAAGTTATCTATAATTTTTTGATCAAAATTTTCATCCTTTTTAAAATGCATCTCAGAAGGAGTTTCTTTAAACCAGAAATCTAAAATGACTTGTGCTCTTTCTGGTATCATTTAGAGACTGGTTTTAATAATTTTAGAAAATTATTATGAATTTTTTTATTTGAGGAAACTAAGATATTTCCTGCATTGGCGGCATCTCTATTATCCCAAGTACTAATAATACCACCTGCTGCCTTAATAATTGGTATAAGTGGGTGAATATCCCAAATTTTATTTGAGCACTGTATTACAATGTCAACTCTTCCTTCCGCTAAATGAGAATAACTTAAAGCATCACTGCATGGAAATTGCATTAATTTCAAAATTTTTGGAATTTTTTTTTGTTTGTTTAATGACAACCACCCATGAAATGCTGCAGAAACCTTTACATTTTTAAATGTAGCTTTTTTATTTACAGATAATTTTTTCTTTTTTCCTTGAGAAACAACATAAGCAAGTTTTTCAGAATAATTTAAATAATATTTTTTAAGAACTGGAAAGTTTGCTAATCCCAAAATTGGTATTCCTTTAAAATTTAATGAAATTAAGTTACTCCAAGTTGGGTTTCCTATAACGTAGGATCTTGTTCCATCTATAGGGTCAATTACCCAAGTATAATCACTATTTGAATTTGTTGAACCATATTCTTCACCAATAACTTGGTGTGTCGGAAATTTTTTTTTAATCCTTGAACGTATAAATTTTTCAAAAGCTCTGTCTGAAGTAGTTACTGGATCATAACCTTTACCTTTAAGCTTGTTAGATACTTTAAAGGTTCTGTTCAATTTTGAATTATAGAACTTAGTTAAATCCTTTGCTAGTTGATTTAAAAAACTAGCATATATAGGGTATTTTTTTCTATCAAAATTAATCACACAGAACTCTTACTATTTAATTTATGTTGATTAAAGTTAAATTTTAAATAATCCTCAGGTGGTAATCATGAAAATTGAGCTAAATCAAAATAAGGTTTTTTACAATAATGGATCCGAAAAAAAAGAAATTCACCCATTCTGGTTACGCGAAAGAGTAAATGGCAAAGAATACCTAGATAAAGGAACTCAACAGAGACTTTTTGATCCAACTTCTTTAAGTAGTGATATTTCAATAAATAAAGCAAATATAAATGAAAAATATTTGGAAATTGATTTTAATGATGGTGTTACTTCAAAACTAGAAATTGATAAAATTGCTTCAGAATTTTCTAAAGAAGATATCATTATTAAATCAATAGAAAAAACTAAATGGGACTCGCGACTTAAAAATATTAAAAATTTTCAGTATCAAAAAGATTTTTATGAAAGTAAGGAAATGCATAATTTACTTGTTTCTTTTTATCAATATGGATTTGTTATTATAAAAAATATTCCAACATCAAAAAACTATATTGTAGAATTTGCAAATTCCATAGGAAGTGTACGAAGAACAAATTTTGGAGAATACTTTAATGTTAAATCTAAACCAGACCCTAATGATCTTGCTTACACATCTTTAGCCTTAGCTCCTCATACTGATAATCCTTATAGAAATCCTGTGCCGTGTATTCAGTTATTACATTGTATTGAAAGTAAAGTATCAGGAGGACTATCATCTTTAGTTGATGGTTATACTGTTACGGAAGAATTAAGAAGTAAATTTCCAAAATTTTATGATATTTTAACAGAAGTAAAAGTTAGATTTAGATTTGTAGATAAAGAAGTAATATTAGAAAATATCTCTCCATTAATTGAGCTTAACGATGATAAAAGTTTTAAACAAGTTAGATTTAGTCCTAGACTAGACTACGTTCCAATTTTAGATAAAGAAAAATTAGATCTTTATTATCGAGCAAGAAAGAAACTATCTGAAATGTATAATTCTGAGAAATATAGAATTGAATTTAAACTTGAGCCTAAAGACTTAATAATGATGGATAATTATCGATTACTACATGGTAGAACATCTTATGAAACTAAAGAAGGTGAAAGATTTTTACAAGGTTGTTATATTGATTTTGATAGCACCGAGGGGAAACTTAGACATTTAAAAAGAAAGTTTAATCTTTAAATAATTTTTCTATTTGTGCTTCTGCACCACTTATTGATTTTTCATAATCTAATGCCATTTGATCTGCACTGACAATATCTACTTTTTCAATTCCAAAAAAATTAAGAATAAATTTTAACCAAGGAGTTAAGAAATCCTCAGAACTGTTCAATTTGGTTCCTCCAGAGGTTATTACTAAATATGCATGTTTATTTTTTAATAACCCTTCCCGTCTGCCATTAGGTTTAAATCTAAATGTTTCTCCAATTCTAGCTGCTAAATCTGACCAAGCTTTAAGTGTTGCAGGAGGACCATAATTATAAATAGGAGCTGAAATTATAATCACATCACTTTCTTTTAACTCTTTTACTAATTTATCAGAAAGTTCGAACATTTTTTTGTGGTGTTCTGTCTGATCTTTTTCATCAATTTTCATGCCCGACTCTGTTAGTCCGCTAACAAAAAACATTTCATCATCTAGATCACGATATATCACCTCATCTCCAGGTTTTTTAATTTTCTCTAAAAGCTTTTTAGCAAGTGCACGTGAGGTTGATCCTTTTTTTCTAGCACTTGAATCTATTTGATAAATCTTCATTAATACCTTTTATCCGAATTTTTGCATAAAAGGAAAGATTTCAATTATATAAAATCCAATAGCTTGTAATTGATTGGTTAAGATTAAAATACCAGTTACTAAAAGGATAATTCCACCAATTTTTGATATTAAATTAATGTTTTTCTTAAAGTTCTTAGAAAATAATAAAAATCTTTGAATTAAATATCCTGATAAAACAAAAGGAATTGCAAGTCCTAATGAGTATAAAATTAATAATATAATTGCTCTTGATAAAGTTTCCTCAATAGATGCTAAAGCTAAAATTGAACCTAAAATTGGACCAATACATGGTGTCCAACCAAAACCAAAAGCAACACCAATTAAATATGGAAAAAAAATATTTCTTGATTCTTTCGCATCAAATCTTTTTTCAAAATTTAAGTAGGGAATATTGATTATTCCAATTAATTGAAGAGAAAAAATTATTATAACTATTCCAGCTACAATTCTTAATATTTCTGAATTTTGTAAAAGTGTTTGACCTAAAAATGATGCAGAAGCTCCCAAAAGAACAAAAACTGTTGAGAATCCTAAACAAAATAAAATTAACGGAAAAAAGTTTATTTCTTTTTTATTTAATATTTCTTGTAAGGATTGACCAGAAATATAAGAAATATATCCAGGTATTAATGGTAAAACACATGGAGACAAAAAACTTATTAGCCCTGCTCCAAAAGCAATTAAATATTCAAACATTTATCCAGTATTTTTCATTGCAGCAGATATACCTGCGATAGATGTCATTAAAGCATCATCAAGAAATTTTTTATCTAACTTTTTGTATTTTTTATTTGTTAATTTATTCATTATATTTGCCTGTAAAATGTTTAACATCTCTGTATAATTGCTCCTAATAAACAGTGCTTTTCTAAATTTTTTTCTTTCTTTTACCACTTCCTTTGGAGTTATTTTATTATGCAATTTGACCAATGCATCAAATTGATATCTCAATTTTTTACCAATTCTTCTTAATGAAGCATCAGCCAAATTATTTTCATACATAACTGATATTTCTGGATCAACTTTTGAAATTACCATGTCTAAAATATCCATAGTAGAAACAAAATATGGCCAGTTTTTTTCCATGTCCATCATAGTTTTTTTAAATTTTTTTATTGATCCATATCTCAAAGCCTCAGTTGTTCCTAACCAAGCTGGTAACATTAATCTAATTTGTGTCCAAGCAAATACCCATGGTATAGCTCTTAAACCTTTAATGTTATCAACATTCTTCCTTTTAGTTGGTCTAGAGCCTATAGCTAGTTTTCCAAGAGACTTGTGAGGTGTAACGGTTTTAAAATATCTTATAAAGTCCTCACTTTGATTTAAATATTTTCTATAAGCAGATGTTGAGATATCAGACATGTTCTGAATTAACTCTCGCCAATTGGGCTTTGATCTTGGAGGTGGATTTAAAGAAGCATCCATGACTGCTCCGATGTAACTACAAAGATTGTATTCAGCTATAGGTTTGTATCCATATTTTTGTTGAATTACTTCTCCTTGATCGGTAATTCTAATTTTTCCATTTACAGTTCCTGCTGGTTGAGATTTTAACGTTGCCTGAATTGGGCCACCTCCTCTTCCAGGAGATCCTCCTCTACCGTGGAAGAAAACCAAATCAAACATATATTTTTTTGCTAGACCTCTTAATTCTTCCTGAAGTTTGTATTGATGCCAGCTAGCTGACAATTTACCTGCATCTTTACTTGAGTCTGAATATCCAATCATTACTTCTTGTTTAGCTTTTGTCATTTTTCTGTACCAAGAAAGTTTGAATAAATCTTTCATAACACTACTTGCATTTTTTAAGTCATCTAAAGTTTCAAAAAGTGGCACAACTCTTAAAAAATTCTTTATTTGTGCTTGTATTTGTAAAAAATATACTGAAAGAATATCAGATGCAGTTGATGTCATTGATATAACATAAGCACCCAAACATTCGTTAGGGGATTTTGATATCTGTTTAAATGTGTTCCAAACTTCCTTATTTTCTTTGTCGGTTATTTTTATTCTATCAACAAAATATTTTTTTTCTTTAATGGATTTATTTAATAATTTTATTTTTTCTTTTTCACTTAAAGAATTGTATTGAATATTATATTTTTTTCTAAAAAGTTCATTTAGAAGTTTACGATGTCGATCTGCTTCTTGTCTAATATCTAATTTAGCAAGATTAATCCCAAAACATCTTACTCTTCTCATTAAGTCTAATAAATCGGCATTTGCGATATGGTCTCCCTTATTTAATTTTAAAGATTTTCTTACTTCTCTAAGTGGAAGTGTAATTTCATTTTTATTTTGTATTAATTTTTTTTCATCTAGTATCGAATTATTATTTAAATGATTTTCTATTAATTGATGTGTTAATCTTACTTTATCCCTAATAGGTCTCAGGAATACTCTATATGGCTCAAAACTATTACCAGTTGCTTTTTTAATTTTTGGCGAACATTCTTCCATCGACAAATCTTGTATTAATTTTGTAAGTTCTTTTTCATATAATTTTGCAGCTTGCCATCTAGAAAATAGCAATACTTTCTTGGTTACTTCAGCAGTCACATTTGGGTTTCCGTCTCTATCCCCCCCATCCAAGATCCAAATTGAATTGGATTAAAATCTCTAGGTAAATCTTTCTTTAAATTTTTCCTAAATATATCGTTGAGTCTCTTATAAACCTTAGGTATTGTATCCCATAAACTATCCTCGATTACCGCTAAACCCCATCTTGCCTCATCTAGTGGAGAAGGTTTAGTCCTCTTAAGTTCATCTGTTTTCCAAATTATAGCAATTTCTGAATATAACTGCCTGTCTAATTCGATAATCTTGGATGGATATTTTTTATAAAGGTGCCTTTGTTCCAGTATATGAATTAAATTTGCATATTTTTGAATTAAAGTTCTTCTTTTTACTTCTGTGGGATGTGCGGTCAACACAATTCCAATATCAAGCTTGGTTGCTTGTTCATAAATTTTTTTATCAGAAATTTTTTTATTTTTAAAAAGACCTTCAATTAAATCTTCAATAAATAAATTTTGATTTTTATTTTTAAAATATGGATTTTCATATTCATTAAGCTTCCTTGAAGCATCAATTGATTCTGCTAGGTTTAATAAATTTAGAATGTGTGAAAATGCTCTTGTTAATTTGAATGTATTTTCAGGTGAAAGCTTTTTTACTTCTGTTGATATTTTTGAAAAAACTTTACTTTTATTTTTATCTGTTAGAGTATTTTTTGATAATAATCTAAATTTTTCAACAATATTAAAAAAAATAATTCCTTCTTGATCTTTTATTACTTTACCAAGAAAAGTACCTAATAATCTAAAATCTTCTCTTAAAAGCTTTGTGGGTATTCGCTCATAGTAAAGATCTCTTTTCTTCATTACTTAAAATAAATTTTTTCTGTAAAATTCCTTTCGAGTTAGTTTTTACACTAAAAAAGAAGCCAGAATATCTAAATTTTCGCAAATCTGCTTTGTTCATTCCTTTTGTTGCTGTTGAAACATAGAGTTCTTGATTATTTTTACCTCCAAATGCACAGTTAGTAATGTTTTTAGCTGGAAAATGAATTCTATGAATTAATTTTGCTTTACTGTTAAATACTGAGACACATGCCCCACGAAAATGTGCAACCCATAAATTTTTATTTTTATCTAAAGTCATTCCATCTGGAACTCCTTCCTCTGGTGACAATTTTTTAAATATTTTTTTACTAATAATTTTATTTTTTTTATTAATCTTAATTTTATAAATAGTTTTTTTCCGACTATCAGTGTGGTAAAAGTTATATTCATCAATAAATGCAGGACCATTGGTAATTTTATAATTTTTGTCAACTTTAGTTAACTTAAGATTTTTATCTAACTTATACAAAGATCCTTTTTCAACATTTCTCTCTAGATTATCCATAGTACCAAACCAAAGATTGCCAGCAGTATCTGTTTTACCATCATTTATTCTATTTAATTTTATTTTTGGCTCTATAGGTATTGACTTTAAAACTTTTTTTGATTTTAAATTTTGAATTCTTAATTCTCCCTGAAGACCTAAAATAAAAATATGATTATGAATATGAGCAATGAAACCTACTTCTTTATTGACTTTAAATATATTTTTTTTTTTATTTTTAATATTAAAAGAACAAATTCTCTTTTTCTTTATATCTACAAAGTAAATTGAATTATGCTCTTTAACCCAAAGTGTTCCTTCACCTAAAGTGCATCTTAATTTCCAAATTGGTTTTGGTTCTGTAGTTTTAATTTTATTCATTTACTTCAAACTCATTAATAAAGTCCTCATTTGGGTTTATACCAATACCTGGATTATCTGTCACTGATGCAAATCCATTATTATCTTTAACTTGATCTAAAATTGAAAAATTCTCTTTTGGTAGATCTGTTATAAAGATATTTTTTTCTGTCGTATCAAACTCAAGCATAGATTTTGTCGGGAATAATCCCCCTGGCATATCAGGTTGAGCAGTCAACAAATGAAGATTGACCGCAATGCTTACAGCAGATCCCCAAACATGATTGACCACTGGAACAAAGTTAGCTTGAGCAATGGCTAAAACCTTCAAATACTCTGTTATGCCACCTAACCCACATACCTCTGGTTGAGCTATATCAATGCATTCGTTGCTAATTAATTTATTCCAACCATATTTTGTAAATTCTGCTTCACCACCTGCGACACTAGTAGATATCTTTTTTTTCAATTCTCGATATCCATTATAATCTTCAGGAGCAACAGGTTCCTCAAACCAATAAATATCTAGTTCATCAAGTCCTTTTCCAACATAGAGAGCATCTTTTAAATTATAAGCATGGTTTGCATCAACCATTAATTTAAAGTCTTTACCTATAGAGTTTCTAACTGCTTGTACTAACTTTAAATCTTCTTTTGGACCCAATCCAACTTTCATTTTCATAGCTTTAAAGTTTTTTGATTTAATCTGTTTTGCTTCTTCTTGAAATAATGGAATTAACTCATCAATTGATTTTTTTTGTAACATCATCCCATATCCATATACAGGAACATCAGCATTACATTTTCCACCAACAAGTTGGTAAAGAGGAGAGTTTGTTTTCTTTCCAAGAATATCCCATAAAGCGATATCTACTCCTGATAAAGCTTGTATTGGCATCCCTTTTTGACCACTATCTCTTAAAAGATTGTAAACTTTTTGCCAGATATGCTCTTTGTTTAAAGGGTCTTCACCAATCACCAAAGGCTGTATAACTTTTTCAACAATATACTTGTTTGCTAGGGCTATATTTCCAGGGCCAAAACACTCGCCCCAACCCGTTATTCCTTCATCTGTTTGGACCTCAACTAGATGGGCTGTACGATGTTTGTAATATTGTTGTGAGTATCCAAGTTCTTTTTCTAACTCATATTTAAGTACATGACTTTTAATAGAGGTTATTTTCACAACAAGATTATAAAGCAACTACCTTTGAGTTTTGCTCTCCTAAGTTTTCAACTGATAATTTCATCATATCGCCAGCTTTTAAGAACTGCTGCGGCTTCATTCCCATGCCTACTCCCGGAGGTGTCCCAGTTGTAATAATATCTCCTGGTAAAAGAGTCATATACTTACTCAAATAAGATACTATCACATCAACATTAAATATCATTGTGCTTGTATTACCTGTTTGCATTCTTTTTCCATTTACATCTAAGCTCATTTTTAAATTATTAACGTCTGATATTTCATCTTTTGTAACTAAATGTGGACCAACAGGGCCATAAGTGTCATGAGATTTTCCTTTAACCCATTGTCCCATTTTTTCAAGTTGCCACTCACGTTCACTTACATCATTTACTAAACAATAACCTAAAATATGATCTTGTGACTGATTTTCTGAAATATGTTTGGCTTCTTTACCAATTATAATACCAAGCTCTACCTCCCAGTCTAATTTTTTTGATCCTGAAACTATTTCAACATCATCGTTGGGTCCAACTATACAGCTAGTTGCCTTCATAAAAACTATTGGTTCTTTTGGAATATCAGCACCAACTTCAGCAGCATGATCTGAATAATTGAGTCCTATAGCTATAAACTTACGTGGGCTAGTTATACAAGAGCCTATTCTTTCATTTGAGGATAGTTCAGGTAAATTTGATAAATCAGCATTTTCTAACTTTGCATAAGTCTCGAAGTTTAAAAAATCAGGATTTAAATCTTTAATATGAGAACTTATATCCCTAATTTTACCATCTTTATCTAACACAGCTGGCTTTTCGCTTCCTTTTTGTCCTACTCTTAATAATTTCATATTTATCCTTTTGTTATTTAATTATATTGAAATTCCACCATCAACATGAATTGTACTTCCTGTTGTAAATGTTGCATCATCACTAGCTAAATAAACAGCCACAGCTGCTATTTCTTCTGCCGTACCTAATCTTCCCATAGGTTGTCTTGCTATAAAATCTTTTTTTGCCTGAACGGGATCTGGGCTTTGATTTACCCTATCTTGCCAAGAAGGTGAATAAACTGTACCTGGAGCAATTGAATTACATCTAATATTTTGTTTAACGAAATCTGCTGCAATCGCTTTTGTTAAACCTATCACCGCACCCTTTGTTGTTCCGTAAACAAATCTATTTGGAAAACCTTTAAAACTAGATGCACATGAGGATATATTAATAATACTTCCTCCATTTTGTTTAATCATTATTGGTAAGACACCTTTGCACATATAATACATCGATTTTATATTTACGTTGCAGGAGAAATCCCAATCTTTTTCCTCACACTCTAATATTGTTCCATGATGAACAAAGCCTACTGCATTAAACAAAACATCTATTTGATTCATATGCTTGAAATAATTCTCAACACTAGTCTTGTCTGTACTATCTAATTTAAATACATCTATATTTGGATTGTCTTTTTTAAGAATATTTAGAGTTTCTTGATTAATATCTGTTGCGAAAACATTTGCACCCTCATTACAAAATGCTATTGCTGTTGCTTTTCCAATTCCTTGACCTGCTGCTGTTACAACTATATTTTTACCTTCTAATCTTCCACTCATTTTTTATTTATCCTTTCGATTTCATTATAAAGTGAACTATGATCAGTGTTTCCATGACCATTATCGACAAGGGTGTTATACATTTCTTTCACTAAATTTGAAATAGGTAAATGTGTATTATATGAATTTGCACATTCCAAAATGTTATTCATGTCTTTTAAATGGGTAGATGTTTTACCTTTTGGGGTAAAATCTTTATCTATCATTCTTTTTCCATGAGTTTGTAAAATTTTACTATCTGCCCAACCTCCGGAAAGGGCTTTAATTAATTTTACTGGGTCAGCTCCAGCTTTTTCACATAAAGTTATTGCCTCCGCAACTGCTCCTATTGTTACTCCTACTACAATTTGATTTGCTAACTTTGAAACTTGTCCACTGCCAATTGGTCCAACTAAAGTTGGATTTCCCATAGCTTTTAAAATATTTATTGAATTTTCAAAAACACTTTGCTCTCCTCCAACCATTATAGCTAAAGAGGCTTCCTCAGCACCAACTGTTCCTCCTGAAACCGGTGCATCTAAATAATTTACATTTTTTGGTTTTAGACTATTTCCATATTTTTTTGCTGTCGTTGGTTTAACCGAACTCATATCAATAACAGTTGATCCAGGTTTTAAATTTTCTAATAAATCTGAATTACTCATTATTGCATCAACAGCGCTATCATCTGTTAACATTGTAATAATAAAGTCATTATCTTTAACAACTTCACCTAATGTTTTTGATATTTCAGCGCCAAACTCTTTCAAAGGTTCTGCTTTATTAATTGAACGATTGAATACTTTTAGTTTAAAATCTGATTTTAATAAATTTTTAGCCATTGGCAGGCCCATTAGACCTGTTCCAATAAAGCCTATTTTCATCATGGTTTCGGTTTAAACTCGTGGAAGTTTTGCGTCATTGCCTCTGGGAAGAACATAACACATGCTAATACAATTAATTGTATTACTATAAATGGTGCAAAGCCTCTAAAAATATCTGTTAATGAAATATGTGGAGGAGCAACGGATTTTAAATAAAAAGCTGCAGGACCAAATGGTGGACTTAAAAACGAAACTTGCATATTTACACAAAATAAAATTCCAAACCAGATGGGATCCATACCTAGTGCTATAACAATTGGTAAAAATACCGGCATTGCTAATAAAACAATCCCAACCCAATCCATAAATGCACCCATAATTAAAAACATTATTTGCATCATGAAAATTAAATACATTGGTTTTAAATCATAAGCTAAAATAGTCTCTGCAACATAAGTTGGTCCTCCAGCAAGTGAATAAGCACCTGCAAGCACTGTAGCACCAAAAGTAATTGTTAAAATTGTCCCCGAAGCTTTAAATGTTCTAACCAATGCGTCTTTAAACAAAAACCATGTAAGCTCTCTTCTAGCAAAAATTATTATTAAAGTTGCAACCACACCCATTCCAGCTGCTTCTGTAATACCTGTCATACCAGAGTAAATTGAACCCAAAACAATTATTACAATACCAATAGGTGGCAAAAGACCTGGAAGGTAAGACATTTTTTCTTTGAAGGTTAAAGCTGGTTCATCACTTAGTGGTGCCAGATGAGGCTGCAATCTTGTTCTTATAAGAATGTAAGTAATAATTAATCCTGAAATCATTAAACCCGGAACAATTGCCTCTTGGAATAACATCGTAATTGAAGTTTCGGTTGTTAATCCATAAATAATTAAAACAATAGATGGAGGTATCATTGTACCTAAGGAACCTGATGCACAAATAATACCTATCGACATATCTTGATCGTATTTTAATCTCAACATCTGAGGGAGTGCAATCAATCCTAATAAAACTATTTCGCCTCCAATAATTCCACTCATTGCAGCCATGATTGTTGCCATGATCGCAGTTACGACACCTACTCCACCTCTAGTTTTTCTTAACCAAGCATTTAAAGCATCATATAAATCTCTCGCAATGTTCGAGCGTTCAAGCAAGGAGGCCATAAATATAAACAAAGGAACAGATAAAAAAGAATATGTAACAACAAGAGAATAGTATCTTGAAAGTAAAATTCCCAATGCATGTTCACCTATATATAAAAATACAAGTACTGCACCCATAAAACCAGATGCAAATCCCATTGGAACACCAATAGATATAAGGGCTAATAATCCAACGATAAGTATGATCGAGAGTGTACCTATCTCAAATTCCATCTTATTTTAAATCTTTAGCTGGTTGGTATTGTTTTTCTTTAGGATTTTTCCAATCAATAATTAAATTATTTACAGATTGAAGTGCAATAAGAAATAAGCATATTAGTGTAAGAGGTTTCATAGTAGCTGGAATTGGTGGATCCCAGTAAGTTGCAAATCTTTCCCAATTTATGAATGATCTATGCGCATCTTCAAAACCACCATAAATTACAGCAGCAGCAAAAACAACAATAATAGTAGTGCTAATTAAATCAAAAATTCTCTGAACTGGTCTGCTGACATAATCATATAATAATACTATTCTTATGTGGCTTCTTAGTCTTGTAGCGTATATTCCTCCTACTAAATAACAAACACCAGCCAGCCACAAACATAACTCGTTAGCCCATAATGTTGGTTTAAATAAGACATATCTCATAAAAATTTCATACATCATTACAACTACTATTATAGGGATTAAGTATTTGGTTGTATGACTTAAAAATAAGGAAATTCGGTCTATCCAATTTATTGGAAAATCATCTTTACTTGCAACTTTTTCACTTTGCTCTTGAAGTTGTTTATCTTGCAAATCTTTATCTCGCATAAGTAAAAAATTTTTTTGTTAGAAGGGCCTTTTCAGGCCCTTCAAGATTTTTTATATACTATTAATTATAGGATACCGTTAGCTTTCATGTAAGCTTTATGTATCTCTATAAGTGCAGCAGCTTCAGGTGATTTAGTCTTCCATTCTTCCCAAGCACCAAGTGCAGCCTGTCTAAATTTAGCTCTATCCTCTTTAGACCAGTCATGAAGAGTAACTCCCATTTCATTTAAAGCTTTAACTGCTTCTGCATTTTTTCTTTCAACCAAACTAGTGATAGTTCTTCCACAGATTTCGATTGCAGCTAACATTGCACCTTTTTCGTGAGGTTTTAACTTGTTCCATACTTTGGTATTACAAGCTAAGTGGTCAGCTGGCATAGAGTGAAAACCTGGGTATGTAGCATATTTATTTTGCTCGTAGTGTCCACCTGCATAGTTAGTTGCTAAAGATGAGTAATCTGCACCATCGATTAGACCAGTTTGTAAAGCTGTAGGAACCTCACCAAAGTCCATAACAATTGGCTTAGCACCTAATGCTGTAAAGATCATACTTTCCATTCCTGGAGGTGATCTGAATTTAAAGTCTTTCAATGAAGCAACATCTGGAATTGGTCTGCTAGAAATTAAAGACTCATGTCCTGGTATCCACCAACCAATCAAAGTCATTCCATACTTGTTATAAAGTGCATCAACAGCCTCTTGAGCTCCTGGATAATTTAGGAATTCATATTGTTGATAAGGGTTATCGTACCCACCCATTACATCTCCTGCAAATTGAAATGCTGCATTTTTACCAGTTTGGTATCCTGCACCAGTCATATCACAATCAATAATTCCAGTTTGCGCAGAGTTAAATACCTCAGCTGATTTACCGGTTACTGACGATGAATAGAACATTTGCACTTTTAAGCTTCCGCCAGAAAACTTTTCAACGTTTTTAGCGAATTGAGCGGCAACTTCACCATTTGGCGAACTAGCAGTAAAGTGTGTTTCAATCTTTAAAGTCTTTGCATGAGCAGAACCAAATAAAGCAACTGAAACAATAGCTACTGCAGCTATAGTTTTAGATATAAGTTTAAACATTATCTTCCTCTCGTTTGTGTTTTTTTTGAAATTTAATCACAAATGTTTTTTGAGATCAACGAATTCGTTTAATGTTTATATATAGAAATTATATATATCTTTTTAACTAACAACTCTAAGTTGTTTTAAACTACTTCAGAAATAAGGGGATTTTCATTAAAAAAACAATAAATGTTATCAACTGCCATCATGCTCATTTCCAGACGAGTCTCATGAGTCGCACTACCAATATGTGGTAAAACAAAACAGTTATCTAATTTTAAATATCTTTTATCTAAATTAGGTTCATTATTAAATACATCTAAACCAGCCGCATAGATTTTTTTATTCTCGAGAGCATAAATTAAATCATCATCATTAATAGTTGATCCTCTTGAGGTATTTATTACAACAGCATGCTTAGGTAATAAATTTATAGTTGAAGCATTTAAGATGTGTTTGGTCTCAGAAGTTGCTGGTGTATGAATACTTAAAAAATCACAGACTGGTAGCATTGTCTTAATATCAGAATAATATTTTGCACCATCCTCCAGATCATCAGTGAGTTTATTTCTGTTATGATAAATAATCTTCATCCCAAATGCTTTAGCACTTTTTGCAGCCATTCTTCCAATACGACCCATACCAATAATTCCTAAAGTTTTACCTGTAACAGAATTTCCAATCATAAATTTAGTAAGATCTGGTTTTTGATTTTTCCAATTATCAGTTCTTACAAGATTATAAGCTTCACCAATTCTTCTTGAAGCTGCCAGAATTAATAGAATAGTCGTTTCTGCTACTGCTTCATTTAAAACATTAGGAGTATTTGTAACTTTAATTTTTTTTTCTTTTGCAGATTTTATTGAAATATTATCATAACCAACACCAACTTGAGCAATAATTTTTAATTTACCACTTAAATTGTTAAAAAAATTTTCACTAATTTTATCAAAACCAGTCGAAATCATACCATCATAATCGTTAACAATTTTTATTAAATCACTTTCTGGAATAGGTTCGTCTTTTGGATTTAAAGTTACTTCAAATTCTTTTTGAAGTTTTTCCTCTGCTAAATCTGATATTTTTCTTGAAACTAATATTTTTGGCCGCATTAGTGAGAGTCTCTTGGTAAACCTTTGGTATGTGATACGTCTAAATATTTACCTCGAGAATTAATGCATGCACCGTCATCAACTTGGGTTACAGTGTTTCTAAATATTTCCTGCCACGGGGTTTGGTTGTTTATTATAAATTTCTTTCTATTTTTTCTTCGTTTTTTAAACTCTGCTTGAGATATTAATAGGTCTACCCTTCTTTTATTTAAGTCTATTTTTATTCTGTCATAAGTTTTAACAACTCCTAGATCTCCACCTGCTGCAGACTCTGGTGAAACATGTAATATTGAAGGACTAGCTGATGTACCGCTCTGTCTTCCATCTCCAAGTGTTGGCAGTGTATTAATACCTCTTTTTAATAGTCTATCAGGTGGTTGCATATTTATTACTTCAGCTGACCCAGGATATCCAATAGGTCCACAGCCTCTAACGATTAGTATTGAATTTTCATCTATTTTTAATTTCTTATCATTAAGTCTTTTATGATAATCCTCAGGACCTTCAAAAACTATAGCTTTACATTCAAAAGCATTTAGATGTTTAGGATTTGATAAATATCTATCCTTAAATTCTTTACTGATTACAGATGTTTTCATAATAGCAGATGAGAAAAAGTTACTTTTCATAACTAAAAATCCAGCTTTTTCAGTTAAAGCATTCTTAAATGTTTTAATCACTTTGTTATCTACAACAACTTTCTTTCTTAAGTTTTCTCCTACAGTTTTTCCTGTAACTGTCTTGATGTTAGTATGAATTTTTTTGTTTTTAATTAGTTCTTTCATTACCGCAGGTATTGCTCCGGCTCTATGAAAACTTTCCATTAAGTATTCTCCTGCAGGTTGGCAATTCACCAATAAAGGAATGTTGTGCCCAAGTTTTTGCCAATCAGAAAGATCAAATTTAATTCCCATATGTTTTGCGATAGCGCTTAAATGAATTGTGCAATTGCTTGATCCACCTATAGCACTAGCAACCACAACTGCATTTTCAAATGCTTTACGTGTCATAATTTTTGATGGGGTTAAATCCTCATGAACCATTCCAACGATTCTTTTTCCTGTTTCATAAGAAATTTGTTCTCTTTCTCTATAAGGAGCAGGAATTACTGCACCTCCTGGTAAAGACATTCCTAATGCCTCTGCTACAGAGTTCATTGAAGAGGCTGTTCCCATTGTATTGCAATGACCAACGCTTGGTGCTGAAGATGCAACCATATCCATAAATTCTTCATACTTTATATCGCCTTTTGCTAACATTTTTCTTGCTTCCCAAACTACCATTCCTGATCCAGCTAATTTTCCCTTATAAACTCCATCTAACATTGGGCCACCAGATAAAACTATCGCTGGAATATTTACTGTGGCTGCTGCCATCAAGGCTGCAGGAGTGGTCTTATCACATCCTGTTGTTAAGATAACTCCATCTAGTGGGTATCCATATAAAACTTCTACTAATGACAAATATGAAAGATTTCTATCCAACATTGCTGTTGGTCTTTTTCCTGTTTCTTGAATTGGATGGGTTGGAAACTCCATAGGTATACCTCCTGCTCTTCTGACTCCATCTTTTATTCTCTTGCTGAGTGACATAAAATGCCTATTACATGGTGAAAGGTCACTACCAGATTGAGCTATTCCTATTATTGGGTTTCCAGATTGTAATTCTTTTCTAGTGAGACCATAATTTAAATATCTTTCTAGATACAAAGCCGTCATATCTGGGTTTTTTGGGTTATTAAACCACTGCTGACTTCTGAAAGTTTTTTTTCTTTTTTTAGGCATAATTGTTTAATGGTCTCTTTAGATTTATAGTTATATAATAATTTTATGAATAATCTAATAGTTTTAAATAAGAATGACAATGTGGGTGTTAGTCAATTTATTATTCCTGAAAAAACAAAAATTAAAGGTCATGAGATTAGTACTATCGATCCAATCCCTTTTGGACATAAAGTTTGCTTAAAAACAATTAAAAAAGGTGATCCAATCATTAAATATGATCAAATAATTGGTTTTGCTTTAGATGAAATTAAACCTGGACAACATGTCCACTCACATAATTTAGAATTTAGAGAGTTTAAAAGAGAATTTAAAGTAACAGACAAAAAACACATTGTAGATAATAAAGCAGATACCTTCTTTAATGGAATTTTAAGAGATAATGGACAGGTCGCTACTAGAAATTATATTGGAATAGTTAGCACAGTAAACTGCTCAGCAACAGTCACTAAAATGATTGTTGAAAAGATTAAATATTCTGACATTTTAAAAGATTACCCAAATATTGATGGCATAGTGCCAATTACTCACTCAACTGGATGTGGAATGAATACAGAAAGTGAAGGGATGCAAATTTTCCAAAGAACTATAGATGGCTTTAAAAATCATCCAAACTTTTCTCATGTGTTTGTAATCGGTTTGGGTTGTGAATGTGCCCAAGTAAGTTTATTTGATGAGTCTTTAAAAAAACATAACCGAATTCATTTTTTAACTATACAGGACGAAGGTGGAACTAAAAAAATAGTCGATAAAGTTTTGTCTCAAATAAAAAATTTACTTTCAGAGGCAAACAGTGTGCAGAGAACCTCACAACCAGTAAGCCATTTAACTTTAGCTCTTCAGTGTGGTGGCTCAGATGGATATTCTGGGATAACTGCAAATCCTGCATTAGGTGTTGCGGCAGACCTACTGGTTAAGAAAGGTGGAAGTTCAATTTTATCTGAAACTCCAGAGATTTATGGAGCTGAACATTTATTGATTAATAGAGCAAGCTCACAAGAGACTGCTGACAAGCTGATACAAAGATTAGAATGGTGGAGAAATTATACTTCAATCAATAACAGTTCGATGGATAACAACCCAGCCCCAGGAAATAAAAAGGGCGGCCTTACAACAATTTTAGAAAAATCCTTAGGTGCTGTTGCAAAAGGAGGAAATTCTATTCTTCAGGATGTATTGCACTATGCAGAACCTTTAAAAAACAAAGGATTTAATTTTATGGACTCTCCTGGTTACGATCCTGTATCTGTTACAGGTCAAGTAGCATCAGGTGCTAATGTAATTTGTTTTACAACAGGACGCGGATCTTGTTTTGGTTGCAAACCAGTTCCAAGTTTAAAACTTTCAACAAACTCAGCTATGTTTGAAAAAATGTCAGAAGATATGGATATTAATTGTGGAACAATTGCCGAAGGTAAAGAAAAAGTTGAAGAAGTTGGTCAAAAAATATTTGAACTAATTGTTAATACTGCTTCAGGAAATAAATCAAAGAGTGAAATAAACGGCTACGGTGACGAGGAGTTCAATCCTTGGCAGGTAGGCGTAGTGATGTAATTTTTATTTTCCAGTGCCACAGCAAACATCATTAATTAATGTAATTTTATTAGCAGCAGGTGGTTTTTTCATGTTTGTATGTATGGACTCTACAGCAAAGTACCTTGGTACAGTTATGCCAGTTACACAAGCAATTTGGGGTAGATTTTTTTTTCACCTAGTTTCTTTGATTATATTTTTTTTAATATTTAAACCCAAAGTAAATTTAAAAAAAAATTTTAAAGTTCAAATAATAAGATCAATATTGATGGTTACAGCAACGTCATTTATGTTTTATTCTTTACAAAAATTTGACTTAGTAGACATATATGTAGTTTTCTTTACCGCTCCTTTGATAGTTTCTTTGCTTTCAGCATACTTTTTAAAAGATATTTTAACACCTAAGGGTATACTTTTAATGTTACTTAGCTTTGGTTCAATTATTTACTCCTTAGGACCAAGTATGAAAATATTTAGTATTGATTTAATTTTTCCAATAGTTCCGCCAATTTGTTGGGCTCTTTATCAATTTTTTACTAAACTTGTATCAGGTGACAATGACCCATTTGCTGCGATATTCTATACCTCAATTTTAGGTGCAATTATATTTAGTATATTTATTTTTTTTAACTGGGTTCCATTAGAAAAAAATATTTTCTGGCTTTATTTATTATTACTTGGTGTGGCAGGTTTTGTTAGTCATTCTCTAATAATTTATGCAATTCAACTCTCTAATTTATCGTTTGTCACAAACTTTCAATATTCGCAACTTGTTTGGTCAACAATTATTAATTTTTTAATTTTTGGTGTACCTTTTGATTATAATAAAATTGTAGGTGTGGTAGGAATTATTGTTTTTGGTATAATGTTTATAAGAACAGAAGGTACAAAAAAAGTTAATTAATGAAACAAATATGAAAAATATCGGATTTATTGGAGTTGGTTATATGGGTTATGGAATAGCCAAAAATATTTTAAAACATAAAAATAAACTTTTTGTTATTGCAAATAAAAACAGAAAACCAATTGAAAAAATTATTAGTGATGGTGCAGAAGAAGTAAAATCTTTTGATGATTTTGCAAATAAAAATCTTGATGCCTTGTTCATGTGTGTAACAAATACTCCGATTGCAAAATCAATATCTGAAAAAATTTCAGCAATTTTAAACAATAAAACTATAATTATTGATATCACAACTCATAACAAAACTGGTTCTATAGAAACTGAGGCTATATTTGAAAAAAATAATATTAAGTATGTTGAATGTCCTGTAATGGGTGGTCCTGTTCAAGCCGAAGAAGGAGTTTTAGGAGGAATAGTAGGAGCATCAGATGAAAATTTTAAAATAGCTGAACCCTATTTTAAGTTTTTTTGTAAAGAATATTTTCATTTTGGAACTGTCGGGATGGGTGCAAAATCGAAACTTTTAAATAATTTTTTATCCCTTGGAAATGCTGCACTTGTTAATCATTTAGCTAAAAGTGCAAAAGAAATGGGTTTAGATTTAAAAAAGCTTTTTGATGTTGCTAAGCTTGGTTCTGGTAATTCTGCGGCTTTAAATAGAGTTTTTGACAATTTATTAAAAGGAGATTTTACTGGATTTAAATTTACAGCTAATAATTCTGTAAAAGATTTAACTTATATTCAAGACTTATTAAAAGATTTTCCTGAAGCAGAAAAAGTTGCTGAAGTTAACAAAAATTATTTTCAAAAAGCTGTTGACAACGGTTTTGGTGAAAATTTTATTAGTGAATTGATTAATAAAAAATAATTTAAAGTAGATAAATAAGATACCGGGAATCTACTAAAGCACCAGGTTGTATTCAAGAATTTTATTTAACAAAAACTCAAATAAATTTGTTGAATTTATATTAAATATAATTAACTTTTTTTTTATAAGGAGGTT
This sequence comes from uncultured Pelagibacteraceae bacterium, assembly GCA_902578325.1. Lineage (GTDB taxonomy): Bacteria > Pseudomonadota > Alphaproteobacteria > Pelagibacterales > Pelagibacteraceae > Pelagibacter. The sequence continues at coordinate 133,841 of CACHCM010000001.1, forward strand.
TATGTTAATACTTTCACCACCTGATACTTAGCTAAAGTCTTTTAAATATCAAAAAAGTTAATAACATTAAAATCCGTTTGGATTAAAATGCCAAAGAGGCTTAAAAAAGGGAGCTCTTTAGGTATTCGCTTAAAGAGCGAACCCTTAAAATAAATTTTAATGGGGCATTCGGTACTTGCTATGACAAGCTTTACAATTGCTCCACATCAATTGTTTTAATGTAGCTCTAATATCATCGCTATCTTCAATAACTGATGCAAGTGTAACCATATCATCAGATGCTTTTTTCATTAAAGCGTTAAAAGCTTCTTTTTCTTCCCAAATGATTGGTAACGCTTCTGTTTTAAATCCTTCTTTGGTGTTTTCAGGAAATAAATCAATCAGAACTTTATAATTCTCGCTCATTTCTAACATTAATTCTATTGATTTGTCGAAATCTCCATTTGAAGCAAAAGCTTGAACTCTTTTAGCAGTACTATAATTCTTACTAAATAATGCTTTTCTCCCCTTTATAATATCTTCAACGCTTTGTTCAGCATAACTAGCTGAGACTAAAAACACGGTTAAAGTTGATAACAATAATATTTTAATAGATGAAGTTATGTGATTAAATAATTTATGCATCTTACAAATACCCTAACAGAGTACGGTATTATTTCAAAGCTGTTACATTGGCTTAGTGCGATATTGCTTCTAATTCAAATTCCATTAGGTTTTTATCTTGTTGATTTGGATTTTGGTGACGAAAGAATAACTTTTGAAAATATTCATGTATTAATAGGTTTAACAATATTTTATTTAGTAATTATAAGGTTATTAAATAACATACTTAATCCTAAACCCAAACTTAATCCAAGTATTTTTGTTGGACAAAAGTTTATAGCAAAATTAAACCATGTGCTTTTATATGTGGCAATTTTATCAATAACTATTTCGGGTATATTAAAAAAATTATTTAATGGGGAAACTTTAGTTATTTTTTTCAAAGAAATAAAAATCAAAGATAATTTTGAATTAGCAGATCAATTTTATAATATTCATATATATTCAAATTATACAATTATAGCTCTAATATCTCTTCATATTTTAGCTGTGATTGCTCACAGATTATTATTTAAAGATAATTTATTGAAAAGAATGCTCTAGATTAATGACAAGCAACTCCATATTTTTTTAATCTCCAATAATTGTAAGGCCAAGGAGTTAAAAAACCTATGATTAACATTATTGGAATAACCCACCAAGTTAATATGGCACCGCCAGTCAAAACATAATCTGTCAAATTCATCATAATTTCCATACTGATCATCGATATTAAACTCATTCCACAAGCAGTTTTAAAGGCATTAATAAAATTAAAATTTTGTGTCATTAAAATAATTGTTTCTAAAATAATACTTGTAATCAAACCATTAATGATTGCTAAAATCATAATTCCTAAAATTGGAAAAGGAATTTCGGTTAATTGAAAAAATAAAATTGTACCAAAATCACCTATAGCACAACCTAATACACACCAAGCTGTATTTTTTGCACTTCTTTTCCAAGTATGTTTACAAGACCAATTAAATGTAGCAGTAGAGGTATTCACAATAATTTGATATTAATGAAAAATGATTTTTAAACAAGTATTTGATCAAAAATCGTCTACCTACACTTATTTAATTGCATCGGCAAAAGGTCGCGAAGCAGTAATTATTGATCCAGTTATTGAAAATGTTGATAGCTATATAAATTTACTAAATGAATTAGATCTTAAACTTGTAAAAGTAATTGATACACATATTCATGCAGACCACATAACAGGTGCTTCAAAATTAAAAAAAGTTACAAATTGCTCTACAATCATGGGAGAACACACACCTGCTGATACAGTAGAAATCAAAGTAAAAGATGAAGAGATAATTAAAATTGATCAAATTGAAATTAAAGCAATGTATACACCTGGTCATACTTCAGACAGTTATAGTTTTTTGATGAACAAATTTTTATTTTCTGGGGATACACTTTTAATTAATGGAACAGGTAGGACAGATTTTCAAAATGGTAGCTCAAAAGATGCTTATAATTCTCTATTTAATAAATTGCTTAAATTACCAGATGATACTTTGCTTTATCCAGGGCATGATTACAACGGTAAACTTGTGAGTACTATTGGAAATGAAAAAAAATCAAATCCAAGGCTTCAAGTTAATAATGCTGACGAATATGCTGAGATAATGTCAAATCTTAAATTATCTAAGCCTGAGCTAATGGATAGCAATATTAGAAGTAATATTAAATTAGGTGCTAGCTAAAAATCACAAAAATTAAAAACCAATAAGAAACTAATCCTGCTAAAATAGTAGCAATTATATTTTTTGAAAAATAACCCACAATTACTGCAACTAATGCTCCAAAAATTTTTGGATCATTCATTTCTATAAAAGTTCCAAAATCATTTATAAATATTCCAGGAAATATTATGGCTGGGAATACTGCAGATGGAACATATTCTAATACAGCTTTGACTTTATCTCCCAACATTTCTCTAGAAATTAATGCAACCATAGTCATTCTAGTAAAGTAAGTTAATATACCAGCAAAGATAATTGATACTAAAGTCACTTTTTTAACCTCAATAATAACGAAGCAACAAATAAAGCAATTAGTGGTGAAATAATAATATAAGATTTAAATGGTGCATCAAAAAATAATAATGAACTTAAACCACAAGTAATCATTACAATCACATGATCAATTTTTTTTAGATCTTGTACAACGATTGCAATAAATGTCAGAGGAATGGCAAATTTTAATCCAAGTTCTTCAGGAACAAATGATCCTAAAATGATTCCTGAAAGTGTAGCAATTTGCCAACAAACCCACATCGTGCATCCAGTGCCTATTAAATGATAATGTAAATATTCTTCAGATTTATTTTTTTTAAAAAATTTATTAGACTCTGCAAAGCCCTGATCAACTATTACATATGATATTAATAATTTTTTAATAAAAGATAATTTTTCTAGATATTCAGATAAAACTGCTCCGTATAATAAATGTCGAGAATTTATAATTCCAACAGAAGTCACAGCAACTAAACTGGATGCACCTCCTGATAAAAGCTGCAAAAAAACTATTTGCGAAGCACCACCAAAAATAATGAAGGACATTGCATAAACTAAATAAGGATTAAAACCTAGTTCAACTCCGATAGCTCCACAAATAATTCCAAATGGAATTACTGACAACATATGTGGAGAAATATCCAGCATACCTCTGGTAAATAATTGTTTTTTTGAAAGCATTCGCTTGTTTTATTAAAAACAAACTATGTGATCAATATGAATCGGTCTTTTAATTCCAAACTTTTCGTCAGCTTCATGCTGATGCTCATGATGAGAATGAACAAATACTGGTATTAATAAATCACTACTGGTTTTTAAGGTGTAAATAAAGTTGGTACCTCTAAATTTTCTATCAACAACCTCTAATTTTAGATTACTTTTATCATCGTGCTCAAGATCCTCTGGCTGTAATAATAATTGTACGTTCGATCCTTTTGGATAATGCTTAATAAAATTCCCATTTATTGTTCCAAGATCTTTATTTTCTAGTGAGTTTTCTCCTGTTACTTTAGCTGGAATTAGAATTCCACGATTTAAAAAATTCACGACCTCTACTGAATTTGGAAAATGATATACATTATAAGGATCATCAAACTGTTTAATTTGACCATCTAATATAATCGCACATTTATGCCCTAAATAAAAAGCCTCATAAGAGTCATGGGTTACAATTATTGTTGTAATTTTTAATTTACTTAAAATTTTTTTCAATCTTACTTGAATCTCTTCTTTAAAACTTTGGTCAACATTTGATAATGGCTCATCTAATAACAAAAGATCAGGTTGTGTTAATAAAGATCTCGCAAGAGAAGCTCTTTGTGCTTCTCCGGCACTTATTTCGTGAGGATATTTTTCAAGTATTTTTGAAATATCAAGTAAATCAACAATTTCCGTAAAAGTTAGTTTTTTTTTCTTTTTTGTTTTATTTCTCTCAGTGCCTAACAGTATATTTTTTTCCACAGTGTAATGTGGAAACAAACTATTATCCTGAAAAGCTAAAGAAACATTTCTATATTCAGGTTCAACGTGTTTATCTTTTGATGATATTAATTTTCCGTTTAATTTAATTGAACCTTTTTCAATTTCTTCTAAACCAGCTATAGTTCTTAATATCGTAGTTTTTCCAATTCCTGAAGGACCTAAAATACATAAAGTCTCTCCCTCATTTTCTATGACAAATGAAGCATTTTTAACCTTGGATTTTCCACCAATTGTAAAATCAACATTTTTAATTTCTAAAAAATTATTTTTCATTTTCTCTAAGAATATATTTAGATGTAAACATAATAAATATAGTTGCAATTAAAATTAAAAATAACGATGGAACTGCTGCAGCCTCTAGTAAATCCTCAGACGCAGATATATATGCAGTTGTTGCAAAAGTTTCAAAATTAAATGGTCTTAAAATAAGGGTTATTGGAAGCTCTCTTATAATTTCTAGGGAAATCAATATTGCTACAAATAAAAGTGAATTTCTCAGAAAAGGAACGTGAATATTAAGAAAAGTTTTTTGCTTTGAATAACCTAGCAAATATGAGCTTTCATCAACTGAAATATTTATTTTTTCGTAACCTGATTTTATTCCATTAAATGCTAATGAATAAAATCTAACAAAGTAAACTAAAACCAGTCCAAGAACAGAACCAATAAAGATTTTTTTAATAGATATAAAGCCTAAGGTCTTAACAATATTTTCATCAAACCAAGCAATGAATGTAATAAATGCTACTGCCAGAATAACACCTGGAATAGCATAACCTGAGATAGATATTGTTGATAAAAAATTTAAAATTTTATTTTTAGAAACTCTATTTCCATAATTTGAAATCAGAGAAAATAAAATCAATACAAGGCTAGATAAAAAAACTAAATAAATCGTATTTAAAGTAAGTGAAATCACATCAAGATCAAAAAGGTTTTCTGGAAACTTTATTGTCCAATATAACATTTGGCTTAAAGGAAATAAAAAACTTAAAAAGAAAATAATAAAACAAAACAAAAATGCAAAAAAAGATTTTTTTCCAGTTAAGTTTATTTTTTCTTTTTGTTTAAATCCACCTCTTGAATTAAAATGGTACTTAGCTTTTTTTCTTGAATAATTTTCGATTATAAAACATGCAAATATAAATATAAGTAAGAAAAATGATAACCTATTTGAAAAAGCTAAATCATCAAATGTAATCCAAGCATTATAAATACCGGTGGTTAGAGTATTAATTGAAAAGAAATCAACTGCACCAAATTCTGCTAATGTCTCCATTGCAACTAAAGATAACCCGGCAACTATAGCTGGTCTAGCAGCTGGTAATATCAAAGAATATAAAGATTTGAATTTTGAAAAACCTAAACTTCTTCCTAGATCAATTAGGTTTTGAGATTGATACAAAAATGAAGCTCTAGAAAGAATATACACATAAGCATATAATGAGAATGATAGTGAAAGAACTGCTCCAAGAAGACCATCAAATTTTGGAATATTTTTGTTATATTCTCCTTCCCCAAATAAATTCGTTAAGATTGTAAAAGCTGTACCGTAATTTTCAAAAAAAGCTGTCAGAGAATATGCATAAATATAGGGAGGAACAGCAAAAGAAAGGATAAGTGCCCATTTAAAGAAATCACTAAAAGGAAATTTGTAAAATGAAACTAAATATGCACATGTAGTTCCTACAATAAAAGTTAAGACCAAAACACAAACTAACAAAATGAAAGAATTAAATACATATTCAAATAAAAAAGTATCTTTTAATATTTGATAATAATTTGAGGTTTCCTCAAAAAAACTAAAAAAAACGGTAATTATTGGAATTAACACACCTATGGAAATCAATAAGGATGAGAGAAACCAAATATTAAAATTTTTTACCATTAAGGGTCTTATAGTATAAATAAATTTTTTTTCACTATATGTTACTTCCAACCGGCAGCTGTCATAACTTCTAATGCAGCAGCTTGATTTTTTCCATAAGTTGAAACTTTAGTTGCTAAATCTTGTTTAAAATCTAACCCTAAATTATTTACTACTAATGGACTTGGAGAGACACCACCAATCATAGGAAACTCAAACGTGTTATTCGTAAAGTGTTCCTGAGACTCTGGTGATAATAAAAAGTCAACAAGTGCAACCGCATTTGCTTTGTTAGGCGCACCTTTAACTAAAGCAGCACAACTAATATTCATATGTGTTCCTCTATCATTTTGATTGGGAAAAAACGCTTTTACTTTTTTTGCAGCTTCTTGTTGTTCAGCACCTTTTTTACCTGAAAGCATAAGTGCTAAATAATAAGTATTAGCTACAGCAATATCAGCTTCTCCTGCTGCAACAGCCATGATTTGTGCTCTATCGTTTCCTTTTGGCTCTCTTGCCATATTAGAAACAACACCTTTTGCCCATGCGGCTGTAGCTTTTTTTCCATTATTTGCAATTAATGAAGCCACAAGTGATTTATTATAAATGTTACTAGATTTTCTTATTACTAGTCTACCTTTCCATTTTGGATCAGCTAAACCTTCATAAGTTAAACCTGACAACTCAGCACCACTAACTCTTTCAGGTGAGTAGTAGATAATTCTTGCTCTTTTTGCTACTCCAACCCATTTATTAGTTCTAAAGTTTTTTGGAACAGACGCTTTAATTGTTGCAGATGATAAACCACCTTGAAGCAAACCTTTTGCATCCATAGCACCACATCTTCCAGCATCGGCAGTGATATATAAATCAGCTGAAGAATCTGCTCCTTCTTCGGCTATTCTTTTTTCTAAAGCTCCTGATTTACCATTAATTAAATTTACTTTAATTCCTGTAGCTGCAGTAAATTTTCCATACATTTCAGCATCAGCCTTATAATGTCTTGCATTAAATACATTTACCTCATTCGCAATCGCAAAAGTTGATACGAATAAAGATGTAATTAACGCCAAAATTGATAATTTTCTCATTAAGCTCCTTAAATTATTACATTATTATTGAGAATGAGAACTATTCTCAATGCGAATGATTATCAATCGCAATAGTGTCGCAGATTTAGCTTTATTAATAATTTAAGGGGTTTTTGGCTATTTTCTATTTCCAGTCGCCAATTTTACTGAATAAGAAATTTCTGAAAGCTTGAACTCTAGCTGTGTTTTTTAACGATTGCGGGTAGACAAAATGAGCTTCTGTTATAGGTCCTTCTACTTTTGGAAGTACTTTAATTATTTTACTAGTATTTGATACTAAATATTCAGGCAATGCTGCCAACCCTACTCCGGACTCAACACCATATAGTAAACCGCTAACACTATTAACCTTCATAATAGATTTTCTTTTTTTTCCATCGTGCATTCCTATTTTTAATGCCCAATCAGGATTATAAACTGGTGATGGAGCACCTTTTCCAAATGAAATAAATTTATGTTTGTTTAGGTCGTTAACTGTTTTTGGCATCCCATTTTTTTCTAAGTATTTATTTGATCCATAAATATAATACTTAATATCAACTAATTTTTTCTGAATATAGTTAAGCTGTTTTGGTCTTCTCATAAAAATTCCGATATCAGCTTGACGAGTACTCAGATCTAATTCTTTATCATCGAAAACGAGTTCAATCTCAATTTCTGGATTAAGTGTCATAAATTCTTGAATTCTTGGTGTTAACCAATGTGTTCCAAAACTTCTTACAGTTGTAATTGTTAATTTTCCTGTTGGTTTGCTCTTTTGATCACCTAATGATGTTTCAACTTCTTTAAGTTTGCTAATCACATCATGAGCAGTTTTAAAAACATATTCTCCATTTTGCGTGAGGGTTAAGCCTCTTGCATGTCTTTCAAACAACTGCACTTTTAAATCTTGTTCTAAGGATTGTATTTGTCTACTTATAGCTGATTGGCTAAGATTTAAATTAACAGTAGCATTCGTAAAGCTTCCAGCTTCAGCCACAGCATGAAAAATTTTTAATTTATCCCAATCCATTATTTATTTAAATCAACTAATACTCTTCCAGAAATTTCACCTTTTAAAATTTTAGGATAAGTCTCAATCAATTCCTCCAAGCTTACTGTTAAAACTGATTTTTCCAATAAATCAAAATCAATTAAATTTGTTGCTTCTCCCCAAATGAAACCTCTTCTTTTTATGCTACAATTAGCAGAGTCCATGCCCCAAACTTTAATTCCTCTCAACATAAATGGTAACAAATTCGTATTAAGTTCATTACTGTTTGCATTTCCACAAACTGAGATTATTCCATTTGATTTTGTTTGAGCAATTGCATTTGCCAAAATTTTTCCACCGACCGTGTCTACCACTCCATCCCATAGACCTTTGTCTATTGGACGTGGATCTTTGTCAAATTCAGCCCTATTTATAATGTTTTTTGCACCTAATGATTTTAAATAATCTGACTTTGAATCTTTTCCTGTAACTGCAGTAACATTATATCCCATTTTGGCTAATGCCATGATTGCTACACTACCAACTCCTCCTGTTGCACCTGTAACTAGAACGTCATTAACTTTTTCACCTAATAAAATACTTTCCCTTGCTTGAATTGCAAAAGCACTCATTAAAGAGGTAAAACCTGCAGTACCTAAAATCATAGCTTGTTTAGTTGTTAAGCTATCGGGTTTTTTTATTAAAAAATCTGCATTTACTTTTGCAATTTGTGAATATCCGCCAAAGAATATTTCTCCAACTCTAAATCCGGTTAAAATTACCTCATCTCCTTCTTTAAATTTTGAATTTTCACTTTCAATTACTTTTCCTGAAAAATCTATTCCTGGAATATGTGGGAATTCTTTTACTAATCGTCCACCATTTTTTAAAATCATTCCATCTTTAAAATTAAGATCAGAATAATCTACTTTTACAGTTACATCTCCATGCTTTAGAAAACTTTTATCAATAGATTTAACTTCACGTGAGAAGTTTTCACCTTCTTGATTAAGAATTAGTGCTTTAAATTGGTCAGACACACTAGTCTTTTAACTCAGTGCTGATAAATCGTAAATATCTATTTTGATAACTCAGATCTTCTTTAAATTGACCTAAGTAAAAATTAGTTACAGTTGTTGCTTGTTCTTTTTTAATACCCCTCATAGTCATACACTGATGGGTTGAATCTATGGTAACAGCTACACCTTTTGCATCTAACGCTTCCATTAGAGTATTAGCTATTTGAACAGTTAATCTTTCTTGTGTCTGTAATCTTTTTGAAAATATTTCTACTACTCTTGCAATTTTACTTAATCCTACAACTCTTTCATTTGGTATATATGCAACATGAGCTTTTCCAATAATTGGAGCCATATGATGTTCACAGTGACTTTGTACTGAGATATTTTTTTGAACCACCATATCACTGTAACCTTCGACATCACCAAAAGTTTTATCTAAAACTTTTTTTGCATCCTCAGAGTAACCTTGAAAATATTCTTTGAATGCTTTTACAACTCTTTTAGGGGTTTCTAACAAGCCCTCTCTTTGAGGATCTTCACCCATCCAAGATAAAATTGTTCTAACAGCTTCTTCAGCTTCTTTATCCGAAACTTTTTTTATCTCTAAATTATTGTTGTCTGTGTCTTTTACTAACTTCATAGCGCCTTTTTATACAGTAAATACCTTAAATTAAAAATATTTAATATATTTAGATATGTGCTACATAATCACCCCGTATGTTCAAAAAAAGAGAAAATATCTATGATATTGAAGAAGGAAATCTTCTTTCACCCAAGTTTGATAATGATGGACTGATTCCGGTAATTACTATGTGCTCAAAAACTAAAGATATTTTAATGCATGGATATATGAATGTGGAAGCTCTTAAAAAGACAATTGAAACAAAAGAAGCTCACTATTTTAGCAGATCAAGAAAAGCTATTTGGCACAAAGGTAAAATAAGTGGTTTTACTCAAAAGGTAACTGAAATAAGAATTGATGATGATCAAGACTCAATATGGTTAACAGTTGATATCGGTGACGGAGCTAGTTGTCATGTTGGTTATAGATCATGTTTTTATAGATCTATTCCTATGGGACCAATAGAAAACGGAAGAAAAGTTGAAATGGAATTTCTTGAGAAAGAAAAAAAATTCGACCCTGAAGAAGTTTATAAGGATCAACCAAATCCTACGAAAATTTAATGAGTGAAAAACAAAAAAATGTTCTAGGTGAAGACCTTGAGGAATGTTCAAATGATCCTTTAACAGGTTGGTTTCGTGATGGTTGTTGTAACACTGACGAGAATGATCATGGACTTCATACTGTTTGTGCTAAAGTTACTACCGAATGCCTAGAGTGGATGAAAGAAGCGGGCAACGATTTAATTACTCCACATCCTGAATTTGGGTTTCCAGGTTTAAAAGATGGAGATGGATGGTGTTTGTGTGCTAGTTGGTATGCAAGAGCAGTTGAAGCCGGGAAAGGATGTCCAATATTTTTGAAAAGAACCCACGAGAACACTCTTAAATATGTACCTATTGAAACTTTAAAAAAGTTTGCAATAGATTTGTCTTAATTTACATATTTCCATATCTTGGACCACCACTTCCTTCTGGTGTAACCCAAGTTATATTTTGAGAAGGTTCTTTGATATCACATGTTTTACAATGAATACAATTTTGAGAATTAATTACAAATTTATTTACATCATTTTCTTTTTGAACTTCATACACACCTGCAGGACAATATCTTTGAGCAGGTTCATCAAATTTTTCTAAAGTATAATGTATTGGTAAATCAGGATCTTTAAGTTTTAGATGAACTGGTTGATTGTCTGCATGATTGGTTCCTGTTAGATAAACTGAACTTGTTTTATCAAAAGTTATTACATTATCGTATTTTGGATAATCTATTTTTGGCATTTGATTTGCAGGTTTTAATGTTTCATGATCAGCATGTTTATGTTTAAGTGTAAAAGGAAGTTTTCCTCTAAATAAAATTTGATCAATACCTGTGAAAATTATTCCTAAAATTAATCCCCAGCTAAAACTAGGTTTCACGTTCCGAGCTTCATAAAGCTCTTTATGTAACCAGCTATTTTTAAATTTATCTTCATAAATAGATAAATCTTTGTTTTCTTTTAAGTGTTCATTAATAGTTTCAGCTGCAATAATCCCACTTTTCATAGCTGTATGAGAGCCTTTAATTTTTGGCATATTTAAAGTTCCAGCATCACAACCAACCAACAAAGCTCCGGGCATGAACATTTTTGGCAAACTTTGAAATCCACCTTCAATTAAAGCTCTTGCGCCATAAGAAATTCTTTTTCCGCCTTCTATAATTTTTTTAATTGCTGGATGTGTTTTAAACCTCTGAAATTCATCATAAGGTGATAAATGTGGATTCTTGTAATCTAGACCAATTACATAGCCCAGAAAAACTTGTTTATTTTCTGCATGATACATAAAACTACCACCATATGTATTGTTATCTAATGGCCATCCAGCTGTATGCATAACTAAACCTTCTTCATGATTTTTATCATCTATTTCCCAAATTTCTTTAAAACCAATTCCATATTGTTGAGGATCTTTACCTTTGTTTAATTCAAATTTTTCAATAAGTTGTTTTCCTAAGTGGCCTCTGCAACCTTCTGCAAAAACAGTTATTTTACCTAAAAGTTCAATACCAGGTTCAAAACTATCTTTTTTATTACCATCTTTGTCTATGCCCATATCTTGAGTTGCAACACCTTTAACAGATCCATCTTCGTTATATAAAATTTCACTTGCTGGAAATCCTGGAAAGATTTCCACACCTAAATTTTCAGCTTGTTCAGCAAGCCATCTACACAGATTTGCTAAACTGATAATATAATTTTTATGATTTTGCTGTACCGCAGGTAGTAGCCAAGTTGGCCAACTTAAAGATTTGGTTTTTCCTAAAAATAAAAATTTTTCTTTAGTTACTTTTGTTTTGATTGGAGAATTCAATTCTCTCCAATTTGGTAATAATTCATCTAGAGCACGAGTTTCAAATACATTTCCGCTTAAAATATGAGCTCCAATTTCTGATGCTTTTTCTAATAAACAAACATTTAGATTTGGATCTAATTGTTTTAACTTTATTGCGGTTGATAATCCTGATGGTCCTCCACCAATAATTACAACATCATATTCCATTGATTCTCTAGACATACTCTAGTTTTTAACTGTAAGGATTATTTTTGTATAGTGTTTAATTTGTTCAGCTCTTCCATGAACTGAGGCAGTGCCTCAAATAAGTCAGCTTCAAGTCCATAATCTGCAACACTAAAGATTGGAGCTTCACCATCTTTATTAATTGCAACTATAACTTTACTTTCCTTCATTCCTGCTAAATGTTGAATAGCACCTGAAATTCCAACAGCGATATATAGATCTGGCACCACTACTTTTCCTGTTTGACCTACTTGATGATCATTACTTATGTATCCGGCATCTACTGCTGCTCTTGATGCTCCAATTGCTGCACCTAGTTTGTCAGCAATTTCTGTAATTAATTTAAAATTATCCCCACTTTGCATTCCTCTGCCACCTGATACAACAATTCTTGCTGTTCCAAGCTCAGGTCGATCAGATTTAATTTCTTCTCTTTTGATAAATTTTGTATTTGAAAACTCTTCACTAGCATCCACTTTTTCAATTGGGGCTGATCCACCTGTACTCTCACATGGATCGAATGAAGTAGGTCTAATTGTTACGCACT
>CACHCM010000002.1 GCA_902578325.1 uncultured Pelagibacteraceae bacterium
ATTATGCAACATATTGAAGAAGCTGGAATTCATTCAGGAGACTCCGCATGTAGCTTACCTCCTGTCTCAATTAAACCATATCTTCTTAAAGAAATAGAAAATCAAACTAAAAAACTTGCTATAGCTTTAAATGTAAAAGGTTTCATGAATATACAGTTTGCAATTAAAAAAGATGAAATTTATGTAATTGAAGTAAATCCTAGAGCTAGTCGAACAGTTCCTTTTGTATCAAAAGCAAAAGGTCTTCCTCTAGCTAAAATTGCATCAAGAGTAATGGCTGGTGAAAAATTATCTAAATTTAATTTAAAAGATAAATCTAAAGGAATGTATGCAGTTAAAGAAGCTGTGTTCCCATTTAATAAATTTCCGAACAGTGACTTATTACTAGGACCTGAAATGAAATCAACTGGAGAAGTTATGGGATTTGATAAAAATTTTGGAATGGCTTTTGCCAAAAGTCAGATTGCAGCAGCTAACTCATTACCAAAACAAGGATTAGCTTTTATATCTCTCAAAGATAGTCACAAAGATGAAGGAATAGATTTGGCAAAAGCACTTCTTAAACTTAAATTCAAATTATGTGCAACTAGAGGAACTGCTGAATACATTCGAAAACATGGGATGAAATGTAAAGTTATAAATAAAGTAAGTACTGGCTCACCTCATATAGTCGATGTTTTAGACTCAAAAAAAATTGCACTTGTAATAAACACTGGGGGTGGAAATAGTGAACACCGACTAAGTGATGCTATAGCTTTAAGAAGAGCAACGCTCAAGAATAAAGTTCCTTACTGTACTAACATGTCCACTGCTCAAGCATGTCTGGAGGCGATTAAATCACTTAAAACGAAAAAATTAGAAGTTAATTCTCTTCAGGATATATAAATCTATACATCAACAATTAAAGTGTCTTTAGATCCTCCACCTTGTGAACTATTTACAATTGTACTTCCTTTCCTAAGCGCAACCCTAGTTAATCCTCCAGTGCTTACATATGTAGTTTTTCCACTAAGTACAAATGGTCTTAAATCGAGATGTCTTGGTTCAATATCATTTTCAGTAATTGTTGGTGCAGTTGAAAGAGTTTCAAGAGGTTGTGCAATATATTCTCTTGGATTTTTTTTGATTTTAGCTATTACCTCTTCTCTCTCTTTTTTATCTGCTTTAGGACCAATCATTATGCCATAACCACCAGATGCGTTAGCAGGTTTAACGACTAATTTTGAAATGTTTTCAATAACATAGTTTCTCTCATTTTTATTATGACATAAGTAAGTTTCTACCTGATTTAAGATGGGTTGTTCACCTAGATAATAAACAATCATTTTGTTAACATAGGAGTAAACCACCTTATCGTCAGCAATACCTGTCCCAATTGCATTGATTATACCAACATTTCCTTTGCGCCAACTTTTAAATAATCCTGGCACCCCAATCAGTGAATCTTTGAAAAATACTTTTGGATCTAAAAAATTGTCATCAAGACGTCTATAGATACAATCAACCTTTAATGGACCTTTAACAGTCTTCATATAAACAATATCGTTCTCAACAAATAAATCTTTTCCCTCAACTAAAGCAATGCCCATCTGTTCAGCTAAGAAAGAGTGCTCAAAATAAGCAGAGTTATATATACCAGGTGTTAAAACTACCATATGAGGGTTTGAAGTTTTTTTTGGAATACATTCAACCATGCAGTTAAATAATTTATTTGTGTATTGATGAATTGATGCAACTTTATATCTTGTAAATAATTCAGGAAATACATCTCGCATCACCATCCTGTTTTCAAGCATGTAAGATACACCCGAAGGTACTCTTAAATTATCCTCTAAAACTAAATAATCACCATTAGTATTTCTAATTAAATCAATTCCAGAAATATTTGACCAAGCTTTGTATTTAGGAGAAAAACCTTCACATTCCTTTACATAAAATGGAGAATTAAAAATAATTTCATTTGGTACTACTTTATCTTTGAATATTTTTTTTTGATTATAAACATCATCAATAAATAAATTTAACGCCTTTACACGCTGCTTTAAACCCTTTGAAACTTTGTTCCATTGTGTTTTTGGTATTATTCTTGGTATTATATCAAGGGGCCATTTTTTTTCTTCTGCCCTATTATTAGCTGCATATACTCTAAAATTTATACCTCTAGCACTAATTGTACTTTGACAATTTTTTTCAATTTCTTGAAGTTTTTTTTTACCGTATCTTTCTAAAATTGATGAAATTATTGTAGCATGTTTCCGAAGTTTATTATCTTTAGTAAAATAACCGTCATAAGCATGACTTGAGTTATAGTTTTTCCAAAGTTTTGAAATCATAGAATTATAGTGTTTAATACTTAAATAAAATAAGCAAATGCGTTTTAGATATATCTGTTATGCTTTTAATTGATTTAAAAAAAATGTTATAATTAACTAATTATTTTATTCAATGACATACTGCATAGGAATTAAAACAAATGATGGTCTTGTGTTTGCTTCAGACTCAAGAACAAATGCTGGATTAGATAATGTAAATATTTACTCTAAAATGATGACTCACGATGTAGGTGATAGAACAGTTGTAATAGTTACTTCTGGGAATTTAGGTACCTCTCAAGCAGTTTATAAATCAATAGAAAAAGATTTAAAAAGCACTACAGGTATAATGAATTTAAACACATGTAATGATTTTGAACAAATCGCATCTTATATAGGATCTTTAAATATTGAGCACTCATCACCTCAAGGAATTAATACAGATAATGTCTTGCTTGGTTCAACATTTATAGTTGGCGGACAAATTAAGGGTCAGCAACATGAATTATATTTAGTTTATCCTCAAGGAAATTATATAAGACCAGCTGACAGTAAACCGTATCTTGTAATTGGAGAGGTCAAATATGGAAAACCAATTCTTGATAGGGTTATTAAACCTAATGTTTCAATTGGTGATGCATCAAGATGTGCTCTGATTTCAATGGACTCTACTTTAAAAAGTGATCTTACTGTTGGGCCTCCAATAGATTTTGCAGTGCTAAAAAAAGATGCAGATAATCTATCTACACTTGAGTGTTTAAATATTACAGATGAAAATTATTCAAAGGTTTGTAATCAGTGGTCTGAGGGTATTTTTAAAGTTTTCGACTCTTTTCCAAGGTTTGATTGGGAAAAATAAAAACTATTCAACTTTCCAGTCAGTTTCAAATGTCACATAATTAATTTGCAAACATCGTCTTTCTTTTAAAATTTTTTTTTTTTCCATTCCATGCCAGGTATTTGGTCCACTAGTAAACAGATAACCATAATTGTGTTTATAAGGAAGTGTCTTAACTTTCTCTAATTTTTCATTATAAAAGTCAGTGCCTAAATCCTCAGATTCATTTGTTTTATTAACAAATATCAATCCTGACATAAGTTTTTCTTTTATATCACAATGAGGTTTAAGCCAGAAACCCTCTCGGTCACATATAACCTCAACTCTAACATAGGAATTTGATAAATCTTTATTTATCATTTTAGAAATTGTTTCATATGTTTCTTTAGACTGAAGTTCATTTATAAATTTTACTAAATTTGGAAATTTAGATCCGTTTTCTTTATTAATAAAACATCTAAACTTTATGGCTTGTCCACCTGAAGCTATACCTTCTCTAAATTCTGCGGCTCCACCATCTATTGCTCTTGTTCCATCATAATTAAGATTATGTTTACTAACATCAGGAATGTCAGCTTTAACTATTTCATCAATTGCTCCTTCTGACAGAGCATCACTATACTCCCAGTGATCAAAAGGGAAATTATGTTGTTTTGAATTATTTTTAATTGAATTTAAAAATAACATTATGATTGTATTTTTTCTTTAATAATTTTTGCTACTCTATTAGTTTCATCTAATTTTTGATAGTGCCAATTTTCAATTTCTTCACCTAGGTTTCTAGTAATATTTAATTCTCTGAATAAATTTCTAAAATTCTGAAATCTGACGTCTTTTCTTTTTGGTAAAATATTAGCAACATAAATTGGTTTTCCAGTCAAAGCAGCTTCGGATATCATTGAGCTAGAGTCACATGTAACAACTATATTTTCCGAAATAGCTAAAGCTGAAAGATAAGCTTTTTTATCAACATTCATAATCACTGTGTGATTTTTTCCAAAAAACTCTTTTGCATAATGTAGAGTATTTAACGGTGTTCTCATTGAAGGTATCACCACAAGTTGAAAATCATGTTTTTTCAATAATTTGTAGAAAATTGAAAAGATGTGCTTCATATTTTTTGTTGAGTAGTCATAATATTTTGTAGGACCACCCATTATCAAACACCAAACTTTTCTATTATCCTGTTTGATATATGAATTTAAATAACTTCTATTTTCCTCAATTTCATTTTCTGTTAAATAGTGAATTGCACCTTTTGTTTTAATTACATTAGTACCACTTATCCCATCATGTTCGGGAGCAACAATAAAATCAAAATGATTAAAATCCACTTTTGGGTCTTGAATATGAATATTTAAAACTTTTTTTTTTGAAATACTTTTTAAGTGGATTGAGGGAATCACACTTTTTCTTCCACATGAAATAATTACATCAAAATCAGACTCGTTTACTTTTTTATAAACTTTTTGTGATACTGGTGTTAATTTTGGTGGAACAATTTTCCAAAAATTATTTAGTTCAACCTTATGGTGAGTAAAATCAATATCTAAGGCTTTTGCTAAACCTTCTACCTGGCTTATCATTCCATGCATACCTTGAGTTAATAAAATACCTTTTAATTTAGTCATTAATCACTATATAGCTTTCATATGAGTCAAAATCCAACTAAACACACAAAAGTGTTAATAATTGGATCCGGTCCTGCCGGATACACAGCAGCGGTATATGCTGCTCGTGCACTGTTAAATCCAATTTTAGTTTATGGTGCAGAACCTGGTGGACAATTAACAACTACAACGGATGTAGAGAATTATCCAGGATTTGCAGATGTAATCCAGGGTCCATGGTTAATGGATCAAATGAAAGATCAAGCTAAAGCAGTTGGAACAGAAATGATTGAGGATCATATTGCATCTGTGAATTTGAAATCACAACCCTTTGAAGCAATCGGCGATAGTGGACAAAAATATAGTGCTGATAGCATAATTATTTCAACAGGTGCTCAAGCAAGATGGTTAAACATAAAATCAGAACAAGAATTTAGAGGCTTTGGAGTTTCGGCTTGTGCAACATGTGATGGTTTCTTTTTCAAGGATAAAGAGGTTGCGGTAGTTGGTGGTGGTAATGCAGCTGTTGAAGAGGCAATGTTTCTCACAAAATTTGCATCTAAAGTAAAATTAATTCACAGACGAGATAGTTTAAGGGCTGAAAAAATGCTTCAAAAAAAATTAATGGAAAATAAAAAAGTTGAAATTATTTGGGACTCTGTTGTTGAAGATGTATTGGGTGATAAAGATCCAAAAAATGTTAAGGGAATTAAAATAAAAAATGTTAAAACAAATAAAGCACAAGAATTAAAGCTAGATGGTGTATTTATTGCAATTGGTCACGATCCTGCAACGCAGCTTTTTAAAGATCAATTAGAAATGGATAAAGAAGGATACCTAATTACAAAATCCGACTCGACTGAAACAAATGTTCCTGGCGTTTATGCTGCTGGAGATGTAAAAGACAAAACTTTTAGGCAAGCTGTAACCGCTGCAGGTATGGGATGTATGGCTGCTCTTGAAGCTGAAAAATTTTTATCACACTAAAAAATGAAAATAAATTGGATTATTTTTGTGACTGGATGGATGTCGTTCAGAGCAGTTGGGTCTGGCCTATTTTTGTTTTGGATCTTTTCCGGTAATGAACGTTCGGCACCATCTGAATGGATAGTTCCTTTTGTGGGTGACTTTTTTATTGGGATAACTGCTTTATTTTTAGTTTACTACATAATAAAAAAACCAAGTACTATACTATGGGGTCTTTTACTATCTTGGAATGTAATTGGTTTGTTAGATTTAATTGGTGCGATAAACGTAAGTTTTGAAGCTCCTTATGGACCTATACCAGAAATAGGATTTAATGAATTAGCAGTAAGAACTATTTTAATTTTAAATACTTTATTACAGATTTCTTGTATTTTCCTATTATTTCAAAAAGATACAAAAGAATACTTTAAATTTTAAAACAAAATGTCAGAAAAAGTATTACTCACTGGTATTAGCGGGTTTGTTGCAAAACATGTTGCTATTGAATTACTACATTCGGGTTACGAAGTTTTAGGTACTGTTAGGAATTCGAGTTCAATTGATCAAACAAAAAAAACTTTAGAGGAAAATAATGTTTCAACTGAAAAATTATCCTTTGTAAAGTTAGATTTATTAAAGGATGAAGGCTGGAATGAAGCTGCAAAAGGCTGCAAATATATTATCCATGTAGCTTCTCCTTTTCCTTTGAAAGTTTCAAATGATAGGGAGTCACTCACCCCAGCAGCAAAAGATGGTACTCTAAGAGTATTAAATGCTGGAATAAATGCAGAAGTTGAACATTTTGTAAAAACTTCCTCTATAGTATGCATGTTTCGAAAACCAAATAGATCCAACCCCTATACATTTGGTGAAAATGATTGGACTGACCTAGAGTGGGATAAAACTACAGATTATTTTGTATCTAAAACTAGAGCAGAGAAGGCTGCCTGGGACCTTATGGAGAGTAAAGGTCTTAAAAATAGTCTAACGTGTATCAATCCTGGATTTATTTTAGGAGATTTTTTAAACGAGAAAACAAGTACTTCAATGGAATATGCAAAACAATTGCTTCAAGGAAAATATCCAGCTGCTCCAAAATTTTCAGTAATGATATCTCACGTAAAAGATGTTGCAAAAGCGCATGTTCTATCTTTAAGTAATAAAAAAGCTGGAGGCAGAAGATTGATTGTTGGATCAGAAGTAAGAAGTATTCTTGAATTATCAAAAATAATGGCCAAAAATATTCCAAGTCATGCAAAAAAACTTCCTAAAAGAGAATTGCCAAATTTTATGGTGAAACTTATAAGTTATATAGACACAAGTGCAAAAACTATGGTTCCTGATTTAGGTTTTAAAATGCAAACGGACCAAACATATGCAGAAGAAATTCTTCAAATAAAGTTTACAGCATCTGAAATTGCGGTTGTTGATGCGGCAAAATCCTTAATAAGACTTAATTTAGCTTGAGGTTAATTCAACTATTTCGTCAGATTCAAATGTAATTTTTTGTAGATTTTCTTTAGCAATTTTAATCATTGCTTTTGCAACATTTTCTGAACTGATTGGTCTCATTTTTTTATATGGCCCAAATAACAAAGGCGACAATATCCTAAAAGTCAAAATACCTATTTTTTCGCCTACTCTGTTCTCTTTTCTTTTCCCCATTAAAAAAGAAGGTCTTAATATTCCTAGTTTAGAAAAATTTAATCTTTTTAATTCTTCTTCAACCAAACCTTTAAATTTCACATAATTCCCTGAACTATTTGGATTGGCATATATTGAAGAGATAAAAATAAATGACTTAACTGAATTAGCTTTTGCAATTTGTGCAATTTCTTTTGGGATATCTAGCTCTACTTTTTGATACTCATTTCTATTAGGAGAATTTTGCTTTGTAGTACCAATACAAAAAAAACAATCATCCCCTGTAATTTCAGTTTTATGATTTCCTAAATTATTAAAATCAATATTAATAACCTCAACTTTTTCATTATTAATTGAAGTTTGTGAGCGAACGAAAATCTTAATTTTTGTGTAATAATTATCTTGAATTAATTGATTAACTAAATGGCCGCCAATTAATCCCGTGGAACCAAATACTATGGCTGTTTTCATTAACTTAAACTTTTACAAAAAGAGGAAATTTTTTCTAAAGCTTTTTTTAGATTTTCCATTGAAGTTGCATATGAAATTCTGAAAAATCCCTCTAAACCAAATGCAGAACCCTGAACAACAGCAACACCACTATTCTCTAAAAGAGATTGAACAAAATCAGTATCTGATTTAATTTCTTTTCCACTAGAATCTTTTTTTCCCATTAACTCTTTACAACTAGGGAAAACATAAAATGCACCATCAGGATTTAAACAATTGATACCATCAATATCATTTAATGCTTTTACTACAAAATCTCTTCTTTCTTGGAAAGAGTCAGCTCTTTTTTTTATAAAATCTTGTGTCCCACTTAGTGCTTCAACTGATGCTGCTTGACTAATTGAGGATGGATTAGTTGTTGATTGTGATTGGATTTTAGCAATAGCTTTAACAATATCTTTTGGACCAGCTGCATACCCTATTCTCCAGCCTGTCATTGAGTAAGCTTTACTTACACCATTCATTGTAAGAACCCTGTCTTTTAAACTTTCTATTTGAGCAATAGTAAAAAATTTAAACCCTTCGTAGGTCACGTGTTCATATATATCATCACTTAAAATGTAAATATGCTTGTGTTTTTCTAAAACATTAGCAATTGCTTTGATATCATTTTCAGAATAACAAGCTCCAGTTGGATTAGATGGAGAATTTAAAATTATCCATTTTGTTTTTGGAGTGATAAATTTTTCTAAGTCTGATGGATTTATTTTAAAGCCTTGTTTCTCGTCACATTCCATTACAACTGGTTTTCCACCAGCCAACAAAACTATATCTGGATAAGACACCCAATAAGGAGCTGGAATTATTACCTCATCTCCATCATTTAGTGTTGCCATCATAGCATTATAGATAACATGCTTTCCTCCTGCACCAACTGTAATTTGATCAGTGGTATAATCTAAATTATTTTCTTTTTTAAATTTTTCTACGATTGCTTTTTTCAATGCTGGAGTACCATCTACTGCAGTGTATTTGGTATCACCATCGTTAATAGCTTTTATTGCTGCTTCTTTGATATTATCTGGAGTATCAAAATCTGGTTCTCCTGCACCAAGTCCAATAACATCTTTTCCAGCAGCTTTTAAGTCTCTTGCTTTTTGAGTAACAGCAATAGTAGGTGATGGTTTAATCTTATTTAAACTGTCTGATATTATGCTCATTGAAATATAAATAAATTCTACTACGTTGTTTAATATATGGAAAATACTTATCAAGATTTAATTACAGATATTCAGAGTAAAAATCCTAAAATAGGTGGAAAACTGGAAGGCGGAAAAAAATTCAAAATTAAATCTGATTTTAAACCTGCTGGTGATCAGCCTGAGGCAATAAAAAATTTAGTGAATGGTGCTAACAAAGATCAATTTAATCAAGTTTTACTTGGTGTAACGGGCTCTGGAAAAACTTTTACAATGGCTAAAGTAATTGAAGCTACCAACAGACCTGCGTTAATTTTAGCTCCAAATAAAACTCTAGCTGCTCAACTTTATGGGGAAATGAAAACTTTTTTTCCAGATAATGCAGTTGAATACTTTGTTTCTTACTATGACTATTACACTCCTGAAGCTTATGTGCCGAGATCAGACACATACATCGAGAAAGAGGCCTCTATTAACGAGCAGATTGATCGAATGAGGCACTCAGCAACTAGATCTCTTTTAGAAAGAGATGATGTGTTAATTGTTGCAAGTGTTTCTTGTATTTATGGTCTTGGATCTGTTGAAGCTTATAGCAAAATGACTTTAACACTCCAAAAAAATTATGATTATAACAGAGAAGAAATAATTAAGTCTTTAGTTGCTCTTCAATACAAGCGTAATGATCAAAATTTTTATAGAGGAACATTTAGAGCAAGAGGAGAATACTTGGAAATTTTTCCATCACATCTAGAGGACAGAGCTTGGAGATTATGTTTGTTTGGAGACAAGCTTGAACAGATAGAAGAGTTTGATCCTTTAACTGGTGACAAAGTAAGAGAATTAAGTTTAGTAAAAGTTTATGCCAATAGCCACTACATCACACCAAAACCCACAATTGAACAAGCAGTAATTAATATAAAAAAAGAATTAGAAGTAACTTTAAAAAAACACCGTTCTGAAAATAAATTACTGGAAGCACAAAGATTAGAAGAGAGAACTAAATTTGATCTTGAAATGATTGAAGCAACTGGCTCTTGTGCTGGTATTGAAAACTATTCGAGATTTTTGTCGGGACGAAAACCTGGAGAGCCCCCTCCTACTCTTTTCGAATACTTTCCTGATAATACTTTAATATTTGTGGATGAATGCCACGTTACAGTTCCACAGCTCAATGGAATGTATAAAGGTGATAGATCAAGAAAAAGTACTTTAGCAGAATATGGATTTAGACTTCCTTCGTGTATGGATAATAGACCATTAAAATTTGAAGAATGGGATTTAATGAGAACACAAACTGTATTTGTTTCAGCAACACCTGGACCATGGGAGCTAGAGCAAACAAAAGGTAAGTTTATTGATCAAGTTATAAGACCAACAGGTTTAATAGATCCACCTGTAGAAATACGTCCAGCAAAAAATCAGGTCGATGATTTAATGCATGAATGTAAACGAGTTATAGAAAATAATCATAGAGTATTAGTAACAACACTAACTAAAAAAATGGCTGAGGATCTAACTGAATATCTTCATGAGAATGGAATCAAGGTAAGATATCTTCACTCAGATATTGATACACTTGAAAGAATTGAAATCATGCGAGATTTAAGAATGGGTGTATTTGATGTTTTGGTTGGAATTAATTTGTTAAGAGAAGGATTGGATATTCCTGAATGTGCATTAGTAGGAATTTTAGATGCCGACAAAGAGGGATTCTTGAGATCTGAAACCTCTTTAATTCAAACGATTGGTAGGGCTGCAAGAAATGTTGATGGTAAAGTAATTTTGTATGCTGACAAAGAAACAAAAAGTATTAAAAAAGCAATTGCAGAAACTGATAGAAGAAGAAAAATTCAATTAGATTATAATAAGAAACATAAGATAGATGCAAAATCTGTTAAAAAAGAAATTAGTGATATTTTAGAGAGCGTTTATGAGAAAGACTACGTTAAAATAAGTGAAGGTTCAAATATTGGCGGCAATCTTAAAAAACATCTCAAAGGCTTGGATAAAAAAATGAAAGAAGCTGCATCTAATTTAGAGTTTGAAGAGGCTGCTAAAATACGAGATGAAATAAGAAAATTAGAGAGTACTGAATTAGAAATTACATTAAATCCGAAAATAAGACAGTATGATGTAAAAAATAAGCTTTATCCAAAAGGTAGATCAACTATGGGTATGCCAGGAACCAAAGTTACAAAAAAAAGAGATAAAAAATGGAAGCACGGAAAATAATTATTACTGGTGCAGCAACTCGAATAGGTGCCGCGATTGCAAGAAAATTGTCTGGCCCAAATATTGAAATTTTGATCCATTATAACAAATCAAAATTAAAAGCGGAAAAATTAAAAAAAGAATTATCTAATAAAGGTACAAAAGTTTACTTAGTTAAAGGTGATTTAAGTAAAGAAAATGATGTAAATAAAATTGTTAAATTTGCAAAATCTAAACTTAAATATTTTAATTGTTTAATTAACAATGCTTCTTTGTTTGAAAATGATAAAATAGAAAATTTTACAACTGATAGTTGGGGTAAACACTTAAGAACAAATTTAAGAACACCAGCATTATTATCAAAAGAATTTGCTAAAAATATTAGGGGTAAAAATAATAATATAATTAATATAATTGATCAGAGAGTTTTTAAACTTACCCCCTACTTTTTTTCATACACAATAAGTAAAACTGGGCTTTATACTCTTACAAAAACCAGTGCTATGAGCTTAGCTCCAAACATAAGGGTCAACGGAATAGCACCCGGACCTACCATAAAAAATCAAAGACAGTCTGAAAAACATTTCAAAAAACAATACTTAGCAACCCCGTTAAAAAGACCAGTTGATGTAGAACAAATATGCAACGCTGTTGACTTTTTTATAAAAAATAGATCTATTACTGGTCAAGTATTAGCAATTGATAGTGGGCAGAATTTAAACTGGCAAACACCAGATATTATGGGGGGGAAAGAATGAAAAAAATTTTCATAGTTGTAATTTTTAGCTTGATATCATGTGGAAATGTCTTTGCGAATGGAAAAATTTTAAAAAGTGGCTTTATTACCAAATCTGCCTCCGTAAATGAGAGCATGAACATTAACGATCCAAAAAATAAAATTATAATTATTTATAATCATGGACAAAATAAAAATGATAAAGGAATAAAGAATGAATGCATTTGGGTTAGTCAAATAAGAAATAAAGCTTCACTGGTAGATGTGGAAATTAACAATAAAAAAATTATGGTTTATAACTTTTGTACTAATCATTTAGCTGGAGACATGTCGCCAAAAAAATACTGGAAGTTTAAAGAACCTTATGAAGGTATACATAAATTAGATAAAAGAATTGAAAAAAATTTAGAATTAGTGGATAAATTTGTAAAAATAGGTGTGCCTAGAAAACAGATTATTATATCAGGCCACTCTTGTGGGGGTTTATTAACTTTAATGTTATTAGCAGCTCATCCTGAAAAAGTAGGTGGAGGTATATCATATATGCAAGCTTGTTATGGTAAACTCTCAAAAAAATATAAAGTAAAAAAAGTTGGTTCTGAGGAGGCACTAGCAAAATTTGCAAAAAAATACCCAGGAGGTGCTGAGCTAAGACAAAGACAGATTGATAATATTAAAAAATCAAATGATGTGCCCGTTCTTGCTTTTACACATCCAAAAGATAAGTTTGAAGGACTGTTATCTGATTGGTTAGAAGAAGTTCCGGGTGTTAAAAGAATTGTCATTTCAGAGGATTATAAAATAGATGGAAAAACTTGTGTAATTAAAGGAAATGACTGGGAAGAAAAAGTTTCTGAAAGAAAAAATGCTGGTCATGTAATGAATCAAGGACTTTGTTTTCAGTATTATAATCCGGTAATTCTAGATTATATTGCCTCAAGAATTAAATAATATGAGAAAAAATAATCTTAAAATTGTTAAAATAGATAAAAATAAAAGCCTATTTAATTATGAGAAAAAAATACTAATTAATGAATTAATTTTAGATTTAAAACTCGGTTATTACGACACTGAAAAAGAAAAATCTCAAAAAGTAAAATTTAGTCTAGAAATTGACTATGAAGATAAAAAACCATCAAGCGATAAAGATATAAAATCTATTGTAAATTATGGAACAATTGTAAAATTAATTACTAAACTTGTAAAAAAGAAACATTATAACTTTTTAGAAACCTTGGCAGAAGCTGTTTTTGATGAACTCTTTAAAGACAAAAGAATTGCTAAAATAATGTTAAAAATTGAAAAATTAGAAATCTTAAAACAGTGTTCATCTGTTGGTATTCAAATTACCAAAAAGAGAAGCCATGATAAGTTCTGAATTAGGAAAAGAAGTAATTAAAAAAGAGTTGCCTTTAGTACCTAAACTTCCTGGAGTTTACAGGATGCTTAATGAAAAAAATGAAATTCTTTATGTAGGTAAAGCCAAAAATTTACCAAATAGATTAAAGAGTTATGTTGCAGAAAAAAATCATATAATTAGAACTGAACGAATGTTATCTCAAACGAGAAAATTGGAGATAACAACAACATCTAATGAAAGTGAAGCATTACTTCTAGAAGCAAATTTAATTAAAAAGCATAAACCAAAATTTAATATCCTTTTACGTGATGATAAGTCGTTTCCATTTATATTTATAGGTAATCAAGATAAGTGGCCTCAAATAAAAAGACATAGAGGAAAAAAAACAAAAGAAGGTTTTTACTTTGGACCTTTTGCCTCTGCCGGTTCAGCTAATTGGACAATCAAAATGATCCAAAAAATTTTCCATTTAAGGGTTTGTGATGATACTGTTTTCAAAAACAGAGAAAGACCATGTATTTTATATCAAATAAAAAGATGTTCTGGACCTTGTGTAGGATACATTAAAAAGGAGGATTATAATCAAACTGTAGAAGATGCTATTGAATTTGTTTCAGGCAAATCTAGGAAAATTCAAAAAAATCTTTCTAATCAAATGGAAAAGGCAAGTGAGGATCTTGATTTTGAAAAAGCTGTAATTTTAAGAGATAGAATCAAAGCATTAAATATAATTCAATCCTCACAGAGAATTAATGAAGCAAACTTAGTTGAGGCAGATGTTATTGCTGGGTATAAAGAATCTGGAAAAACTTGTATTCAAGTTTTTTTTTATAGATCAAAACAAAATTGGGGTAATCAAGCTTTTTTTCCAAAACATGATCCAGATGAAAAATTCAGTGAAATACTAAATTCGTTTGTCTCTCAGTTTTATGAAAATAAGGGTGTTCCAGCATCAGTTATTCTTTCAGAGGAAATAAAAGAAAAAAATTTAATTGAAAAAACGCTAACCCAAAAAGAGGGGAAACAGATTAATATTTCGGTTGCAAAAAAAGGATCAAAACTAAAGGTTATTAATCAAGCAATTAAAAATGCAAAAGACAGTCTAAATAGAAAACTTTATGAAAGTCAGAATAACAAAGAATTGTTTGATGCAGTTGCTCAAAAATTTAATTTAGAAACAAATATAAATTTAATTGAGGTTTATGATAACAGTCATATTCAAGGTACAAACAGTGTTGGTGCTTTAATTGCATACGGTGATGAGGGGTTTATTAAAAAAAGATATAGAAAATTTAATATTAAACACAAAAAAAATGAGCAAGACGACTATGGAATGATGAAAGAGGTGCTAAACAGAAGGTTCAAAAGAGCAGTTCAAGAAAAAGATAATTATCTTACTTTTCCAGATTTGGTACTAGTTGATGGAGGTAAGGGTCAATACTCAGTTGCTAGAGAAAGTCTTAATGAACTAGGTCTTCACGATATCCCCATTATTGCTATAGCAAAAGGTAAGTTTAGAAACAGTGGAAATGAAACCTTTTTTCACAATGGAAAAGAATATAAATTTTCAAGAAATGACCCTACCCTTTTTTTCCTCCAAAGGATAAGAGATGAGTCGCATAGATTTGCTATAAGTGCTCATAGAGCGAAAAGGAAAAAAGGAATAAGTAAATCTTTATTAGACCAAATAGATGGTATCGGAGCTATAAGAAAGAGGGCTTTATTGAACCATTTTGGATCTGCAAGATCTGTTGAGTCTGCTAGTTTAGATGAGATAAAATCTGTAGAGGGTGTTGAGGAAAAAGTAGCAAAAAAGATATATAACTTCTTTCACGAATAATTATGATTAAAAAAATCCCAAACATATTAACTATTGGACGGATTATAATTGTTCCTTTTTTTGTGCTAGCTTTTTATCTTCCAGGTTTTTATGGTGATCTAACAGCATTAATTTTATTTATAGTTGCATCATTTACTGATTTTTTAGATGGAATGTTGGCTAGAATGTTTGGAGTAGAGTCTAAATTAGGTGAGTTGTTGGATCCTATTGCTGATAAAATAATCGTTGCTACAGCATTAATTCTATTAGTAATGGATGGAACTATTAGAAATTATGAGGTAATTGCAGCAATTATAATACTTACAAGAGAAATTTTAATTTCAGGTTTAAGAGAATTTTTAGCAAAAGGAAAGATAAAACTTCCTGTCTCAAATCTTGCTAAACTTAAAACGGTATTACAAATGGTAGCTATAGCGCTGTTACTATCTGGTGATACAGGAAATAAAATAATTAACTTTCAAGATTATAATGCACAAACAATTGGTATAATTTTTTTGTGGTTATCTGCTGCCTTAACACTTTTCACAGCATATGATTATATGCGAAAAGGTATTGATCACGCTATGTCTGAAGACAGTAAAGATTAAGCTGCTTTTTTCTTCCTAACTAATTTTTGATAACTTTCATTTAGATCAATAATAGTATCACAAACTTTAAATTGATTTTCTGCAATACACGATACAGGAGTTACCTCTGCTGCAGTTCCTGTTAAAAAACAACCATCAAAATTTGGAAGTTCAGTTGGACTAATTTTTCTTTCATGAACTTTTATATTTTTTGATTTTGCTATTCCAATAACAGTTCTTCGAGTAATACCATCTAAAAAAGAATCTGGTATTGGAGTATGAATTTCTCCATTTTTGTCTTTGAAAAAAATATTTGCTCCAGTTGCTTCAGCAATATTTCCCTCGTGATCTAACATTAAAGAATCTGTATAACCTTGCTTTTCTGCCTCGTGTTTTGAAAGAGTACAAATCATATATAGACCAGAAGCCTTTGTATCCCACGGTATCGTATTAGGCGCTGGTCTTCTCCAATTTGAAATATTTAATCTTATTCCTTCAACTTTAAGTTTAGGATCAAAGTATGATCCCCATTCCCAAGTTGCTATTGCAACATGAATTTTAGTGTGTTGCGCAGAGATAGCCATCATCTCACTTCCTCTCCAAGCTACGGGTCTTACATAACCATTTTCTACTTTTTGTGTCGCAACAATTTTGTTTGATGCAATGTTTATTTCCTCCTCGGTATATGGGATTTCAAAACCCATTCTCTTTGCAGAATAAAAAAATCTCGATGTGTGCTCTTCTAATTTAAAAATTGAACCGTCATAAACTCTTTCGCCTTCAAATACACAGCTAGCATAGTGCATGCCATGGCTTAAAACATGCAGCTTAACGTCAGCCCAATCGACTAATTCGTTGTTGTACCATATTTTTCCAGATCGCTTGTCGTAAGGTATCATGTATGAAAATTTTTTTAATTTATAACTGAAAAATATCTTTGTATCTTTAATATGTCAATATAACTTACCTATTATGAAAGAACTTTTATATTTAAAAGATGACCAGCTTAAAGACCTAATAGAAAAATTATTCGTGAGCTACAGAGAAACCTTTTCAGACTCCAAAAAAATATTAGATAAATATTCAATTGGTTTAGCACACCACAAAGTAATACATTTAATTTCAATGTATGAAGGCATCTCAATTTCTGAGCTACTAAAGAGATTAAAAGTGACAAAACAAAGCTTAAATCGTGTTCTAAAGGATTTAATTAAACTTGAAATCATTATTTTTAAAAAAGATGATCAAGACACAAGAGTAAAACATGTTTTTCTTAACGACAAAGGTAAAAAAATTTTTAATGAAATTTTTAATTTACAAAAGAAAAGGATTTATAACGCTTTACTTAATTCAAGCTCTGAAGAAGTTATAAATTTTGATAATGTGCTGGGTAAAATAATTAATGGATAAGTTTATTGCACATATACTAGTTGTTGATGATGACGATGGAATTAGATCTCTTGTAAAAAAATATTTGAATGAAAATAAATTTTTAGTAACTACTGCTGAAAATGCAGAAAATGCATCTGAGAAAATAAAGATAATTAAGTTTGATTTAATTGTATTGGATATCATGATGCCAGGTAAAAGTGGGCTTGAGTTTTTAAAAGAAAATAAAAAGAAATTAGATACACCTGTTATACTTCTGACAGCTAAAGGCGAAGCAAATGAAAGAGTTGAAGGGTTAGAGATTGGTGCTGATGATTACTTACCAAAACCATTTGAACCAAAAGAATTAATTCTAAGAATAAAAAATATAATAAATAAAACTATTAAAACAGATCTAAAAAGGGTTATAGAATTTGAAAATGTGAAAATCGATTTGAATAAACTTTTAATATTTAAAAGTGATAAAGAATTCAAGATTAACGCAACTGAAAAAACAATTTTAGAAAAAATGATTAATAACCCAGGTAAAACATTTTCTAGGGAAGATATTGGTCAATTAATTAATCTGGATAAAGAGAGATCAATAGATGTTATTATTACTCGACTTAGAAAAAAAATTGAAATTGATCCAAAAAATCCAAAATTTTTACAGACAATAAGAGGTGCAGGATATGTTCTCTGGATTGAGTGATTACTTTAAAAAAATATTACCAAAAAGATTATTTTATAGAGCGCTCCTTATTGTTGCTATTCCAGTTTTGGTTCTGCAACTAGTAATTACAATTGTTTTTTTTGATAGCCTCTGGATCAAAACAAACAAAGGTATGACAAGAACCTTGGTAAATGAAATTAGTACATTTATTGAAGCTTATGGAGGTGAGCAAGAAAACAAACAAGATTTGCTAGATCTTTTTTCAATATTTTTAGATTTAAATATTGAATACACCAATGACGAAAAATTACAAAATAGAGATACTGAAAGATGGTTTAGTCCAATAGATAGAACTTTAAGAAGAGAGCTAAAATCTAAATTTGGATTAGATGAATACTGGTTTGATACAACAAGTTATAAAGAATTAATTGATTTAAGAATTAAATATGAAGATGGTTATTTTAAATTTTTAGTGCCTAAAGATAGAGTTGCAAGTTCTTCAGCAAGAATATTTGCACTTTGGATCACAGTACCTGCAATTATAATGGTAGTCATTTCTTTAATATTTTTAAAAAATCAAACTAGACCAATCACCAACCTAGCTCGTGCGGCAGAAAGATTTGGTAAAGGAGAAAATATTGAAGAGTTCAAACCTTCTGGAGCCCTTGAGATAAGACAAGCAGGACATGAATTTGATAAAATGAGAAAGAGAATTGAAAGACACATAAATCAAAGAACAGAAATGTTATCTGGAATAAGTCATGATTTAAGGACCCCTTTAACAAGGATGAAACTACAATTAGCTTTTATAAAAGATAAAGAAACAGTGAATAAATTAACTGAAGACATAAATGAAATGGAGAAAATGCTAAATGAATATTTACAATTTACCAGCTCATCATATGTTGAAAAAGATGAAATGTTTAATCTATCTGAATTAATTTCAGAAGTTATTGAAAAATATAATAATGAAAATATTTCACAAAACTTATCACCAAGAATTTATTTTAATGGTAGGAAAAATTTAATTAATAGATGTCTAAATAATCTAATCGATAATTCGCTGAAATATGCTAACAAAGTTGAAATTAGCTTAAGTAAAAAAAATACAAGTTTATTCATTATTATTGATGATAACGGACCTGGAATACCAAAAAATGAGTATGAAAATGTATTTAAACCTTTCTATAAAATAGATAAGGGTCGAGCAGACTCTAAATCAAGTGTTGGTCTTGGCTTATCAATTTCATCAGATATTATCAAATCTCATGGAGGGAATATAATGTTGGAAAAATCAAAAATGGATGGTTTAAGAGTTAAAGTTTTCTTACCTGTTTAACTTTTTTACTTTTTTTTTCTCAAGTTTATTTATTTTATTTTCAAGATTCTCAACACGTTTTGAGAGTACTTCAAATTCATCTTTACTTGTAAGTTTCATTTTAAAAACAAACTCATCTCTTTTAGATTTAAAGATATTAAATAATTCAGTAGTTAAGTCTTTTGAAGATACTAGTCCCTGCTCTATTAATTTAGCGAACTTATCAATTATAAATTTAGAATTTTTCATATTTAATATATACATTATAAGTATTATTAAAAATGTTCATTAATAATTTTGACCCAGTAGCCTTAGAAATATTTTCTTTAGAAATTAGATGGTATTCTTTAGCTTATATATTTGGAATTATATTAGGTTGGATACTGGCTAAAAAATTATTTATCCAAGAAATAGAAGTTAAAAATAAATTTGATGATTATTTAACTTATTTAATCATAGGTATAATTTTAGGAGGAAGACTTGGTTATATTTTTATATATAATTTTAATTTTTATATAAATAATCCATTAGATATATTTAAAATTTGGCAAGGAGGAATGTCCTTCCATGGTGGTTTGATTGGAGTTGTTTTTGCAAGTATAATTTTTGCTAAGAAAAATAATCAAAACCCATTCTTATATATGGATATCGTCGCTTTAGTAGCTCCAGTAGGATTATTCTTTGGACGAATAGCAAACTTTATAAATTCAGAGTTATATGGAACTATAACTAATGTACCCTGGGCAGTAACATTTGTTCAGATAGATAATCTTCCTAGGCATCCCTCACAATTGTATGAAGCACTATCAGAAGGTTTACTTTTATTTTTATTATTAATTTATTTTAAAAACAAATTTTCAAATAAACCTGGTGTAATTTCAGGATTATTTTTAATAATTTACTCAATCTTCAGATTTATTATTGAATTTTATAGATTACCGGACGAACAGCTAGGTTATATATTTTTTAACTTAACAATGGGGCAAGTAGTAAGTTTAATATTTTTACTATCAGGGGTAATCTTATTTTATTTAAAATATGAAACTCGCTAAAACAAATAATTTACCATTAGATCAATTTATAAATTTTGCTCTTTACGATAAGGATAAAGGTTTTTATATGAAAAAGAATCCTTTTGGTGAAGATGGAGACTTTATTACTGCTCCCAATATCACAAGATTATTTTCGGAGATTATTGCAATTTGGACAATTACTTTTTGGAAAAGTATAGGCTCTCCAAAAAAATTTAATTTGCTTGAACTGGGAGCTGGAAACGGTGAAATGATGAAAGTTATAGATGAAACACTTGTAAATTTTCCCGAATGTTACAATGCCTGCAGTTTTGTAATTCATGAAAAAAGTGATTTTTTAATAAATGAACAAAAAAAAAATTTAAATTCTAAAAAATTTTCATGGTTAAAAGATATTGAAAAAATAAACTCTAACCCAACAATTTTTTTAGCTAATGAATTCTTTGATGCCGTACCAATCAAACAATTTTTTAAAAAAAAAGATGGTTGGTTTGAAAGATACGTGTTTATGAATGATTCAAAAAAAGCTGAATTTAAAGAAGAAAAAATAGATATAGAAAAAATTGAAAAATATCTAAATTTTGAAATATCAAAAAATCAGAACATAATAGAATATTCACCAGACACTTTTAAATATTTAAGAACAATTTGCGACCTAGTGCAAAAAAATGATGGAGGAATGTTAATAATTGATTATGGTTATGCAGACAGCAAAATGCATGAAACCCTTCAGGCGGTAAATAACCATAAATATTCTAACATTTTAGAAAATATTGGAGACTCTGATATTACTTACAATATAAACTTTCATTCTTTTGAGAAATTTATAAGTCAGTTTAAAGAAATTAATTCAATTTTTACAAATCAAAAAAAATTTTTAACAAGTATGGGTATTCTTCAAAGAGCAGAAATAATCAGCAAAAATATAGCATTTTCTAAAAAAGCAGATTTATTTTATAGGGTAAGACGTTTGATAGATGACAAGCAGATGGGTGAATTATTCAAAGTCATGCTTTTAAAAAATAAGAAAAATAATTTTAAAACAGGTTTTCAAAATTGATAAAATCAAAAAAACTCTCAAAGATTAAAAATATTAAGCATGGTTTTTTTAATAAAACTGGCGGTAAGTCAAAAAAAATTTATAAAAGTTTAAACTGTGGTCCTGGTTCTAAAGACAATCCCTCAGATGTTAAAAAGAATTTAAAAATAGTTATAAAAAAAATAAAAAGCAACGCTAAAAGTATTTTTTTACTTCATCAAATACATAGTAATAAATTTGTTTATGTTAATGAAAAAAATACATTTAAATCAAAACCAAAAGCAGACGCAGTAATTACAAATCAAAAAAACATGCCAATTGGCGTTTTAACTGCTGATTGTGTGCCAATTTTAATCTGTGATGAAAGAACAAAATTAGTTGCAGCAATTCATGCGGGGTGGAAAGGTGCATACAAAGATATAATTAGCAAAGTAATCCAATTTATGATCAAAAAAGGATCTAATCCTAAAAATATTACTGCAGCTATCGGACCTGCTATCTCGGCTAAAAATTATGAAGTAAAAGCAGATTTTAAAAGAAAATTTATAAAAAAGGATAAAAAAAATAATAAATTTTTTAAAATTAAGTACAAAAAGCTTTATTTTGATTTACCCAAATATGTAAAATCATGTCTTTTAAAGAATAAAATAAAAAATATTGAGTCTTTAAGTATTGATACATTTGATATTAATAATAATTTTTTTAGTGCAAGAAGAGCGTTAAAGCTAAACCATGATGATTATGGTAGAAATATTTCAATAATTATGCTTTATTAGGCTTTTTTAATGAAATTATTATCCGGAAATAGCAACAAACCATTGAGCAAGAATATTGCTAAATATCTAAAATCTAAATTAGTAAACTCTAGTATTAGAAATTTTTCTGATGGAGAAATCTATGTGGAAATAAATGAAAATATTAGAGGTAATAGTATTTTTTTAATTCAATCTGTTTCATCTCCTGCAAATGATAACCTAATGGAATTACTACTATGTATTGATGCACTTAAGAGATCGTCAGCAAAAAATATTACTGCTGTTATTCCGTACTTTGGTTATGCTAGACAGGATAGAAAAGTTGCACCAAGAACCTCAATTTCAGCAAAACTTGTCTCAAATCTAATTACTAAAGCAGGAGCAGATAGAGTTGTTACTGTTGATTTGCATGCAGGACAAATTCAAGGATTTTTTGATATTCCAGTAGATAACTTGTTCGCAACACCTATTTTTGCAAGACATGTAAAAAAAAAGATAAAAAGTAAAAATCTAATTTGTGTTGCACCAGATGTTGGTGGTACTGAGAGAGCTAGAGCACTAGGAAAGATTTTAAATGTTGGACTAGCAATTGTAGATAAAAGAAGACCAAAGCCAGGTCAATCTCAAGTAATGAATATTATTGGGGATGTTAAAGGAAAAACTTGTATTCTTGTTGACGATATAATCGATTCAGGTGGTACAATTGTAAACGCAGCTAAGGCTCTTAAAGATCGAGGTGCCAAAGAAGTTTATGTTTACATTACTCACGGTGTTCTTAGTGGAGAAGCTGTAAATAAAATTAAAAAATCAGTAATTAAAAATTTAGTAATAACTGATACAATTGATAACATTAACAGGGTTAAAGGTGCTAAAAACATTGAAGTTCTGTCAATTTCAGGTCTTATGGGTGAAGCAATTAAAAGAATATCTAATTCAACCTCAGTATCAGATTTATTCAAATAAATACCTTGAGTTATTAAGGAACTTGAGCTAAAAACCCTATTTTTTATGAATTCATTAGACGCCAATATCAGAAATACCAAAACTAAAGGTGAAATAAATTCATTGAGGGATAACGGTAATGTGCCCGCTATAATTTATGGTGGAGAGGCTCAAAACGAGAAAATTTCAATATCAAAAAAAATACTTAAGTCACTAATTCAAAATGAAAACTTTTTATCAAGCATCATAACTTTAAATGTTGATGGTAAACCTCAAAAAGTTCTACCAAGAGAAATAAAATATGACATAATTTCAGATGAACCAATTCATGTAGACTTTTTAAGAATAGTTTCAGGCATAAAAGTTAGAATTGAAGTTCCAGTAAAATTTTTAAATTATGAAAAATCTCCTGGTTTGAAAAGAGGTGGGGTTTTAAACATCGTAAGAAGAAAAGTTGAGCTAAAATGTCCAAGCGAAAAAATTCCTGAAAATCTTGTGATAGATCTTGATGGAGTTGATATTGGAGAGAGTTTTAAGATCTCTTCTATAAATCTTGATAGTGATGTTACTCCTACAATTCAAGGAAGAGATTTCGTAATTGCGACTCTAGCAGCTCCGACTGTTATGAAAGAACCTGAAAAACCTGCAGAAGCTGAGGCGGCTGAGGGAGAAGGTGCTGAAGGAGCAGAAGCAGCAGCAGCTGAAGGTGGAGATAAGCCAGAAGCTGAAGGTGATAAAAAAGAAGGTGAAGATAAAAAACCTGCTGAAGAAAAAAAATAAGTTAATTAAAATTGAATTTTATCCTCCAATATTAATATTTTATGCTTCTACTTGTAGGATTAGGCAATCCAACCCCAGACAGTGAAAACAATAGACACAATATTGGTTTCAAAATCATAGATGCAATAAATAAAAAATTTGGACTTTCAAAACAAAAACCAAAATTCAAAGGACTTCTTACAACTGGTAATGTTGGAGAACAAAAAGTTTATGCAATTAAACCTTTAACATTTATGAATAATTCTGGAATTTGTATTAGAGAATTAATTGAATATTTCAAAATAGACGCTGAGGATGTTATCGTTTTTCATGACGATCTAGATGTAGAATTTGGAAAAATAAAAGCAAAATTTGGTGGCTCTGATGCAGGACATAACGGAATTGCATCAATAGATAAGTTTATTGGCAAAGATTATTCAAGAGTGCGTATAGGAATTGGTAAACCAAAAGATAAAATGGAAGTTAGTGATTTTGTTCTTCAAAATTTTGATGAAGATGAAATGCTTGGATTGGAAAAGATTACAAACAACATCACTGACTCAATTTCAATTCTTATCGAAAAAAAATTAGATTTATTCTCAAGCACTGTAAATAATAAATAATGAGTTTTAAATGTGGAATTGTTGGTTTGCCTAATGTGGGTAAATCTACACTCTTTAATGCTCTAACAAACTCAAGCAAAGCCCAAGCTGCTAATTTTCCATTTTGCACGATAGATCCCAATGTGGGAGTAGTCCCTGTTCCAGATGGAAGATTGAACAAATTATCAGAAGTTTCAAAATCAAAAAAAACAATTAACACAACTATTTCATTTGTAGATATAGCCGGACTTGTCAAGGGAGCATCAAAAGGCGAAGGATTAGGCAATAAATTTCTGTCCCACATAAGAGAAGTTGATGCGGTTATTCATATGATTAGATGCTTCGACTCAGACGATATTCAAAATGTTAATCCAGACGTTGATCCAATAAGAGATTTTGAGATCATTGAAACTGAAATGATGTTAGCTGACCTAGAATCTATTCAAAAAAGACTTCAAAAAAATAATAAAAAAAATGTGGACGAAGACCAGCTTAAGATTTTAGAGATTGCTTTAGACTGCATTAATAATGATAAAGATATATCAATATTAAATTCTCAATTTGATACAAAACAACTTAATCAAAGTGGTCTTTTATCAATAAAACCAAAGATCTTTGTTTGTAATGTAGATGAGCAAAGTGTAAAGGATGGAAATAAATATACTAAAGACTTCATCGAAAAATTTGGAAAAGATAACACCCTAATTGTTTCCGCAGACATAGAAAACCAAATAAATGAATTAGCAGAAGATGAAAAAAAAAATTACATGGATATGATTGGTTTAAAAGATACAGGTTTAAGTATGTTAATTCAAAAAGGCTATAAAATATTAGAACTTGATACGTATTTTACTTCTGGACCTGAAGAAACAAGAGCGTGGACAATACAAAAAAATTGTACTGCCCCTAAGGCTGCAGGAGAAATTCATACAGATTTTGAAAAAGGCTTCATTAGAGCTGAGACTATATCTTATGAAGATTTCGTTGCTAATGATGGATGGATAAATTCTAAAGCTAATGGAAAAATGAGATTAGAAGGTAAAGATTATATTGTTAAAGATGGAGACGTACTAAACTTCAGATTCAACACGTGACCATATCTTTTTCATACTAAAGTAAACTAAAACAGTAAGAATAATTAAATAAACAATCGCTTTAAAGCCCATCTGATGTCTAGCTTCTAGATGAGGTTCGGCAGACCACATTAAGAAGGTCGTTACATCTTTTGACATCTGTTCTACTGTTGCATTTGTTCCGTCACCATACTCTACTAATCCATCTGATAATGGAGCAGCCATTCTAATTTTATTACCATACATATATTTGTTGTAGTAAACTCCGTCATCTAAAGATACGTTGCTAGGAGCTTCTTCATATCCTTGTAATAAGGAATAGATATAGTCAACTCCACCTCCTCTAGCTTTAACCAAAACAGACATGTCTGGAGGGTATGCACCACCATTTGCCGCTTGGGCAGCTTTTACATTATCATATGGCATTACAAATTTATCAGATAATTTACCTGGTCTTGTAAACATTTCACCATCTGAATTTGGACCATCAGTTACTTCAAATGAAGCTGCTATAGCTTTAGCTTGAGCTTCAGAGAATTCTGGCCCTCCTGGCTCTGCTAAATTTCTATAACTTAAGTACTTCATCGAATGACATGAGGCACATACTTCAGTATAAACTTGATAACCTCTTTGAAGAGAGGCTCTATCAAATTTTCCAAATAGACCCTTAAAACTCCAGTCAGTTTTTAGATATTCTACTTTTTCAGCAGCAAAAGAATATGAATTTGAGGTAATAATAAAGATTATTATAGAAAATAATTTAAATAAATTTTTCACCTTATTCTATTTTGCTTTCTTTATTTCTGGCAACTGCTAAATTTGGTGAACC
This sequence comes from uncultured Pelagibacteraceae bacterium, assembly GCA_902578325.1. Classification (GTDB taxonomy): domain Bacteria; phylum Pseudomonadota; class Alphaproteobacteria; order Pelagibacterales; family Pelagibacteraceae; genus Pelagibacter. The sequence continues at coordinate 26,122 of CACHCM010000002.1, forward strand.
ACCGAGAACAGGCTCAGTAATACTTAAAGGCACTGGTAAAGTTTTTTCTTTAAACCCTAAAACAGGAAGAATAACTAAAAAATGTAAAAAGTAATACGCCGTCGCAACTCGTGCTATCAACAAGTAAAGTCCTTCAGCTGGCATCGCGCCCACATAGCCAAGTATCAAAACATCTGCAACTAATATCCAGTAAAACTGTTTATATAAAGGTCTAAATACTGCTGATCTTATTTTTGAAGTGTCTAACCAAGGTAAAACTGCTAAGATTAATATTGCAGATAACATAGCCACAACTCCTAGCAATTTATCAGGAACTGATCTTAATATTGCATAAAAAGGTAAGAGATACCATTCAGGAACAATGTGAGCAGGTGTTACCATTGGGTTTGCCTCGATATAATTATCTGCATGACCTAAAATATTTGGTGCATAGAATACAAAGAAAGCAAACACAATCATGAACATTAATAAAGCAAAACCATCTTTAATTACAATGTAAGGATGGAAAGGGACAGTGTCTTTAGATGGTTTTTTTACATCTATTCCAACTGGATTATTATTACCAGGAACATGTAAGGCCCATATATGTAAAACAACTAATCCTAAAATTAAAAATGGAATTAAATAATGCAATGTAAAAAATCTAGTTAATGTAGGGTTGTCGACTGAATAACCTCCCCACAACCAAGTGACAATGCCCTCTCCAACTAATGGAATAGCGCTAAATAAATTTGTGATTACAGTTGCACCCCAGAAGCTCATTTGTCCCCAAGGCAATACATAGCCCATAAATGCAGCCGCCATCATTAGCAAGTAAATAATTATTCCAATTATCCAAATTATTTCTCTTGGTGCTTTGTAAGAACCATAAAATAATGACCTGAAAATATGAATGTAGACTGCTAAGAAAAACATAGATGCACCATTTGCATGAATGTATCTAATTAACCAACCGTAATTGACATCACGCATGATATGCTCAACACTCTCAAAAGCCATATCTGCGTGAGCAATGTAATGCATTGCAAGAGTTAATCCTGTTACAATTTGAGTAATTAGACAAAAAGTTAAAATGCCACCAAATGTCCACCAATAATTTAAATTTTTAGGAGTCGGATAATCAGTTAAATGATTTGCAAGAGTTAATAGTGGCAATCGATCATTAAACCATTGTCCTACTTTCGATTTTGGTCTGTAATCGTGGTCACTCATTTTTCTTTATCCAATTTTAATTGTATTTGCATTAACAAATTCGTATTTAGGCACTTCCATATTCCAAGGTGCTGGTCCTTTTCTAATTCTTCCAGAGGTATCATAATGAGATCCATGACATGGACAGAACCAACCATTATAATCACCTTTATCATTTAGAGGTACACATCCAAGGTGAGTACATACACCTAACATAACAAGCCACTCAGGGTTTTTTGCTCTATCTTCATCTTTTTCAGGATGAATTAAATCCTCCATCTTTACGGCTCTCGCTTCATCAATTTCTTCTTGTGTTCTTCTTCTTATAAAGACTGGTTTACCTCTCCACAAAACAGTTAATGTATTTCCTGGTGTTAATGCACTTACATCAACTTCTGTGCTAGCTAATGCTTTAACAGAAGCATCTGGATTCATTTGATCTATCATTGGCCACACCACTGCAGCGGCACCAACAGCTCCTACAGCTGTAGTAGCTGTAAATAAAAAATCTCTTCTTTTTGTTTTTTTTTCAGACACTTTTAGTAGCTTTTGTTATTATCTCTTTTTGATTTAAAATAGTTAATATACGAATTCATATAATATAAAATAATTATTTTACTACTGAAAGAATGACACAGAATTCAACAATTTTAGGACCCAAAATAGCTTTGTATGAGCCTGATATACCTCAGAATACTGCTGCAATCATAAGAACCTGCGCTTGTTTGGGTGCTAAATTAGAAATAATTGAACCATGTGGCTTTCTTTTATCCGACAAACGTTTTAAAAGAGTGGTTATGGACTATATGAACTATAGTCAAATAGAGTTCTATCAAAGTTCGGAAAAATTTTTTGAGGCAAAGAAAAAACAGAGAATCGTATTGATAACAACTAAGGGTTCAATAAATTATACTAAATTTAAATTTAAGCCTGATGATACTATTTTGTTTGGAAGAGAAAGTGCTGGAGTACCCGAAAAGGTTCATAAAATAATTAAAAATCGTTTGAAAATACCAATGAATAACCAAGTAAGATCTCTTAATATTGCATCTTCTGTTGCCATTGTTTTGGCAGAAAGTTTGCGTCAAATAAAATTAATATAAAATGGATATTTCAATTAAAAAAGACTTAGCGAGTAACTGGTTTAAGCTATTACAAAATGCAATATGCGACGACATTTTAAAAATTGAAAAAAATAAAGTAAATTTTGATTCAACTTCTTGGAAAAGAAGCAATAAAAAAGATGAGGGTGGTGGTGAATATAGAATTCTTAAAAATGGAAAAATTTTTGAAAAAGTAGGAGTAAATTTTTCAAAAGTTTATGGAAAATTTCCTAAGAAATTTCAAAAGAATATACCAGGCGCAAGTAAAAATCCTAGATTTTGGGCATCAGGAATATCAATAGTTATGCACATGCAAAATCCACATATTCCTGCAATGCATTTTAATACTAGATTTATTTGTACAACAAAGAATTGGTTTGGCGGAGGTATGGATGTAACCCCAGCAATAAAAGATAAAAGCGAGAAAAAAAACTTTCATAAAATATTAAAAGCAATGTGCGATAGACATAATAAAAATTATTATAAAAAATATAAAAAGTGGTGTGATGAATATTTTTATCTACCTCACAGAAAAGAAGCAAGAGGTATAGGTGGAATCTTTTTTGACTATAAAGATGATAATTTTGAAAAAGACTTTAATTTTGTAAGAGATGTTGGTGTTACATTTCAAATGCTATTTAATGAAATAATTAAAAAAAAAATAAAAAGAAAATGGACTTTAAAAGATAAAGAGTTTCAGTATATTAAAAGAGGTCGATACGCAGAATTTAATTTGCTCTATGATAGAGGAACAAAATTTGGGCTACAAACTGGTGGTAATATTGAAGGAATTTTGATGTCATTACCTCCGATTGCAAAATGGAAATAAAAAAATGGATAAAGAGCCAATAACATTAAACGGATTAAATAAACTAAAAGAAGAATTAGTTTTTTTAAAAGAAAAAAAAAGACCTGAGATAGTAGCTGCGATTGCTGAAGCGAGATCCCATGGAGACCTTAAAGAAAATGCTGAATATCATGCAGCTAAAGAAGAACAATCTCATAACGAGGGAAGAATTACAGAAATTAACGATATTATTGCAAGAGCAAATGTCATTGACGTTACAAAATTAAACAATGAAGGAAAAGTAATTTTTGGATCTACAGTTTATTTAGAAGATTTAGATACTGGTGAGAAAATTAATTATAAAATTGTTGGAAGAGATGAGGCAGATTTAAAACAAAAACTAATTTTCTTTCAATCACCAATTAGCAAAGGTTTGATTGGAAAAAATAAAAGTGATTTAGTTGAAATAAGTACACCCTCTGGTGTAAAAAATTTTGAAATTAAAGACGTTAAATATATTTAACTTTTAACTATTTGTTGTACCTGCTTATCTGAAATTTGAAATCCGTTTTGAACCCAAGTTTCTTCAATTCTTTTTAATTTATTACCTAGAGTTTTACCTTCAGGAATTTTAAATTTAGACATTAGTAAATCAGCCCCTATTGGCAAAGTTGGTGTTACTTTTTCTTTATAAGTATATAGCAGTTTGATTAATTTTTTCTCTACTTTGTTTGAGGTAAAAATTTTAAAATTAATTATATCTATTACAGCCTGTCGCCCATCAAAATAAAAAAATTTATTCAAATTTTTCTCAGTAAAATAGTTTAGAGTTACTTTTTCTCTATAAAAAAGATCTATCAATTTTAGTCTTTTCTTATCTTTGTTAGATATTTTAAATTTATAAAGAAAATAATCAGCATTATCAGTCCCATCAATAACTAAAAGTGCAATTAAGAATATAAAGTCAATTTTTAAAAAATTCTCCTTAGCATAAGAATTTTGTTTTTTAAAATTTTTAATATTCTTTAATTGAGGGAAGATTATTTCTATTAGTTCTAAACTTTCTTTATCTTTAAACAGTTTTAAAAATCCATTTGAACTCGTTATTTTTTTTAGTTCATCAATTAACCTTTCAGATGATATATTTGAAATTCCATCAACATTTTTTTTTATATTTTTTATTATTTCTGACTGGTGCTTATGATTTGAGTAATTTAAATAAAATCTTAAATACCTCAAAATACGTAAATAATCCTCTTGAATTCTTTTTTCCGCATTGCCAATAAAATTAATATAACCCTCCTCTAAATCTTTTTTACCGTTAAATGGATCAAATAAATTACCATCGCCATCTGCATAAATTGAATTGATAGTAAAATCCCTTCTAGAGGCATCTTCCTTCCAATCTAAAGAGAATTCTACTTCAGCATGTCTTCCATCAGTTGAGACGTCTTTCCTTAAAGAAGTAATTTCATATTTATATTCGTCAATTATTGCGGTTATAGTTCCGTGTTCAATTCCTGTTTCATAATAACTTATTTGTTTGTTTTTAAGAGCCTCACAAACTTCTGGGGGAGTTAAATTTGTTGCTAGGTCAATATCATCAACATTTTCTTTTTTTATCACTTTTCTTACACATCCGCCTACATATCTGATTTCACTTTTCTCTGAAAAATTATTAATTGCTTCAAAAATTTTATTTGTGGGAGTTGTTAAAGTAATTTGTTTTAAATTTTGACTGATATAATCAAGATTTTTTGATCGGGAAAAAAATTTATCTAAAAAATTTTTCATAAATGGCTGGGGCGCTAGGATTCGAACCTAGGATGCAGGTACCAAAAACCCGTGCCTTACCGCTTGGCTACGCCCCAATACTAGCTTCCTATAACATAAAAATATAAAATTCATATAGTTTTTGCTGTAACACACCAATAATTTTTATATTTTCTTTTAAATTTAGCTTTTGCCAATTTACAACTCTTTAATGAATTATAATAGGCAACAATTGTTGATCCTGAACCAGTCATTCTCACAAATAATGGATTATTTATACTTTCTAAGAACAACTTTATTTTTTTAAGTTTTGGATATTTTTTGAATGCTATTGTTTCAAGGACATTTTGTTGATTAATCAAATATTTTGCTCCAAACATGTTTTTTTTAGGTTTGTTATATTTTGATTTTGTATACTTTCGAACAGCTGAGTATATTTTTTTAGTTGAGCACCCAAAATCAGGCTTAACTAAAGTAGAGTAATATTTTGGAGTATTATAAATCTTTTTTATTCTACCACCTGATGACAACACACAGCTGGATGAAATGGTGCCTAAAATTACATCAGAACCAACTAAGTCACAGATACTTCGAGTTTTTTGATGATTAGAAATGATAATTTTTTTTTTAACCAGATAATTAAACACACTAGCTGCATTCATCGATCCCCCACCTAACCCAGCTTCTTGGGGGATTAATTTTTTAATTTTAACTTTGAATTTTTTATTTTTTAATAAATTTTCTTTATCTAGTATTTGAAATAATTTTTGAACAGTATTTTTTTTTCCAATATTTTTAGAAAACTTTCCGTAAAAAGAAATATGATGTTTTTTTCCATTGTGCTGATTTATCGAAATAACATCATGTAAATCTATGAAACCAATTATACTTTCAATTTTATGTAAAACCTTTTTTTTTCCAGTGATATTTAGTGCTAAATTTAACTTTGCATTAGATTTAATTTTATTAATTTTCATTTAGGAATTTTTAAGACCTTCAATTACTTTAATATTGATTTTTTCTCTCATATCGTCTTCGGTGTCATCAAAAGTTAAAACGTTGTTCCAAAAATATCTTGCTTGAATTTTTCGATTTAATTTCCATAAAATATCTCCATAATGATCATTCACGATTGGGTCATCTGGCATTAATTCTACAGCTCTTTTTAAATACTTTTCTGCTTCTACATAATCCTCTATTAAAAAATAAGCCCATCCAATTGAATCAATAATATATGGATCATTGCTTTTTAAATCATATGCTGTTTTCAACATATCCATTGCTTCATTAATTTTATAATCACGCTCTAACCAAGAGTAAGCTAGGTAATTTAAAATATATGCATCACTAGGATCAATTTTAAGCGCATGCAGTAAATCTTCATCTGACTTTTCATAATTGCCCATTCTTTCATAACTACCACCTCTTCGATACAATACATCTGATTTAATAAGTGAATTGTCATCTAGTGTTAAAATAATTTCCGTATAACGATCTATTGCCTTTTCATAATTTTTAGAATTTTTATAAAAATTAGCTAAATCAAAAATCATTTTTATATTTGGATTTTGAATTTTATTAAATTTTAAATCTATATATTTAATTCCATTTTCATAATCCTGCTCTTGAATTATTATTTGAGCTTCTTTTTTTAATCTAAACCAATAATAAAATTCATCTTCTTTTTTAAAGTTTTTTAAAATCTTTTTTACTTTGTCAAATTCATCATTAAGATAAAAATTTTCTGCAACCAATGACAAATTAAATTCAAACTTAGGATTTAAATAGTTTGACAAATTTAAATAAAAATTTGATTTTTCAAAATTATCCTGAGAAGAATAAAGATTAGAGATCAAAAATAAAAACTCACTTACAAGATCATTATGATCTTTGCATGAAAAAATTTTTCCAAAATCCTCAAATTTTTCTTTATCTACCCAACTTTTACTTTGTGAAAGTAAAAGTGTTGAATTTATATAATCAATTTGCTCAACAACTAATCTTGCTTCATTTAATTTGTTGTTGTCAATTAAATGATTAAGATAAAAGAAAATGTATCTTGAATAATCACCTTGTTGATTATTTATTAAATTAAGAAAAAATGATGAGGTTCCTTTATCTTCAATATAACATCTTTGGAATGTCTCAGCTATAAGAGACAGGTTCCCAAAATTTTTTTTGTTATCTAATATTTTTTTATTTTTAAATGTATAAATGTACTGTTTTAGAGTTTCAAATATAACTAGGTTTATCCTATCGTCATCTTGAAATTTTAAACTTTGTGTTAAATATTCGTCAGCCTTTTTAAAGTTATTTTTTTTTAAACTGTCAATTATAAAAATTATATAAGCATCAAAAAAATTTGAATTAGATTTGTTTACATTGTTATTTAATACATTAATTGCTTGAGGTACTTTGTTGTCTAAAACTAAAGAGTTAACATATCTTTTTAAATAACTGTCATGTTTGTTAATTAATACTTTGGTTAAGTTAAAAAATTTTAAAGCTTCAGAATTATATCGATTTTCAAATGCAACAATTCCAGAAAAATAATTTGATAAATCTCTTGAGTTGAAATCATTAAAAGTAGCACTTTTAGAATACAAAGGTGTCTGATAAGATATGAATATTAATAATACTAATTTTAGAAATTTTAGGAACATATAACCATACTATGACTAAAAAAGTTATAAATCAAAATACCAAATTAAACCAAGAACTAATTAATACTATTGAGCCAAAATTTATATTCGCAGATAAGCCAATAAATAGATTTAATATTTTAGAAACGAACAATGACACCCTGCAAATTAACAAAGAAGAATTACTTAAAAATTTAAAAGATCAAATAAATTCAATTGAAAATTGTAAATTGAAAGAAAATTCAAACAAAATCCTTTTAGGTGAGGGAAATATAAATAGCCCTTTAATGTTAATTGGAGAGTCTCCTGGGGCTGAGGAAGAAAAATTGGGTGTCCCATTTAGAGGAGAAGTTGGCGAACTTCTTAACAAAATGCTTATAGCCATCAATATTAAGAGACAAAATATTTACACTAGTTATGCAATCAATTTTAGACCACCTGATGACAGAAAACCAACCTCAACTGAAATTAAAAGATACTCAGTATTTTTGAAGGAGCATATATCGATTATAAACCCAAAGATTATTGTTTTGATGGGTAGTTCGGCAATGGAGGCTGTAACAGGAATAAGTGAAAAAATAACTACTGAAAGAGGACATTGGAAGGAAGTGATTTTAAAAAACAAAACATTCCCTTTAATGATAACTTTTAATCCATCTTACTTAATCCGTTTTCCAGAAAATAAAAAACACTCATGGGAAGATTTAAAGAAAATTAGAGATAAAATCAAAGATCTTAAGTTAAAAATTTGATGAAGATAATTGCTGGAGTTGATGAGGTTGGTAGAGGTAGTTTAATTGGGCCTGTTTATGCCTCAGCAGTTATTTTAAAAAAATCAATTAATCAAAAGTTATTAAAAGATTCAAAATCATTAAGTAAAAAAGATAGAGAGTATCTATGTACATATATAAAAAAAAATTCTACTTGGTCCATAGGCAAAGCTTCTGTCAAAGAAATAGAAAAGATGAATATACTACAAGCAAGTTTGCTGGCTATGAAAAGAGCTATAAAAAAACTTAAGAAAAAACCAACACACATTCTGATAGATGGAAATAAAACTCCAGAGTTAGAAAATTATAATTTAAAATCAGTTATTAAAGGAGATAAAAAAATTCCCTCTATTTCGGCAGCTTCTATAATTGCAAAAGTATCAAGGGATAAATTTATAACCAACTTATCAAAAAAAAATAAAGGCTATGATTGGGATAAAAACTTTGGGTACGGAACAAAACAGCACTTAAAAGCTTTGAAAAAATTAGGTATTACTAAACATCATAGAAAAACTTTTTCACCAATTTCTAAAATAAACTAACACTACATCTAGTTACCTTCTAATTTAGAAACACTAATCGAATCCAAATTTTTCAATCTCAGGTTGACCGTAGAATCCATTTGGAGTCTAATTAATTTTTACAAATGAAAACTGATTTCAAAAATAAAATAATTAATGGAGATAGTTTCGAAGAATTAAAAAAAATTCCACGTGAAACTTTTGATTTAATTTTTGCTGATCCTCCTTACAACTTACAATTAAAAAGTGAATTAACTAGACCCGATAGATCAAAGGTTAGTGCGGTAAATGATAAGTGGGATCAATTTGAAAATTTTAAAAAGTATGATGATTTCAGTTATGAATGGCTTAGTGAATGTAAAAGAATTTTAAAAAAAGATGGAGCAATTTGGGTTATAGGAAGCTACCATAATATTTTTAGAGTTGGCACGGCAATCCAAAATTTAGGTTTCTGGATTTTAAACGATGTCATTTGGAATAAAAACAATCCAATGCCAAACTTTAGAGGAACACGTTTTACTAACGCTCATGAAACTTTGATATGGGCTTCTAAAAGTGAAAAATCAAAATACACATTCAATTATAAATCTTTAAAATGCTTAAATGATGATTTGCAAATGAGATCTAATTGGGATCTTCCAATATGCAATGGTTCTGAAAGACTTAAAAAGGATGGAAAAAAAATTCACTCTACACAAAAACCAGAAGCACTATTACATAGAATTTTACTGGCTACATCTAATAAAAATGACCTCATACTTGACCCTTTTTTAGGATCAGGAACAACAGCTACAGTAGCAAAAAAACTAGGAAGAAATTATTTTGGAATAGAAAAAGAAAAAAATTATTTTAAAGCTGCTGAGCAACGCATAAAAGCTACAAAGCCTATTGAGGACGACTTATTAGATACGCTTAAAAATAATAGATCAAAACCAAGAATTCCTTTTGGTTCATTAGTTGAGCTTGGAATAATTAAACCTGGAACTAATATTTTTGATAATAAGAAAAAAATAACAGCCAGAATTATGGCTGATGGTAGTATAAAACATAATCAAGCAGAGGGTTCTATACACAAAGTTGCGGCTACTATTTTAGGAGCTGAAAGTTGCAATGGATGGACTTTTTGGCACTGTGATATAAATGGACGAACTTATCCTATTGATTATCTAAGACAAAGATTAATTTCTAAAAATTAACTTTTATAAATTTTACCCAAATAACTTTCTAAAAATTTTTTATTTTTAGTTAAAAGTTTTAAAAAAATATTTCTAAATATGATCATAATTGGATTTGATAAATGGAAGGCAAATTGATTGAAATTAGATCTACTGTTAATCATTTTTACTCTCTTTAATCTGATATCATAAAAATTATTATTATTTATTAAGCATTCATATAATTCATTAGCACCCTCAATTGATTGGGAAGCTCCCTGCGCAAATGAAGGTGAAAAAGCAAAAAATGCATCTCCTACAAGGAATATATTTTTTGGTGGAATATATAAGTTTTTACTTACAAATATTGGAAATAATTTAATATTTTGAAGACTTTCCAAAAAACTTTGAGAAACTTTTTGAGATAATTTAAATTTAATATTTTTTATAAAAGAACTTTCGGTAAATAGATTATAGTTCTCTTGCTCATTTGAATTTAATTTATGTTTTAAAATACCAATAAAATTTAAATTTTTATCATTATTAATTGGATAAACAACATAATGAAAATTTGGTCCTAAGAATAAAGAAATATTTTCTTCATTTATATTTTGAAAATTTTCTCTCGATATAGTGCCCCTAATAGCAATCGTGTCATTGTAAAATGGTTTTGATTTATTGGTTGAAATTAATAACTTACCTTTAGAAAACACACCGTCTGAAATAATTAAGTAATCACAAGTTATATTATTTTTATCAAATATTAATTTTATTGAATCTTTATTGTAAACAATCTGTTCAATATTGTGGTTATATTTAATTATATCTTCGTTTATTTGTTTTTTAAAAAATTGAAGCAATTTTGATCTTTTCAATGTTGTGTATTTGCAATTTTCAGAATTAAATTTTGAAATGTCTAAATCACAAATTTTTTTTGAATTTTTAATTTCATAAAAATCAATTTTTTTTGGATTAAATTTTTCTTCTTCCGTGAAAGAAGTGAAGCCTATTTTATTTAAAAGCTTTACACTATTTATCGACAACTGAATTCCATAACCTTCTTCCATTTCTATTGAATTCCTTTTTTCATAAATCGTGACCTGATAATCCTTATGATCTTTGAATAAATTGGCAATATACAAACCAGAAATTCCAGCACCAATTATTGCAATTTTTTTCATTTATGACTTTCTAAAAATTTAACTATCTTTTTTGTAAATGTTGGCAGTGTATAATTTTGAAGCTTAGTTGGATCAATCCAATAATTATTTTTATTTAAATTATATTTATTTTTAAATTCAATTTTAATATTCATGTTCATATTAGACATTTTAAAATTCAAATCTTTATCAAAATTTTTAGAATTATTTACTTCCTCCATCGGGAAGATATTAAAATTTTTCAAAAAATTAAATTTATTATTTTTGATTAATAAATAATGATTATTTTTTTTATAAACATTTAGCTTGTAAAAAGTTTCCTTATCTTTTTTTTTAAATTTTACTAAATCAAAATTTTTATTTTTAAATGATTTGCATTTTTTTACTAATGGACAATTCTTACAATTAGGACTAACAGGTTTACAAATTAGTGCTCCTAATTCCATTAAAGCTTGAGCATAATCACTAGACCTTTTGATAGATGTTCCAAAAATTTTTTTCTTCTCGTGTAAATTTTCTTTTTTTATTTGATCTTGTTTTTTTAAAAATAAGTATCTCTTTAATACCCTTTCAATATTGCCATCTAGAGGAATTATTGGTTCATTGAATGCAATTGCAGAAATTGCACTTGCTGTATAATCTCCAATTCCTGGAAGTGACTTTAAATCTACAAAATTTCTAGGTATTTTTTTATTAAAATTTTTAACAACTATTTGAGCTGTTTTTTTTAAATTTCTTACTCTTGAATAGTATCCAAGACCCTCCCAAAGTTTAATTAATTTTCTATCATCATATTTAGATAATTTTTCTATTGTGGGAATATTTTTTATAAATCTGTTAAAGTAAGGTATTACCGTTGCAACCTGGGTTTGCTGCAACATAAATTCACTTATTAAAGTGTAGTATTGCTTTTTTGTTTGAGAAACATTCTTTCTCCAAGGTAAAGATCTTTTATTTAAATCATACCAATTAAGAATATTATTTGTTATTATTGGATCTTTCATATGCAATCTAAAAATAATACTAAGCAGAGAAACGCTAGCATTCAAGGATTAAGATCTTTCAAAGACACTTTGCCAAAAAATGTCAAAAAAATCATAAATAAAAAAGGTCATGTATATTCAGAAACGCTGAGTAATTGGAAATATTTAGTAGGAAGCGAATTATTTAAAATTTGCTATCCAAAAACATTTAAAAATTCAAATAAATTTGGTGTTAGTACCTTAATGGTTATGGTCAAGCGAGGGCATGAAGTTGACATAGAATATTCGAAAAAAGATATTTTAGATAAAATAAATAATTTTTTTGGATATTCTGTTGTTGAAAAGCTTAAATTCATAAGTTTTGATGATGAACATGAAATGACGGGCTCAGCTGAAACAAAGGTTAAAAATGTGGCAATTAGTAAATTCCAAGATAAGATTAAAGGTGTTAAAAACGAAAAAATTAAAAAATCATTAACAGAGTTTACCAGAGTTTTTAGAGAGAAATGAAAAAAATTATATTCTTAATATTAATATTTTTTACTACAGTCTTAAATGTACAAGCTGAGGAAATTAAAAGGATAACTGTTGGTAACAAAGATGCAAAAATAACTATTATAGCTTTTGAATCATTAACATGTAGTCATTGTGCTAATTTTCATAAAAATGTTTATCCTCAATTAAAGGAAGAGTATCTTGATACTGGACTTGCTAAAATAGAATTTAGACATTTTCCATTAGACATCGCAGCCTTTAATGCATCTAAAGTCTCTCAGTGTAAGAATGACGGAAATTCGGATATCCTTCAAAGTTTATATGCTAATCAACAAAAATGGGTAAAGGGAAGTTCAATACAGGAGGCAAATAAGAATTTGCAAAAATTTTTAAAAGGTGAAGGATTTAGTATTGATTTTGATACTTGTATAAACAATAAGGAAATTGAAGATTTTGTATTAAACGATCGAATCGATGGAGCAAAGAACTTCAAAGTGAACGCAACTCCTACGATTATTATTAACAACGAAAAATTTGAAAAAACTCTAAATTATAAAAATTTAAAAAAAGCGCTAGAAAAACTGATATAAGTTAGTGCATGGAGTTTAAAAAAATCCAATTAAACGGATTTAAATCTTTTGCTGAAAAAACCAACTTCTTAATTGAGGATGGTCTTACGGGTATAGTGGGTCCTAACGGCTGTGGAAAATCTAACATTGTAGAATCTTTAAGATGGGTAATGGGAGAGACCTCGGCAAAAAGTATGCGTGGATCTGGTATGGAAGATGTTATATTTTCAGGGACATCAAACAAAGCATCAAAAAATATTGCAGAAGTATCAATCGAAGTTGAAAACAAAGATAAAGAAGGCCCTATCCAATACCGTGAATTAGAGCAAATACAAATTAGAAGAAAAATAGAAAAAGATAAAGGATCTAAATTTTATATTAATGATAAAGAAGTAAGATCAAGGGATGCCCAAATGTTTTTTGCAGATCTTTCGACTGGTGCGCACTCTCCATCTATGATTAGTCAAGGAAGAATAGGTGCATTGGTAACAGCGAAACCAACAGATAGAAGAGCTATTTTAGAAGAAGCTGCAGGAATATCTGGTTTACATGTTAGAAGACATGAGGCTGAATTAAGATTAGGTGCGGCTGAGAATAATTTAAAAAGAGCGGATGAACTAAGAAGACAGCAAGAAAAACAATTAGCAAATCTTCAAAAACAAGCTGAAGAGGCAACTAAATACAAACTAATTTCAGATCAAATTAAAAAAATTGAAGCAGGTTTATATTATTTAAAATTATTAGAAATAGATAAAGAAATTAGGATAGAAAATGAAATTAATACAGAGGCAGAAGGAGAAGTAGAAGGATTTAATAATAAAATATCTGAATTAGAAAACTCAATTAAAACTTTTACAGATAAAGTAAATCCATTGAGAGAGAAAAATATTGAAAATTTATCAAGGATACAAAGACTTAATTTAGAACTTCAAAGTTTAGATGAGGAAAATACAAGAATTCAAGATGAGATAGAAAGCATCAAAAAATCAATTCAAACACTTGATGATGATATCACGAGAGAAAAAGGGATAATCATAGACGCTAACTCTAATGAAAAAAGATTGAAGGAAGAAAAAACTGAATTAATTGAAACAGACTCGAAGTATTTTGAAACAGAAAAATTATCTAATGAAGAGTTAGAAAGTGCAAAAAATAAACTTAAAGAGGAACAAAAAGCTGTTGATGAAGTTGTAAACAGTTTAGCAGAAGAAACAATAAATATAAGTATTGGTCCAATAAGAAATATAAAAAATACTATATCTAGGGTAAAAGAATTAATAGATGGTAATGAAATAAATCAAGCAGTAACACTTCTAGATAGATGTAATATGGAGCTAGACAGTTTTTTACATGATTTAAAAAATGAGAGATCTAGAAGTGAGTTATTAGGAGTTAGCGAAAAATCAGAAAATATAAAATTACTCCAAGAAAAATATGCCGATGCATATAGTAAAAATCAATCAATTAAAAATGAGTCGATAAAAAGAAATGAAAGAATTAAAACCATTGAAACAGAAATTGAAAGTTGGAAAAATTTATTAACTAACTCAGAAAAAATGGTTAATGAACTAACACAAAGAAAAGAAAAATTATCAAAACAATTAAGTGATTTAGAAAATCAACCTAGAGCACAGGCAGAGAGAAAAGGTCAAATTTCAGAAAATTTAAGAATTTCAGATAAAGAAAAAATTGATAATGAAGCGATTATAGATGAAACAGATCAAAAAATTGAAATGTTAAGAATGCAATTAAATGAAATTCAAGAACAATCAATTCAAATCAGAGAAAGAAAAGCAAGCTCAGGAGCTACAATTGAAGGCCTGCAAAAAAGAAAAAATGATCTCCTTGATAGAATTAGTTCTGAGTTAAATTTGAATGAAGATAATATTTTAGAAAATTCAAATTTAAACGGAGTAGAAGAGCTTCCAAATCCAGTTGATCAAGAAGATGCTTTAGACAAAAAAAAACAAGAAAGAGAAAAATTAGGATCTGTAAATTTAAAAGCAGATGAAGAAACAAGTAAATATGAAGAAGAGATAAAAAAAATGGAACAGGATCGTGCCGATCTTGTTACCGCTATCGTAAAACTTAAAGATAGTATTAATGAACTTAATCAAAAAGGAAGGGAAAGATTGATTGAAGCTTTTGAAAAAGTTAATAGAAAATTTAATGAAGTTTATACAAAACTTTTCAATGGTGGAAATGCCAAATTAGAATTAGTGGACTCTGATGATCCACTTGAAGCAGGTTTAGAAATGTTAGTTAGTCCTCCTGGAAAAAGACTTCAATCTATAACTTTGTTATCTGGAGGTGAGCAAGCATTGACTGCACTCTCTTTAATCTTTGCAGTATTTTTAACTAACCCCTCGCCTATATGTGTATTAGATGAGGTTGATGCACCACTTGATGATGCTAACGTAACAAGATTTTGTAGTTTGCTTGAGGAACTAATTAAAATTACCAACACCAAATTCATAATTGTAACTCATCATGCTTTAACCATGTCAAAAATGAACAGACTATATGGGGTAACTATGCCTCAAAAAGGAATTAGTCAGCTTGTGGCTGTTGATTTACAAAAAGCAGAGAGTATGGTTGCTTAAACTATATAAATGCCAAAAGACCCTTTCAAAACTCGCTTAGAGATTGCAAAAAACAAGATTTCAAAGAAAAATCTCTACAATAAGAAGAATGACCCCTCACCTTTAGGAACTGCATTCAAATTGAGCACAGAACTTGTTTCTGCAGTAGCTGTGGGGACAATTATTGGGTTTATTTTTGACAAGACCTTTGGTACTAAACCTTGGTTTATATTAATATTTTTTTTTGTTGGTGTAGTTGCTGGAATAACCAATGTGATTAGATCTGCAAAAAAAATGCAAAAATAAAAAAGTATTATGGCAGCAAATCCTATGTCCCAATTCGACGTTTATAGAATTGGACCAGAAATTAAAGTTGGAGCATTCGACATATCTTTTACGAACGCAAGTTTGTTTATGATTTTGAGTACTGTATCTATTTTGTTAATCTTTAATTTAGGATCAAAAAAAAATTCAATACTACCAAACAAAATTCAATTATTAGCAGAACTTAGCTATACCTTTGTATCCAAAATGATTAGCGATACAGCTGGATCAAAAGCTAAACCATACTTTGCATTTATATTTTCTCTATTCATGTTTGTTTTATTTTGTAACATGTTTGGAATGATACCTTATACTTTTACCGTAACCAGTCATATCATTGTAACATTTGTGCTCGCAGCATTTATATTTATTGGGGTGACTGTAATTGGCTTTATTAAACATGGATTTGGTTATTTAAAATTATTTGTTCCAAGTGGAGTACCTGCAGTATTACTCCCTTTAATTGTTGTTATTGAAATTATTTCTTATTTAAGTAGACCTATAAGTTTATCAGTTAGATTATTTGCCAATATGATGGCTGGTCACACAATGATGAAAGTTTTCGGAGGCTTTGTAATTAGCCTTGGAATAGTTGGTGGGTGGCTTCCACTAAGTTTTTCGGTTGCTTTAACTGGTTTGGAGATCTTAGTTGCTTTTCTTCAAGCTTATGTTTTTGCAATTTTAACCTGCATCTATTTAAATGATGCATTAAATTTACACCATTAATAACATAGGAGGATATAATGGAATTAGAAGCAGCAAAAATGATCGGAGCAGGTTTAGCAGCAATTGCTTTAGCTGGAGCCGGAGTTGGTATCGGAATAATTTTTGGAAATTATTTGTCTGGTGCAATGAGAAATCCATCTGCAGCACAAAAACAATTTCCTAACTTGCTTTTAGGTTTCGCACTTGCAGAAGCTACAGGATTATTCGGATTAGTAGTTGCGTTAATCATTCTCTTTGCGTTTTAAATTGATGGTTAAAAAAATATATTTTCAGTCAATATTTTTTAGCTTCTTTTTTATTAAAGAAGCTTTTGCAGCTGAAAGCGGAGGTATGCCTCAATTAAATCCAGAGTTTTGGGTTTCTCAAATTTTTTGGCTAATACTTACTTTTGGTATTATGTATTTAGTTTTATCTAAACTAATACTGCCAAAAATTAGTAAAAACTTAGAATCGAGAAAATCTCAAATATTAGAAAATATTGAGGCTGCTGAGAAACAAAGAGAAGATAGTGATGCAAAACTAAAAGAATATGATGAAATTATATCTAAAAGCAAACTTGAGGCTAATAGTATTTTCAATCAAGCAAGAGAAAAAGCACTAAAAGACATTGGTGCAAAAAGAGAAGTGCTTGATAAGCAAATTGATAATGAAATTGCTGAGGCTGAAAAAGAAATAGATGTATTAAGAAAAAATGCGCCAGATAAAATAAATAAAATTGCTATTGAGACATCATCTGAATTATTACAAAAACTTATTGGAGCTGAAATAAATAATAGCAGCATATCTGCAATTGTTGACGATCTATCTAAAAGAAATGGAGATAAATACTATGGCAATTGATGCAACTTTTTGGGTAGCAGTATCATTTATAATTTTTTTTGGAGCGCTAATTTATCTTAAAATTCCTCAAAAAGTTTCAGAAATGTTAGATAAAATGATATCTGATATTAAAAATGAAATTGATGAAAGTGAGAAATTAAGAACTGAGGCAAAAACACTATTAGATAACTCGCAAAAAAAATTAGATACAGCTCAGTCTGTTAGCAACGAAATTCTTAAAAACGCCAAAAAAGATGCAGATAGATTGATAATTGAAATGAATGATAAGTTTCATAAATCATCAGAAATTAAAAAAAATTTAGCTGAAAATAAAATAAGTCAGATGAAAGAAGCAGCTTTAAAAGAAATTAAGGATGTATCAATAAAAATTGCAGTGGATTCAGTTAAAAAAATAATAACTACATCTGTAGACAAATCAAAATTAGATGCTGTGTTTCAAAAAAATTTAGATGAAACTAAAGCAGAGTTAAAAAAAATTAACTCATAATACACTTACAATTTTTCAAAAAAGCTATAAATTATTAAAATGAACTCTATAGTCATTGGATCGGGATTTGGTGGGATCGCAGCAGCGCTGAGACTTAAGGCAAAAGGACATAACGTAAAATTAATAGAAAAACATCCAGACCTAGGTGGTAGAGCAAGAGTTTTTAAAAGAAACGGATTTATATATGATGCTGGACCAACAGTAATTACTGCACCCTACTTAATTAATGAATTATTTGAGTTATTTAATAAGGATCCAAAAAATTATATAAAACTAACCCCACTTAAAATTTGGTACCAATTTATTTTTGAAGACAAAACTAAATTTAACTATTCTGGTGACGAAATTGAAATGAAGGGCCAAATTGAGAAGCTAAGCAAAGAAGATGTGAAAGGATATGAAAAATTAGTTAATTTCACAAAAAAGATATTTGATAAAGGTTTTTTAGAACTTGCAGATGTGCCATTTGATAAGCCTTTTGTAATGATGCAACAATTGCCTGCTCTATTAAAACTTAAAAGTTATAAATCAGTTTACTCACTTGTTTCATCTTATATAAAAAATGAAAAATTAAGAAGAATGCTTAGCATGCATCCTTTACTAGTTGGGGGAAATCCTTTTACCACCACTTCTATTTACGGATTAATTCTTTATTTAGAAAAAAAATGGGGAATACATTATTCAGTTGGAGGAACAGGAAATATAATTAAAGGTTTTGAAAAATTAATGAATGAAGTTGGTATTGAAATAATAAAAAACAGTGAAGTAACGGAAATTATAACAAAAAAAAATAAAATAAGTGGTGTAAAATTAAATAATGAAAATGAAATTGGTGCAGATAATGTTGTTTGTAATGCAGATCCACCTGCATTTTATGAGAAAATGTTAAGTAAAAGCAAAGAGAGTTCCATGTTGTTTAATTGGAAAAAAAACCGAATGGAATATTCTATGGGTTTATTTGTTTACTATTTTGGAACAAAAAAAATTTATGAAAATGTTGAACATCATACAATAAAGTTTGGAAACAAGTATAAGGAACATCTTGATGACATATTTAATAAGAAAAAATTAAATAATGATATTAGTTATTATCTTCATAGACCTACTGCGACTGATAAAACTATGGCCCCAGAAGGTAATGATTGTTTTTATGTTTTAGTGCCTGTTCCTAACAATCAGTCAAAAATAAATTGGGAAACTGAGGGTGAAAAAATGAAAAATCTTGTAATTGCAAAGATGGAAAAAGACTTAATGCCAGAGCTTAAGAATAATATAGTTGAGGATTTTTATCTAACCCCTGATTATTTTGAAAAGGAATTAAATACAAAATTTGGATCAGGGTTTTCAATTCAACCTAAATTTACACAATCCGCATACTTTAGATTTCATAATAAATCAGAAATGTATGATGGTTTATACTTTGTTGGTGCGGGTACACATCCCGGGGCTGGTGTTCCAGGTGTTCTCTCTTCAGCGAAGGTTTTAGATAAATTATTTTAATGTTAACAAAGAATTATTTAGCTATTTACGCAAAATCATTCAATTGGGCAGGTTTTTTTTTACCAAAAAAAACCTATGAAAAATGCTCTGCCCTTTATGATTTTTGTAGAGAAGCAGATAATATTGCTGATGATGAAAACAAGATTGAAATTAAAAAAGATAATTTTATTAAATTTAGAAATAATTTTGTTAATAAAAATTATGATGATCCAGTTATTAAAAATATGTGGGATCTTATTAATGAATTTAGTATTTCAACTAAAATTGTAGACGATTTATTTGAAGGTATTAATTCTGATATAAAAGAAAATGTTAAACTTAATTCAAAAAAAGAATTATTAATTTATTCCTATAGAGTCGCTGGCACAGTTGGATTGATGATGGCTAAAATATTAAATGTTCAAAAAGAACAATCGTTAAAATCAGCTATTGACCTTGGAATTGCTATGCAATTAACAAATATTTCTAGAGATGTTATGGAAGATAAAAAAAGTAATAGATTTTATATCAATGAGAGTTTTGAAGATATAAAGACTACAATAAAGCTTTCAGAAAAGTTTTATGAAAACTCATTTTACTCAATAAAAGAAATACCATTGAGTTTCAGATTTTCCATTTTAGTTGCAAGAAGGGTTTATAGAAAAATAGGGTATAAAATTTTAAATAAACAAAACATTGAAAATTATAAAAAGTCAGGAAAAATTTATGTTTCAAATATTGAAAAAATTATTGAAACTTTTTTATCTATTTTTGACTTAATTAAGTTATCAATTATAAGTAAAAATGATGATAATATTAATCATGATCATAATTTAATTAATGAAGAAATAAATTTAAATGAAAGAATTTGATTACATAATTATAGGCGGAGGTTGTGCAGGTCTTTCATTGGCATATGAGCTAGAAGTTTATGATAAATTAAAAGATAAAACTTTAGCAATAATTGAACCAAGAGAAGATTATAAAAGAGATAAAACCTGGTCATTTTGGAAGGTTTTTTGCCATAACTTTGATGACTGTATCAAAAAAAGTTGGAATAATTTTACAATAAATACACCCAATAATACTAAATATATAGATTGCGAAACTACACCATATCAAACAATTGATAGTGGTATGTTCTACAAAAAAATACTTTCAAAACTTAAATTAAATAAAAATATACAGTTTTTTAAAAATATTGATGAAATAGATAAATCAAATTCAGTTGTATTTAATAGTGTACCTAGTTTTGAGAATAAACAAAGTGAGTTATGGCAACACTTTTGTGGAGTTGAAATAGAAACAGATAAAGACTTTTTTGATGACGAAATATTCAATTTGATGGACTTTGCTTGTGATCAAAGAAACAAAGTTCATTTTTTTTATACGCTACCATTTACTAAAAGGAGTGCATTAGTTGAAACTACTTGGATATCTGAATTAAATAATGAAAAACTCAAAGATTATGATGAACAAATTGATGATTATTTGAGTAAACATCTAAATATCAGAAACTGTAAAATTAATTTTAAAGAAACTGGTGCAATCCCACTTTTTAGACAAAAAAATGTAAATAAATTAAATGAAATTTATATAGGCTCAGCAGGAGGCATGACTAGATTAAGTACAGGTTATACTTTTCTTAATATTCAAGAACAGAGCAGATATATAAGAGAAAACATAGAAAATATAAAAAATGTAAATCTATTTAAAATTAATTTAAAATATGATTTTTTTAGATAAAATCTTATTAAGGGTTCTTAAAAATAATTCCAATGAAATGGGCAATATATTTTTCAAAGTTTTTAATTCAAAACCTAAAACAGCTATCAATTTTTTATCAAATAAAAGCAGTTTTTTTGAAGATTTAGAGGTAATTCTAAAAATGCCAAAGTGGAAATTTTTAAAAGAATTAATTTAATATGAGTAATAAAATTAAAAAAATAAATTTAATTCATTCATTCATTTTTTTCTTTTTTGCAAATATTTTCTGTTTTTCAATGTTTAAGTTCAATTTAATTATTCCATCAATTTTATGTTTTCTTTTAATTTTAATTGTGGGTGTCTCTCATGGATCATTAGATCATTTAAAAGGAATAAAACTGCTCAAGTTATTTAATATAAAATCAACTTATATTTTTTATATTACATATATTATAATTTCTGCAGTAGTAGTTGTAACTTGGATATTATTGCCATCAATAACTTTAATTGTTTTTTTAATAATAGCTTCCTACCACTTTGGTAAAGAGGATACACATTTTTTGATAAATAATAGATCTTATTTAACTCAACTACTTTATTTTTTTAAAGGATTTTTAATTATACTTGCTCCTTTAACTTTTCATTTTCAAGAAACTATCTCAATTTTTAAATTATTATTAATCGATAATGAAGTTTTTTATTTAAGTTTAGATTTTATTGAGAAAAATAATATTATTCAAAAAGGAATTGTCATTAGCTTTTTGTCAAGTGTTATTTTATTATTAAAAAATTTTGAAAAAAAAAAATTCTTAATTTTTTTTGACTATTTTTCAATTTTAACATTAAATCTATATTTGACTCCACTGATAGCTTTTACTATTTATTTCTGTTTTCTTCATTCAATAAGACATTCAATTTCACTAGCTATTGATCTTGATCCAGATAGTGTAGTTAATGGATTTAGATTGTTTGTTAAAAAAGCTTTACCTTTAACAATTTTGACAGCTGTTTTTTCTTTTATTGCACTATATCTGCTGAGTTATTCGAATAATCTAGATGGTGCAATTTTAAAAATAATATTTATAGGTTTGGCGTCTTTAACCTTTCCACATATATTGCTGGAATATTTTTTAGAAAAAAATGAAAAATAAAGAATTAAAAATATTATTATCTGCACCGCGTGGATTCTGTGCTGGAGTAGAAAGAGCAATTGAAATTGTAGAAAAATCTATCCAAAAATTTGGAGCTCCAGTTTATGTGCGTCATGAAATAGTACATAATAAATATGTTGTAGATGATTTAAAAAATAAGGGAGCAATATTTGTTGAAGAGCTAGAGGAGATAAAGGATAAATCAAGACCAGTAATTTTTTCAGCACATGGTGTTCCAAAAAAAATACCTGAAGATGCAAAAAATTATAAAATGACTTATGTTGATGCCACATGTCCACTTGTTTCTAAGGTTCATAGAGAAGCAGAAAATCTTAATAAAGCTGGCTACCATATAATTTTAATTGGTCATGAAAATCATCCAGAAGTTATTGGAACTATGGGTCAATTAAATGACGGTTCTATAGATCTAATCCAAAATGAGGAAGATGCTACAAACTATCAAAATAAACTGGACAAAAAATTGGCATATATTACTCAGACTACTTTGTCAGTTGATGATACAAAAGAAATAATCAAAATTTTAAAAACCAATTTTCCAAATATAAAAGAACCAATGAAAGAAGATATTTGTTATGCAACTACTAACCGTCAAATGGCAGTAAAAAATATTGCAAAAAATTGCGATATGTTTTTTGTTATTGGAAGTAGAAACTCTTCAAATTCTGTTAGACTAGTTGAAGTAGCAAAAAAATCAGGCTGTAAAAATTCACAACTTATTCACTCAGAAAGCTCAATACCATATGATCAAATAGAAAATTGTAATATTATAGGTATATCTTCAGGAGCATCTGCACCAGAAATATTAGTTAAAAATTTTATTAATGATTTAAAAAATAAATTTTCTATAAGTATTGATGAAGTTGAAATAATTAAAGAAAATGTAGTATTTAAAGCCCCCAAAAAATTAAATTAAAAATGGCTGTCTACACAAAAATAAATCAAAAAGAAATTAATTTTATTAATAAAAATTTTAATATTGATAAAGTAATAAGTTTTAAAGGTATCAAGCAAGGAATAGAAAACACAAATTATCTTCTTAAATCAAAAAAGAAAAAATACATTTTAACTATTTTTGAAAAAAGAGTTTTACAAAAAGAAATACCTTTTTTTATGAAATTAATGGATAATTTGAATAATTCAAAAATAAACTGTCCAAAGCCTCTGAAAACCAAAGAAAATAAATATCTTATTAAATTAAAAAATAAAACTGCATGTATTGTATCATTCTTGGAAGGTAAGGATAAAAAAATATTAAATATAAATGATTGTTATGCAATTGGTAAGACAATCGCTCGAATGCACGTGGTCACAAATAGAATGAGGATTAACAGAAAAAATTCGATGGGTATTAGCAATTTAAAACCTTTATTGGAAAGTATTAAATTTAAGTCAAAAAAGTTTTCAAATTTAAAAGTATTCTTAAAAAATAACCTTAAAGATATTAATAAAAATTGGCCCAAACAATTACCCAAAGGTATTATACATGGTGACTTATTTATAGATAATATATTCTTCAAAAAAAATAAACTTTCAGGAATTATTGATTTTTACTTTGCTGCTAATGATTATTTTATGTATGAAATTGCTATATGCATCAATGCTCTTTGTTTTGAACATAAAAAAAGAAAATTTCAAATGAATCATGAAAAAATTAAAAATTTAATCAAAGGGTATGAGAGCGTTAAGAAAATTTCAATAAAGGAAAAGAAATCTATAAATATTTTATGTAGAGGTGCAGCATTAAGATATTTATTAACAAGATTGTATGACTACTCAAATACACCAAAAACAGCATTTATTAAAATTAAAGATCCTAACGAATATTATCAAAAATTACTTTCTCATAATAATTTAAATTCATTCAAAGATTATTTAAATTAATGATTACAATTTATACAGACGGTTCTTGTTTAACAAATCCAGGTAATGGTGGATGGGCTGCAATTATAAATGATGGAAAAGAAATAAAAAAAATTAGTGGTAACGAAAAAAATACAACAAATAATAGAATGGAGTTGTTAGCCCCAATTAATGCATTGAAAGATTTAAAGCCTGGTGTTGAAATAAAAATATATACTGACTCTCAATATGTAAAAAATGGAATAACTGAATGGATTAATACTTGGTTAGCTAATAATTGGAAAACCTCAAAAAAAGAAGATGTTAAAAATAAAGATTTATGGATTGATCTATATAATTTAAATAAATCGCTTAATATTCAATGGAATTGGGTTAAGGCTCATGATGGAAACCCTTTAAATGAAGAGGTGGACTTGCTTGCTAAAAAAGCAGCGAATTTAGATTAATTTTAAAAAATTTTGAGCTGCTGAAATTTCACAAGTGGCAGTATCTTCTTCTGCCTCTATTTTCTTTACAACATTGTCGTCAATTAACATTGTATATCTTGCTGACCTCATTCCCTGACCCCGATCATGTCTATCTATTTCTGCTCCAATTGACTTAGTAAATTCACAATATGGGTCTGCAGCCATAAATATTTTATCTTCAACTTTTTGACTTTCACCCCATGCTTTCATCACATTTGGATCATTAACGGAGACACAAATAATTTTAGTAACCCCTTTATTCTTTGCTTCTTCGTAATTATTAACATACCCTGGAAGATGTTTTGCGGAACAAACTTTTGTAAATGCTCCAGGAACACCAATCACAATTGTTTTATGATTTTTAAAAACTTCTGCTGTAGTTATTTTTTTTGCTGCTCCACTTGAGTCTAAATAATAAAATTCTGAATTTGGAAGTTGTTCCCCTTCTTTAATCTTCATTTAGTTTTACCTATAATATAGTTTTTAATTTTTTCTAAATTATTTTCTAATATATCATAATCTTCTTTTTCATTCAAAATAAACTCGAGTTCTTTTGGTAAATCAGATTTTAAATTAATAGCTTTGGAAACAGCATCAGGGAATTTACATGGATGTGCGGTTGCTAGTACAATATTATTTCCTTTTAGGTTATGTTTGTCGAAAGCACCATATCCAATTGCTGTATGTGGATCTAAAACTACAGAAAATTTTTCATAAACCTTTTTAATAACCTCCAAAGTCTCATTCTCACTCAGACTAGCTGATAAAAAATTTTCTCTAATTTTATTTAATTTATCATCACCAATTAAATATTTTCCATTCTCTTTAATGTTTTTCATATCTAATGAAGTCTGTTTATCATCCTCATTATTAAGATCGAATATAAGTCTCTCGAAATTACTGGCTATTTGAATATCCATACTAGGAGAAATAGTTTCTGAAACCCTTTCTGCTTCATAACTACCTTTTGATATTGCTCTATGTAAAATGTCGTTTTGATTAGTTGCAACAATTAATTTATTTATAGGCAAGCCCATTTTTTTGGCTAAATATCCAGCATAAACATCTCCAAAATTTCCTGTTGGTACTGAAAAATTTGTTGGTTCATTTGTATTTTCAAACAATGAATAACTATAAAAATAATAAACACTTTGAGCAATAATCCTCGCCCAATTAATAGAGTTTACACCTGACATTTTAATGTCATTAGAAAATTTCTTATCTGCAAACATAGATTTAACTAAGTTTTGGCAATCGTCAAAATTTCCCTTTATAGCTATATTAAATACATTTTCATATTTACCTGTTGTCATTAATTTTCTTTGAACTGGTGAAATACGATTGTCTGGATGAAGCACAAAAATATTAACATTTTTTTTACCTTTAATTGCATCAATTGCTGCAGCACCAGTGTCTCCAGATGTGGCAACAACAATATTAATTTTTTGATTTTCATTGTTTAGGTAATATTCGTAAAAATTACCTAAAAGTTGCATGGCAACATCTTTAAAAGCTAGAGTAGGACCATGAAATAATTCTAATATTGTTTTGTCTCCAATTTTTATGAAATCTACAACGTTATCTTTTCTAAATATGGAGTAAGATTTATCAATAATTTTACTCATTTCAGATTCAGACATAAAATTACCAACAAATGGATAAACAATCTTTTTAGCTAACTCTGAGTAGCTTAGTTTTTTGAAATCTTTAACTTCATTTTCAGTATATTTCGCCAAAGTTTCAGGAATAAATAAGCCTCCATCATCAGCAAGACCTTTGATAAAAACGTCTTTAAATTCAAAGGTTTTTGATGTGTCTCTTGTACTTACGTATCTCATTTAATAATTTTTTTTTCTAAAATATAGATATATTAAAAGAATTGAAATCGCCATAGAAAACCAAGTAATTGCATACTTCTTATGATTATTTGAAATTTTAGCAGTAATCACTCTTGGTTTTGGAATTTTATATTCACCATTTAAATAAATTATATACTCTGAAAAATTTCTTCCAGTGAATTTTAAAATATCTTCTCTATTTAAAGTAAACCAATAATTTTTCTCAATATCATTTTCTGGCTTGAATGAACTTGCTTTTGTTTGCAGCATAAGAGTGCCGACTATTTGATTTTGATCAACTAGATTTATTTCAGGTAGGTTTTTTTTTTCAAAAGGTATCCATCCTCTATTCATTAAGTAATTTTCGTCACCAATTTTTATTGGATTAACAACTTCAAATCCAGGTTTCCCTGCATCATTTAAATTATATAAGTACATTTGTTTATCAAAATCAATTTCTCCACTAGTCTTTATTCTAAGATAGTTTTTTTTTTCAATTTTGGATAATTCCACTGGAGCGTTTTTTAAAGAATTTTCTATTTGCTCAATTAATTCTAATTTCCAATTTAATCTATAAATTTGCCAAAACCCTAGGGAGAGAAGAGTTAAAATAATAAAATAAACAAATACTGAAAATAGAAATTTATTCTTCAAGGATAAATATTAACTTCCCCAAATATATATTGCAGCAAATAAGAAGAGCCACACTACGTCGACAAAATGCCAGTACCAAGCAGCTGCTTCAAATCCAAAATGATGATCTTTAGTAAAATGACCAAGTCTTCCTCTCCACAAACATACTGCTAAAAATATAGTTCCAATTATGACGTGAAAACCATGGAAACCTGTCGCCATATAAAATACAGCTCCATAAATATGGCCTGAGTAAGTAAAAGTAGCATGATGATATTCGTATGCTTGCAATAATGTAAAAAAGAAACCAAGAATAACAGTTAGTGTTAAACCTTTTATAAATCCTTTTCTATCATCTTCTAATAAAGCGTGATGAGCCCAAGTCACAGTTGTTCCTGATAATAATAAAACTAAAGTATTTATTAAAGGAATGTCCCAAGGATCAAACGTTTCAATATCTTTTGGTGGCCATACATTTCCAACAAATTCATTTGGAAATAAACTTATATCAAAGTAAGCCCAGAACCATGCAACAAAGAACATTACCTCTGAAGCAATAAATAAAGTCATCCCATATCTATGATGAATTTGAACAACAGGAGTGTGATGACCTTGATGTTCAGCTTCGATTACCACATCTCTAAACCACATATATGCACCATAAATTAATAGTGCTAAACCAAGATACATTCCCCATGAAATACCGTTATGCATATAAAAAATTGCACCAATGGCTAATACTAGGCATGCAAAGGATGTGTAGATTGGCCAAGGGCTTGGGTCAACTAAGTGGTAATCGTGTTTTTTTTCTGCTGACATTTTTCGTGATTATGATTGTTTATAGTAATCTGTCGAGAAAAAAGTGTACGACATGGTTACATCTTTTAGATTTTTTGTAGTTGGATCATTCACAAGTTCGGGGTCTAAATAAAAAGTCATTACATAAGTAGCTTTCTCACCAGCCTTCAACTCTTGTTTTTCAAAGCAAAAACATCCTAATTTACTGTAATACTTTCCAAAGCTAGCAGGTGAAACATTGAAGCTCGCTACTCCAAAAGTTGTATCATCCCCATAGTTTTCTACCTCAAACTCTATTCTATTAACCTGGCCAACCTTAACATCAATTACATTCGATTTTGCTTTAAAGTCCCATTCTAAATTATTTACATTTGTGTCAAATCTAACACTTACTACTTTATCCAATACTATATCTGGAGCTTCTTTTGAAACCTGTGTTGTTCCCCCAAATCCAGTTACCCTACAAAATAAATCGTACAAAGGTACTGCAGCAAATGACAAACCTAGCATAAGAACAAAAATTCCTGCTAACAATATTGGGGTTAATGTTTTGCCTTTCATCATATCTGCCTATCAAATACTCCAACGTTATAAAGTGTAAAAACAAATAAAAAAACCATAAAAGCTAAAATTGCTATCGCAGTTATTATATTTTTTTTCTTTGTCTTTTTATCAGGTGTTATCATAAAATTTTATCTATTAAGAACAGAACAAATATTAAGAATAAATATAAAATTGAATAACCAAATATTGTTTTTGCTTTTTTTGCATCGAATTTGTTTTTCTTAAAATTATAAAGTTCGAAACATAAATAATTATAGTAAATTGTCAAAATTAAAGATGGGATTAAAAACGCTAAACCTACAAAGCCAATTGCATAAGGTAAAACAATTACTGGTAACATTATTAAAGAATAAACAAATATATTTAATTTTGTACTCTCCACACCGTTAGTAAGTGGAAGCATTGGTATTTTTGCTTTCTTATAATCGTCAGATTTATACAAGCTTAAAGCCCAGAAATGAGAAGGTGTCCAAAAAAATATAATCAAAAAGAAAGCAAGCGGCTCTAATGAAAGAGAGTTAGTAGCTATAGTCCAGCCAATAACAGGTGGTAATGCTCCTGCGGCACCGCCAATAACAATGTTTTGAGGAGTCTTCCTCTTAAGCCAAATTGTATAAACAAATACATAAAACAAAATAGTAAACAGTAACAAGACAGCTGATATTCTATTTGAGTAAAAATCGAGCGCAATTACAGAAAAAATCGAAAGAGAAATTCCAAAAACTAGAGCTTGATTTTTGTTTACCTTTCCCGTGGGTATTGGTCTAAGGCAAGTTCTTGTCATTAATGCATCAAGATCAGACTCATACCACATATTTAAAGCTCCAGCAGCACCTGCTCCAATTGAAACTAAAATAATTCCAATGATTGCATCCTTTGTTGGGATAATATTTGGGGCCATTAACAAACCAACTGCACATGTAAAAATAACCAAAGACATCACTCTTGGTTTCATTAATTTAAATAATTCAGATAAATTAAAGGCGTCTTCTTGAGATAAGTTTCTATTTTTTAATTTAGACTTAATCATTAATTTAAAGTTAAAAAATCTTTATTGCTATTTTAGCTAGTAGATTTTTCAACACCCTCTTCATCTTCAAACTTTGGTAATTCTTCAAAAGTATGAAAATTAGGTGGGGATGGTACTGTCCATTCTAAAGTTGTAGCGCCTTCTCCCCATGGGTTTTGTGCTGCAGCCTTTTTCTTATAAAACGCATAAGCAAGGTTTATAAAAAATACCACCAATCCAATTACAGAAATATAAGAACCAATTGAAGAAATGTAATTCCATCCCGCAAAAGCATCTGGATAGTCAGCATATCTTCTTGGCATTCCTGCAAGGCCTAAAAAGTGTTGTGGAAAGAAAACTAAGTTTACTCCAATAAACGTTAACCAGAAGTGTAATTGACCCATCCATTCTGAATACTCGTAACCAGTCATTTTCCCAAACCAGTAATAAAAACCAGCGAAGATGGCAAACACAGCTCCTAATGATAAAACGTAATGAAAATGAGCAACAACATAATATGTATCATGCATTGCAGTATCAACACCAGCATTCGCAAGAACTACACCTGTAACTCCACCGACTGTAAATAAAAATATAAATCCTAAGGCCCAAACCATTGGAGTTTTAAATGAAATTGAACCACCCCACATAGTTGCTATCCATGAAAATATTTTTATACCGGTTGGAACTGCAATGATCATTGTTGCAGCTAAAAAGTATGCTTTTGTATCTGTGCTTAAACCTACTGTGTACATGTGGTGAGCCCACACAACAAAACCAACTATTCCAATTGCAACCATTGCATAAGCCATTCCTAAATATCCAAAAACTGGTTTTCTAGAAAATGTTGAAACAATATGACTGATCATTCCAAAACCTGGTAAAATTAAAATATAAACTTCTGGGTGACCAAAGAACCAAAATAAATGTTGGAATAGAACTGGATCTCCTCCAGTTTGTGCATCAAAGAAAGCTGTTCCAAAGTTCCTATCTGTAAGAAGCATCGTAATTGCTCCTGCTAAAACTGGTAATGATAACAATAATAAGAAAGCGGTAACTAATATTGACCAAGCAAATAATGGCATTTTATGAAGTGTCATGCCAGGTGTTCTCATGTTTAAAATTGTAGTAATAAAGTTTACTGCACCTAAAATTGAAGAAGCTCCAGCTAAGTGTAGACTTAAAATTGCAAAATCCATTGCCGGACCTGGTTGACCTGCTGTAGATGATAATGGAGGATAAATAGTCCATCCTCCTCCTACTCCTGTTTGACCTGGAGGGCCATCCATGAAAATCGACATTATTAATAAGATAAAAGATGTAGGTAGTAACCAGAATGAAATATTGTTCATTCTTGGAAATGCCATGTCTGGAGCACCAATCATTATTGGAACAAACCAGTTACCAAATCCACCTATCATTGCCGGCATAACCATAAAGAAAATCATTATCAAACCATGACCAGTAACCAACACGTTATATAGATGATAATTTCCACCTAAAATTCCATCACCTGGATGCATCAATTCCATTCTCATTAAAACAGAGAATGCAGTACCAATTACACCTGCAATAATCGCAAATATTAGATACATAGTTCCAATATCTTTGTGGTTGGTTGAATAAGCCCAACGTTTCCAACCAGTTGGTGTATGATGATCGTCGTGTGATGCTGTTTGTGTATACATATTATTTACTCACTAGTTTTTTAAATTGATATTCTTCATTAATAATTTCTTTTGCAAATTTAACTTTGGCGTCTAACAACCACTCTTGATATTCTTCTTCGGTAACAACTCTAACTTCAATTGGCATAAACGCGTGTTTAATTCCACACAATTCAGAACATTGACCATAATAAGTTCCAACTTTTTCTGCTTTAAACCATGTTTCATTTATTCTTCCAGGCACAGCATCTCGTTTTACTCCAAATGAAGGAAGTGCCCATGCATGCAAAACATCATTAGCAGTGATCATTACCTTAACAACTTTATTTACTGGAACAACCAGTTCATTATCCACAGCTAACAGTCTTGGCTCGTTTTCTTTTAAGTCTTTAGTTTCAATCATGTAAGAATCGAAGAAAATATTTTCATCTGGATACTCGTATCCCCAGTACCATTGGTATCCTATAGCTTTTACAGTTATGTCTGCCTTTGGAATTGCATCTTGTTTGTATAAAATTTTAAATGATGGAACCGCCATCACGATCAGAATTAAACACGGTATTAAAGTCCATAAAACTTCAACAGCAACATTATGAGTTCTTTTTGATGGAACTGGATTTGCTGAAGCTCTAAATCTTATACAAGCATAAACCATCAAAAATAGAACAAAAACACTGATTGCTATTATAATTGGTAACAACAATTTATCATGGAAATTAACTATATCTCTCATAGTCTCGGAAGCAGCCTTTTGAAAACCTAGTTGCCAATCCACTGGTTGATTAGCTAATGCGCTTGAAGTGATAAATAATGTTAGAAATATATATAAAAATTTTTTCATTTTTTTACCTTATATAGAGTGTCTTTTAAAAAAATACACTTTTACTTTTAGCGACAAAATATCAATTAATGGCGTAATTTATGATCGATAAAGCAGAAATTACAGCCGTTTCAGATCTCAAGATGTTTTCATTGATTTTGACAGACTGAACACCATTAAATTTGAGAATCTCTTCTCTCTCCTGCTCAGAAAAGTCTCCTTCAGGCCCTATAATTACGCACGTGGGTTTATTTGTTAACTTTGTAAGATCAATTTTTGTATTAGCAGTATTGAGGTCAGTAAAGATTAAATCCATATCATTGCTTAGAAAGCTTTTTAATTTTTGAGGATCCACAATTGATGGAACTGTTATTCTATTTGACTGTTCGGCTGCTTCTATGATTACTTTTTCCAATCTCTCTTTATTAACCTTTCTAACAATCGTTCTTTCAAAGATAATTGGTAAAAACTTAGTTACACCTAGCTCTGTAGCTTTTTGTATCATAAAATTAAAGTAATTTGATTTGATTGGAGAAAAAGCCAGCCAGAGATCTTTGGTATTTTCTTTCTGTCTTAATTGTTTCGTAACATTAAATTCAACTATGCTTTTTGTGATATTCAAGATTTTCGCTTCCCATTCGCCAGTACCATTAAAGAGAGAGAAAACTTCTTTCTCTTTAAGTCTCATAACTTTTGAAAGATAGTGTGATTGAGATTTATCAAGTTTGTCAGTCAAATTAAGAGATAAACTTTTTGAATAAAATAATCTAATGTTACTCATATTGATAAGTTAATTTATGAAAAATATTAAAGCAATAATTTTTGATGCTTACGGTACCTTATTTGATGTCAATTCAGCTGCTGAAAAATGTAAAAATAAAATAGGTAATAAATGGGAAGGTTTCGCCAATTATTGGAGAACCACACAATTAGAATATACTTGGCTGAGAAGTTTAATGAAACGTCATAAGGATTTTTGGCAAGTGACAGAAGAAAGTTTAGATAAATCTATGAAAATTTATAAGATAGATTCTTCTATAAGAAATGAGTTATTAGATCTATATAAAATTTTATCAACTTTCAAAGAAGTCCCTAAGGTTTTAAAATCATTAAAAAAAAAAAATTATAAACTTGCTATTCTATCAAATGGTACTCCATCCCTTCTTAATCAATTAGTTAAAAGCAATAATTTAGAAAATATATTTGATGATGTTTTTTCAATTGAAGAGGTCGGAGTTTATAAACCAGACTCTAAAGTTTACGATATACCAATTAAAAAATATAATATTAAAAAAAATGAAGTTGCTTTTTTAAGTGCTAACACCTGGGATGTATCTGGTGGTGGAAATTATGGTTATAATTCTATTTGGGTTAATAGAAACAATAATACTTTTGATAATCTAGATTATATACCAAAAGATCAAATTAAAGATCTTAGTAAGTTACTTGATATAATATAAATAATTCTTATTTACGTAATATGAAAAATATTGAAGTTAGTAAAATCATTGATCCTATTCCAGCTTCTGATGGTGCTGGAGTTAAATTAAAAAGAAGTATTGGTGTTGAGCCAAATTATTTTGATCCTTTCTTAATGCTTGATGAATTTGGATCAGAAAATAGTGAGGATTATATTGCGGGTTTCCCACCCCACCCTCATAGAGGAATTGAAACAGTGACTTATATGTTAGCTGGAGATTTTGAGCATAAAGATAGTACAGGTGGTGAAGGTAGAATGACTGCAGGAGATGTTCAGTGGATGAAAACAGGAAGTGGAATTATTCATTCTGAAATGCCTGCTATGAAAGAAGGAAGACTGCATGGTTTTCAATTATGGATTAACATGCCTGCTAAATTAAAAATGAGTAAACCTGAATATATTTATATTGATGCAGATAAAATGAGTGTTCATAAAGACGATGATAAACAAGTAAAAGTAATAGCTGGAAAATTTGAAAAAGCTGAAGGTCCTATTAAAGGACATAATGTAGAGCCAATTTATTTTGATGTTGAGCTTAATAAAAATAAAGAATTTAATTATAAATTACCATCTACTCATAATACATTTATTTATTTAATTAATGGTGAAATAGAAATCGGAAACAATCAACACGATCAAGTTATAGACAGCACTTTAATACTGCTAACAAAAGGTGAAAATTTAAATGCTAAGGCTAAATCTAATGCTAAATTTTTAGTAATATCAGGTAAACCAATAAATGAAGAAATAGCTAGAGGTGGACCATTTGTGATGAATACTAAAGCAGAGATCTTGCAAGCAGTTCAAGATTATCATAATGGTACATTTGTAAAATAAATTATGAAAGCTGTAGAAATTAATAAAACTGGAGGACCTGAAGTTTTGGAAGTTAAAGATATATCTTTAGAAAAACCAGGTCTTGATCAAGTAACCATTGAACAAAAAGCAATTGGTCTTAACTATATTGATACTTACCATAGATCAGGTTTGTATCCATTAAAACTACCAATTGGTTTAGGTTTAGAAGGTGCTGGAGTTATTACTGATGTTGGAGATAAGGTAAAAGACTTCAAAGTTGGTGATAAAATTTCTTATGCAGGTATTCCTTTAGGTTCCTATTCTTCACACAGAAATTATCCAACTAAGAACTTAGTAAAAGTACCAGATGGTATTGATCTTGAAATAGCAGCAACTTTAATGACAAAAGGATTAACAACATTTTATCTTTTGCATAAAACTTATCCAGTTAAATCAGGAGAAACAATTTTGTTTCATGCAGCAGCTGGTGGAGTTGGTCAGATCTTTGGACAATGGGCAAAAAGTTTAGGGTGTACTGTTATAGGCACAGTTGGATCAGATGAAAAAGTGAACATAGCAAAAGAAAACGGTTATGATCATGTTATAAATTATAATAAAGAAGATTTTGCAAAAAAAGTTTTAGAGATTACCAACGGTAAGGGGGTGCCAGTTGTTTATGATGGTGTCGGTAAAGATACACTTGATGGATCTATTGAATGTTTAGCTATTAGAGGAATGATGGTTTCTTTTGGAAATGCATCTGGACCCTTGTCAGATATTAATGTGCCAAAAGTTATTCAACCTAAAGGTCTTTATCTTGTAAGACCATCTATGCAACAATACCTTTCAACTAGAGAAGAATTAGATGAGGCTTCAAAAACAATGTTTGAAAAGGTTAGCTCTGGCAAAGTAAAAATTAAAATTTTCAAAAAATATAAGTTAGAAGACGTTATTCAAGCTCACCAAGATCTTGAAGGAAGAAAAATTTTAGGCCCCGCTGTAATAGTTCCTAATTAACATCAACATCCATATCTGACATATGAAGTTTAAGAGCATTAGTTGAAATTTGAATTTCTCTTATAAAAAATAATATTGATATTATCATTGATAAACAGCAAGATCCAAAAATTACCCTAGCAAGAAAAAATTCATCTAAATATAAAGCAAATACAGTCAACATATTAAAAAGAAATCCAAACGAAGCAAAAAGTATTGTCCATCTTAAAAGAGTTATTCTTCCACTAAGATTGATAAACTGTTTTTTCCATTCTGGTGGAATATTCTTTTCATAAACATGCTCATCATGTAGCTGCCTAATTAAAATACTTAAGGAATGAAATCTATTACTATAAACAGCCATCATTAAAGGAATTGCAGGAAACATTAATGCTGTGACTGTGTAATCTATATTCATACGAATCAATTTGATTATGAATCTACCCTTTGTTATTTACAAGTAAATTATGAACCAAATAAAGTTATTTATAGAACTTACGAGATTAAAAAAACCAATTGGTTTCATGCTTTTATTTTGGCCATGTGCTTGGGGTTTAACATTAGCTTATGATTTTTCCTCAGATCTAAATAAATATTTTTTTTATTTAATTTTGTTCTTTTTAGGATCTGTTTTAATGCGATCAGCTGGATGTATTGTTAATGATATTCTGGATAAAGAATTTGATGCAAAAGTATTTCGAACAAAAAATCGTCCAATTGCGTCAGGAAAAGTATCAATAAGACTAGGAATGTTTTATTCATTTGTTTTATGCTTATTAGCTTTTTTAGTTCTTATAAATTTTAATTTATTTACAATTATTCTTGCATTGGGCTCGATGCCTTTGGCATTTACATACCCACTGATGAAAAGATTTACATATTGGCCTCAACTATTTTTGGGGATTACTTTTAACTATGGATTAATTTTAGGATGGTCCGCAATAAAGGATCAAATTGATGTGATACCCATTATTTTCTATATCGGAGCCATATTTTGGACACTGGGCTATGACACAATTTATGGATATCAAGATATTAAAGATGATGAAATAATTGGATTAAAATCAACCTCGATTAAATTTAAAGGTACTGCAAAAAAATTTCTGTTTACATGTTACTCTATTTTAACAATTCTATTTATAGCTGGAGGATACTATATGAATTTTCATTATAGTTACTTTGTCTTGTTAATAATTCCAATATTTCATTTATTTTTTTATCAAATAAAAATTTTTAATTTAAAGAGTCCTTCAAGTTGTTTGATGGCATTTAAAAGTAACAATTTATTTGGCTTAATTATATTGATAAACATTTTAATTGTTAAAAATTTATGATGAATAAATCTGAAATTTACAAA
>CACHCM010000003.1 GCA_902578325.1 uncultured Pelagibacteraceae bacterium
CACCAAAAGAAATTTTTCTGACAGTAAAAGACGAGTTTAGATCTCTACTTTTCTTAGCGATACATACTCCCTCAAAATACTGAATTCTTTCCTTTTTACCCTCTGTAATTCTCACACCAACCTTAACAACATCACCAGGATAAAATTCAGGAATTTTTTTCTCTGAAAGTATTTTTTTTACGTTATGCTGATTTATTTCCTCAATTGTTTTCATGTTAATATTTATCAAGTTAATTCTTCTTATATTTTTCCCATAAATCTGGTCTTCGGTCGCGTGTTATAGCCTCTGATTGAGATAAACGCCAGTGTTTAATTTTATTATGATCCCCTGATAATAGTACATCTGGCACAGCTTTTTCCTCCCAAATCTGAGGTTTTGTATATTGAGGATACTCTAGAAGGCCATTTTCAAAGGTTTCATCTAATTTAGAGTTTTCATTTCCCAAAACACCTGGCAGTAATCTTAAAATACTATCTATCAATACATATGCTGCTGACTCCCCACCAGATAAAACATAATCTCCAATACTAACTTCTTCAATGTTTCTTGTTGAAAGTATTCTCTCATCTACACCCTCGAAGTGACCACAAATTATAGACAGAGATTTTTCATTAGCTAGTTCTTTGGCTAAATTTTGATCAAATTTTTTTCCTTTTGGTGACAAATATAAAATTCTTTCATTCTCATTTCTATTTTCATCTAAAGACTTTGCAAGAACATCCGCTTTTAACAACATTCCTGAGCCACCTCCATATGGTGTATCATCTACAGTTTTATGTTTGTCATCAGCTGAGTCTCTTATATTTACAACTTTAAGTTTCCACAAATCACTAGATAAAGCTTTTCCATAAAGTCCTCTAGATAAAGGACCAGGAAAAACTTCTGGATAAAGGGTAAATACTTGAGCTTGCCACATAAATAATTTTTTAAATTATTTTTTTTCCTCAGCTGCAGCTGCTTCTTTAGGAGCTTCTTCTTTAGGAGCTGCTTCTTTAGGAGCTTCTTCTTTAGGAGCTGCTTCTTTAGGAGCTTCTTTATTATCCTTTTCTTTTTTATTTCTCTCTTTTTTTGGCACTGCTTTATTTGGATTATTTCCATTTGCAGGCATAGGCATTAGTTCGTTCTCACCTAAAATTCTTGCTACTCTAGTTGTTGGTTGAGCTCCTTGACCAAGCCAATATTTAATTCTTTCAGCTTCTAGGCCCACTCTTTCTTTTTTCTCTTTTGGTAATAGAGGATTAAAGAAACCAACCTTTTCTATAAATCTTCCATCTCTTGCAAAACGACTGTCGGCAACAACAACCTTATAAACAGGGCGTTTTTTTGTTCCACCTCTTGATAATCTTAATTTTAACATTTCTTCTCCTTTTTTACTTTAATTGGTTAAATAGCTCTGGCGGTATACCCTTATCAGACATACCTTTCAGATTTCCTTTTGACATCTTTTTCATCATTTCAGACATCATTTTAAATTGCTTAAGCAATTTATTGATAGTGGCCGGATCTGTGCCAGAGCCATTAGCAATTCTTTTTTTTCTAGAACCGTCTATTATTTTTGGGTTCTCTCTTTCTTTTTTTGTCATTGATAGAATAATAGCTTCATTTTTTGATATTATACTTTCATCAATACCTGCAGAGTCCATTTGAGATTTAATTTTAGATACTCCTGGCATAAAAGACATAATTCCCTCAATACCACCCATTTTTTTCATTTGTCTTAATTGAGACAAATAATCTTCCATAGAGAATTGACCTTTTTTTAAATTTTCCTCTGCTTTTTTAATATTCTCTTCACCTAAATCTTGTGCAGCTTTTTCTACAAGAGATACGATATCTCCCATTCCAAGTATTCTGTTTGCAATTCTATCTGGATGGAATACTTCAAGATTATCTATTTTTTCTCCTATACCTAAAAATTTAATTGGAACATTTGAAACATATTTCATACTTACTGCGGCTCCACCTCTTGCATCACCGTCAGCCCTAGTTAAAATAATTCCAGATAAATTAACTGTATTTTTAAATTCTTTTGCCACTGAGGCTGCAACTTGACCTGTTAAAGAGTCTGCAACTAAGAAAGTTTCTGTTGGATTAATTACAGCTTCAATTTGCTTAATCTCACTCATCATTTGTAAATCGATTTGAGTTCTACCAGCAGTATCAAATAAAATTATTTCAGCTCCATTTAAATTAGCAGCACTTATTGCTCTTCTACAAATATCAGTAGGTTGCTGACCTTCTATAATAGGTAAAGTTAAAATATTATTTTGTTCTCCTAAAGATCTAAGTTGTTCTTGTGCAGCTGGTCTGTAAATATCTAGACTGACCATCATTACTTTTTTCTTTTTATTATTTTCTAAAAATTTTGCTAATTTTGCTGTTGTTGTTGTTTTTCCAGAACCTTGTAACCCAACTAACATCATTGGCACAGGCGGTACTGCGTTTAAGTTTATCTCATTATTCGTTGCACCTAATAAATCTACAAGCTCATCATAAACAATTTTAACAACCATATCCCCAGGAGAGGTAGACCTTATTATCTCTTGGCCTAATGCTTTTGGCTTAACTTTTTCAATAAAATCTTTTGCAACATCCAAAGAGACATCTGCTTCAAGTAAGGCTTGCCTAATACCTCTTAAACCTTCATCTACTTGAGCTTCATCAAGCGAAGGTGCCTTTTTCAGAGAAGAAAAAATTTCTTCAAATTTATTTGTTAAATTTTCAAACATATTTATTACGCATAGCAGTAACGCACTAGTGGGCGAACCCTCGCTGACTAGTGTCGATCTCTTTGTTTCCAAAGACACCGCAAAGTTAATGTTTTTGCGGAAACGGCAACAACCTATAATAGAGGTTCAAAAAGTCAATAAATAAGTTAAATATCTATATATGGATATTAAAGCATTTAAAATGGACGGTTTAGGTAATGATTTTGTCATCATAGATAATAGACAAACAATTACAAATTTGACGAAAGAGCAAATAGTAAAGATTTGTGACAGAAAATTTATTGGTTGTGACCAACTAATAT
Source organism: uncultured Pelagibacteraceae bacterium (assembly GCA_902578325.1). Classification (GTDB taxonomy): domain Bacteria; phylum Pseudomonadota; class Alphaproteobacteria; order Pelagibacterales; family Pelagibacteraceae; genus Pelagibacter. The sequence goes on from CACHCM010000003.1 coordinate 3,033, forward strand.
TGATTAAAAAAAATGATACTTCAGATGCTTCGCTAGAATTTTATAATTCAGACGGAGGAATGTCTGGTGCGTGTGGAAATGGTACACGATGTATTGCTGATTTATTAGGCAAGGAAAACAACAAAAAAGAAATAGTCCTAACAACTTTATCTGGCAAATTAAAATCTAATATTGTTGGAGAAAAAATAGTTTCTACAGAAATAGGTGTTGCAAAAACAAAATGGGATGAGATTCCGTTGTCTAAAGAATTAAATACTAATAATTTAGGAATTAAAATAATTGACAAAAATAATAACGAATTTTCTGGTGGAACTGCTGTAAATGTTGGAAACCCACATGTAGTTTTTTTTGTTAATAATAACGAAAATTTTGAAATTAAAAAAATTGGACCAGAAATTGAAAACCATTCTTTATTCCCAGAAAAATGTAATGTTACTTTAGCAACTGTTGTTAACAAAGAATTGATTAAAGTTAGAGTGTGGGAAAGAGGAGCTGGACTTACTAAAGCATGTGGTACAGCAGCTTGTGCAACAGCTTTTGCTGCAAAACAAAATGGACTGGTAAATGATAAAGTGGATATTGAATTTTCTACAGGTAGATTGACAATTTCAATTGATGAAAACAATAGTATTCATATGAAAGGACCAGTTTCAGATATTGAGGAGATAAATTTTAAAATTTAATGGGAATTTTTGAAAAATTTAAATCAGGTTTTAAAAAAAGTGCCTCAGCTTTTACAACGGGTTTAAGAGATATAGTTGTAAAAAAAGAGATTGATGACAAAACATTAGACAAAATTGAAGATTACTTAATTCAATCCGATGTTGGTATTGTTTCGGCTTCAGAAATAAGAGAAATAATTTCTCAAACAAAAATTGATCCCAATAAAGATTTAACTGACGAAATAAATAATATTTTAAAAAATTATATTATTTCAATTATGAGACCTTTAGAAAATATTGAATTCTTCAAAAAAAAAGAAAAATTAAATGCAACATTAATTTCAGGTGTTAATGGTGTTGGAAAGACAACTACTATTGGAAAAATAAGCAAAATATTAAAGGGTAATGGAAATAAAGTAATGTTAGCTGCATCAGATACTTTTAGAGCAGCAGCTATAGAGCAACTAGAAAATTGGGCAAACAAAGTTGATGTTCAAATTACAAAATCATCCCAAGGTTCAGATCCTGCATCAGTTGCTTACAAAGCTATTGATGAAGCATTAAACAATAATTTTAACCAAGTTTTAATTGATACAGCTGGAAGATTACAAAATAAAAAAAATTTGATGGAAGAATATAAAAAAATTGCAAACGTTACTAAAAAAATTGATCCTGATGCTCCACATGATGTTATTTTAGTTTTAGATGCAACTTCGGGTCAAAATGTTATTAATCAAGTCGAAGAATTTAATAAAATTATTCCAATAACTGGTCTTATTATGACAAAATTAGACGGCACAGCAAAAGGAGGTATTCTTTTAGCTGTTGCTAAAAAATATAAACTGCCAATTATTGCTCTTGGATTAGGAGAAAAAGAGGATGATTTACAAATTTTTGAAGCTGAAAAATTTGCAGAGGCTTTCACTCAAATTAGTTAATTAATGTACTAGATATTAAAGGCTTATAAAAACTACATTTATAATTTTCTTTAAATTTATAATGTCCACAATTTTTGGCAATTGAAGATATAATAAAATCAAATTTTCCATTTACAGGATAAAGCTCTAATTTTTTTTCAATAATATCAAATTTGAAATTAGCCTTTAAACTTTTTACAGTACTAATCATTACTAAAGTTTTATTATCTTTCAAAAGATAATACGCAAAGTCATCTGGAAAAACCGGAAAATCATATTCCTGCAAATAATATTTTGCTGTTTTTGGAAACCATTCATATGAAATTAATGGCAAAGATTCTTTTGTTTTGTAATTGTAAATATAAAGATCCTTTGGAAAATCATTTATATAATTTGAATTTTCTCCTCGAGCTAAGACAGCTTTTTCACGGGTTTTGAAATATAATGCGAAGTTTTCATCGTGTGAATTCATTTGATCAATATGAAAAAGGCTGTCTACAGATGCTAAATTTTCTTTGGCATTTGATAAATTATTTAAAGAAAAAAGAACAATAAAAAATAAGAAAAAAATTTTCATATATTAACTTAAAAAAAAAATTTGAATTATATTTGTTTAGATTGTGGCTTAATTTAAACTATCAACAAACGATTTTAGGGCTAATACAAGTTTATCATCATATTCCATCATATGGTCGTCATATTTTGTAAAATATGAATATTTGGGTTCACTTGCTAAATTAAAAATTTTTTTACCCATCCAAAATGGAACTATTTGATCGGCCTCACCATGCATTACTAATACTGGGATATTGATATTTTTAATTTTTTCATTATTTTCATACTTATCTTTTAAAATTAAACCTACTGGGATATATGGATAAAAATTTTTCGCAGCTTCTATCATTGATGTAAAAGGTGTTTCTAAAATTAATCCTGCAAAATTTTTATTCTGAGTAATTTCAGTAGCAATTCCAGTTCCTAATGACTCTCCATAAATAATTATATCTTCTTCTTTCAGACCTTTTTCTTTTAGCCAGTTTATTGCGCTAGTACCATCTATATAAAGACCCTCCTCACTTGGTTTTCCTTTATTTCCACTAAACCCTCTCCATGCAATAATTAAAAAATTAACATCCATGTCTTTAAAATGATTTAATTTATGGACTCTGTTTTCAAGTGTCCCAGCATTTCCGTGAAAATAAACTATTGTTTTATAACTTTTTAAATTTTTATTATGAAACCAGCCTAAAAGATTAATATTATCTGATGTTTGGATACTTACTTTTTCAATTTTAACCTCTAAATTATCTCCAGAATAATTATTCTCATTTGGATGGTACATCAAATTTCTTTGATAAAAAAAAAGAAAAATACAAATCAAAGTATAAATTGTAAATATAAAAAAAAATATATTTATTAATATCATTTTTTATTAATCATTATTTTTATTTAAATAAATGAAAAAAATATAACTTAATATACAAAGAATTAAAAAAATCGAAAAAGAAATTCTATAACTACTTAATATATCAAATCCTTTTGAATTAAATAAGTCTATAAATAATCCAATTCCCCATTGCATAAAAAATGTTCCTGAATGAATAAATACATTGTAAGAGGTGAGTGATTTGCCTGCAAGACTTTGTGAAAAATTTAAAGCTATTGCTGGTTGTGTAAGGGAAATCACTATTGAAGTCATAATATATATTGCAAATAATAATGCTCCAGCTTTAGTCCCAAGGAATATTATCAGAAAAAAAACAAAGTAGCTTATGGGCAGTCCAAATTTAATTAATTTGATACTGCTAATGCCATAATCAGAAAGTTTGGGCAAAATATAGCCCCATAAAAAGTATGATGCCAACATTGTTATATTGATCCAAAATAACCCTGTAGCACTTTGAAATGGTGAATATCCAGTTATATTTAACATCCAAGGTCCAGCCCAAAGCGTTTGAATTGCTTGGATACCACCATAATTAATAAATGCTAATGGCACTAAACTTATAAAAAACTTATTCTTCCAGATTTGAGCTAGGCCTTTTTTTTCGGCATCAATTGTAAAATTTTCTTTCTGCTCCCAATTAGGTGTAAATAAAAATATTAAAATAATACTTATTAGGATCAGTATAGCTATTAATATAAAAATCCATCTCCAACCTATGTAAGGTAATAAAATTTGAACAGGTAAAGTCGAAGAGACAAAGCCTATATTTGCTACCATTAACATCCAAGAATTTGCTCTCTGTTGATACTTTTCAGCAAACCAAACTCTGTAACCAGTCAGTGGTCCCATCATACAAGCACTCACACCAATACCGATAAAAATTCTAGAAACAAGTAATCCAGAGAAGCTTTTTGCTAATGCAAATGAAATCGTTCCCACTAATGCTATAATTAAAAAATATCCAACAACTTTTTTTGGCCCAAATTTATCCAAGAGTAGTCCTATTGGAACTTGCATTATTGAAAAACCTATAAAATAACCTCCTGCTAATAGCCCTAAATTTCCAGCTGTTAAATTGAATTCATATGTGAGGACAGGTGTTAATGTTGCTGTGATGGATCTTACCAAATTAGATAATAAAAAACCAAAAGCAAAAATACAGAATATGATAATGCTTTTATTTACTTTAGTAATCATTTATAAATTTTGAGAATTAATCTGTACTATGAATAATCAGTCAACAAAAGATAAAGATGCACGCTCTTCAAATGCAATGGCTGCAACTTCACATCCTTTAGCTACAGAGGAAGCATTAAAAATACTCAAAATTGGTGGAAATGCAGTTGATGCTTCGATTGCTGCCTCGATTGTTTTATCTGTAGTAGAGCCTAATGCAACGAGTATTGGTGGCGACTGTTTTGCAATAGTTAAAATGGATAATAAGGATGCAGTGTCTTTTAATGGATCAGGTTTAGCACCTGAAAAATTAAATTATGATTTTTTTAAGGATAAGAGTATCGATAAAATTGGATTAACTAGTCCACATTCAGTCACAATTCCTGGTGCACTTAACGCTTGGGAAAGAATTCATAAAGAATTTGGTAGGCTAGATTTTGAACAATTATTTTTAGGTGCAATCGATATTGCAAGGAATGGTCATAGAGTTACCAAAGTCGTATCAAATGCCTGGAAAAATAGTTTAAATAAAATCAATGGTAATAAAAATTCAAAAAAAACCTTTTTGAAAGATGGTCGAACTTATCAAGAAAATGAATTAATGAAAAATATTGCTTTAGGAGAAACACTTGAAGCAATTAGCAAAAAAGGAAGTAAAGAATTTTATGAAGGAGAAATTGCAAAAGATATAATTGAAACTTTAAATGAACTAGGTGGTGTACATACTTTTGAGGATTTTTCAAAACAGAGTACAATAAGATCAGATACAATCAAATCCAATTATAAGGGTAATTTTATTCATCAATGCCCTCCAAACGGACCTGGCGTTACAGTATTAATTATGATGAGATTATTAGAAAAACTAAATATTCAAAATTATAAATTAAATAGTATAGAAAGATTTCATCTTGAAGCAGAAGTTACAAAACAAGCTTATAAAGTAAAAGAAACAATTTTAGGCGATCCAAATTTTGTTAACTTTAATTTAGAAGAAATTTTAAGTGATAAAAATATTGAAGAAATTTTTAATGAAATTAATTTAAATTCATGCAGTGATGTTGGTGACTTAAATATTCCAGCTCATCCAGAAACAATATATCTAACAGTAGTAGATAAGGATTTAAATAGTGTATCAATAATCAATTCTGTTTGTTATGTATTTGGATCAGGTATTACTACAAATAAAAGCGGAATACTTTTACATAACAGAGGTACAAATTTCAGAATAGAAAATGGACATCCAAACTGTATAGCAGGCTTAAAAAGACCGTTACATACTATTATTCCTGGTATGCTTATTGATAAAAACAACAAAGCAACTTTAAGTTATGGCGTTATGGGAGGCCAATATCAACCAGTAGGACAAGTTCATGTTTTAAATAATATGATTGATTTTGGAATGGGACCACAAGAAGCTTTGAGTTTTCCAAGAGCTTTTCATTTTAATAATATTTACAAACTAGAAAAAACCGTTGATAAAAAGATTTTCTATGGTCTCAAAAAAATAGGTCATAATGTAGAATATTTTGATGGTACACATGGTGGGGGCCAAGCAATAAAAATAAATAGAAGTGAAGGTGATCTCTTGGGTGGATCAGATCCTAGAAAAGATGGGTATGCTAAAGGATATTAATTCACATCGAAGAATGATTGAAAAAACAAATTCCAAAGAATTAAAAGTTTAAAGATATATCTCGGTGAACTGAGTTACATCTTGCAACAAATTTAGCTTGTTCTTTAGTTAACCTGCTTTGAAGTCTTAGTCCAATATTGTGTTTAATTACATCATTGTATTTAATTAATTCAGGTAATAAATTTTTGTTAGCATCATCTCTCCATGAAACTTCTAAGTTGAAAAGATCAAAAGTTTCTGAACTGGTTTCAATTAACTTCTGCTCATCAATCTCATCATTATCGATGACAGAAATTAGATCATCAAGTTTATTTGCAAATTCTTCTGTTCCAGAGATTTCTCCGAGATTTTCAAAAAGACTATCAATTATTGAAATGGATTTTTCAAAATTTTTATTATCAATAGTATTTCTTAATTCTTTTATTTTTGGCAAAAGTTCTTTTAATTTTTCATTATCATTTATAAACATTACTATTTGATCTAAAGTTTCATAAGCTTCATCAACGTTTTTTTTCTATATCTCTTGGTTCTTGTGTTTTTTGCTTTATGTAATATTTCAAACTCTCCATTTTTAGTTTTCCAGCTTTCAGGAACTTTATTTTCAAGTTCTTTAATTTCTAGCTCGTAATTCTCAATCTTTAATTCTAATTTATTTTTAGCTGATAAATTATCTTCGTCTAAGTTTCTAATTTCAGCTTTTAACTTTTTTATTTTTTGGTCAATTTTTCTAACTTTTTTCTGAATTTTTCTTACATTGAAATGAAGATCTTTATAATCTTTTGTAAATAAATCATATTCTTGCTCAGTTTTTTGTAATTTTTTTAACTATAGCAAAAGTTCCTAAAGCATTATCAAAATGCTCTTCAAAGATATCTAATTTATCTACTGGAAGATTTGCTGGAATTAATTTCTGCATATTCTTAATTGCATTTGTAATTGTTTGTTCTTCATTATTATAAATTGCAAATTTATATTCTTGTAAGCAATATTGTAGTTTTGGATTCATTGGTGGTGGAGCTACATTAGAAGTTAAATATGTTCTTGCTGGTAAATAATTTACCAATGAAGGATAGAAACCAACAATTCCAAGACCTATCAATTGTAAAATAATAAACGGAACAACTCCTTTCCAAATATTTAAAGTAGTAACAAGTTTTGAAGCTACTCCTTTTAAATAAAATAAAGCAAATCCAAATGGTGGGGTTAAAAATGAAGTTTGTAAATTTACCCCAATCATAACACCAAGCCAAATTGCACTTACATTCGCACCGGGTTCAGCTAATAATATAGGAGCAATAGTAGGAACAACAACTACAGCTATTTCAATAAAATCAAGAAAGAAACCTAATAAAAAGATAACTACCATTACAACAACAAACTGAGTCCAAAACCCTCCTGGTAAATCTTGAAGAAAGTCTCTTACTAACTCTTCACCTCCAAATGCCCTAAATCCAGAGGTTAACATTGCTGCCCCGAGTAGAATTATAAATACCATTGAGGTAGTTACACAAGTTTCTACCACAACTTCTTTTAAAACATCTTCTATTTTAAATGATCTCCAAAAACTCCATACAACACTTGCTAAAAATGTAATTGTAAAAAATAATGCAATTAATATTGCGCCTAGATCTCTAGTGTCAACAGCTTTAATATTTAAGTTATAATTTTTAGATAAAAAATAAATTGGAATTAAAGATACGATTGAAATTATTATTGGATAATATGCATTCTTTTTACCTTGATGCAATCGATAGCCTGCCATCATTGTTGCACCAATAGCACCTATTGATCCAGCCTGATTTACTGTAGCAATACCCATAAGTATAGATCCTAAAACTGCAAAGATTAGAGCAAGTGGTGGAATAATTACTAAAACAACTTTGATCCAAAATTTAGAATCGAAATTTCCTTTAAATGGAACAGGAGGAGCTGCTTTTGGGTTTAATCTTGCATACACAAATATGTAAAGCATATACAATCCAACCAAAACTAATCCTGGTAATAATGCTCCTAAAAACATATCCCCAGCTGAAGTAGACCCTACTCTAAATTCTCCAGGCATATTAAATTCGCCAGTTAAAATTTTATAATCAGTCTGACGCATAGTATTTGCAACGTCAGCGGCACTTGCCAATTGATCAGCAATAATAATTAAGACAATTGAAGGAGGTATAATTTGACCAAGTGTACCAGAGGAACAAACAATTCCACTTGCTAATCTTTTGTCATATTTATTATTTAACATTGTGGGTAAGGAAATTAGTCCCATTGCTATTACTGTTGCTCCAACTATTCCGGTTGTCGCTGCAAGTAATGCACCAACAAAGATAACAGAAATACCAAGCCCTCCTGGAATTGGTCCAAATAGTTGTCCCATAGTAACTAAAAGGTCTTCTGCAATTTTTGATTTTTGCAACATTATCCCCATAAAGATAAACAATGGGATCGCAATTAAGGTGTCAGTTTCTACATCCCAATAATTACTCCTAAAATTAGTAATACCAGCGGTTAACCATTCTTTAGGCCCATCAACAGCAAAATAAGCACTGGGGTCTCCTGCAAATAAATAACCGAAAAAAGCAGCTAGTCCTATTGAAATTATTGCTGATCCAGGCAGTGCAAAAGCTACTGGAAAACCAGATGCCAAAGCTCCAATCATTATAATTACCAGTAAAGCTAAAAATAAATGTTCCATTATTTAATTATTTAAAAGTTTGTGACTACTACTCATAAAATAACTTGTGAATTGAGTTAACATACTTACTGCAAATACTGCTAAGTAAACTGCCATTAAATAAAGTAAATATAATCCATTCGAACCTTGCTGAGTAATTTCAAATGAAATTACTGGACCATTAATGATACTAGCTTTACCACCCATACCCAAAAATATAACTATCAAACATAAAGGAATGCCTAAAATGAGAGATCCAATTGCATTCGTCCATGCCTTCTTTCTCTCACTAAAATTAGCATACAAAACATCAACTCTTACATGACCTTCGTGAATTAATGCATATGCACTTGCAAAAAGATAAAGTGCAGCATACCAAAAACGAACAAGATCTCCTTGAAAAGCTTGTTCATATTGAAATATAAATCTTGATACAACTATCAAGAACTCACTTCCAACTACTAAAACTGCTAACCAAATAAATCCTACAGATCTTGTGAAATAACCGATTACAAAAGAAGCTAATATAAGTGGGAAATGTATATATGAAATTCTGAAAGCAGGTTTTACTAAATTAATTTTAACTTGTTCCCCAAAAATTGGCTCAACCAATTTTTTCTACAACCATAAATGAGATTAAAAAGTCTGCTACTCCAACAATTAGCACTGCCCAGAATGAAGATCTAATAATATATGCTGTTATTTTTTTTAGTATTTCTGAGTCTGTTTGTAATGTTTGTTTTAAAGATTTTAAAACAAACATTATAACTCCTATAAAACATAAAAAATAAAATAATAATTGAATATACGACAGACTCATCGCAAGTCCCTCTAAAGGTTCTTTTAATTTTTTAAATCCAAATATTTCATAGTGAGAAAAAAGTTTTTTAACTCCTGGCCAATCAAACCAAACTGTTAAAACATTATTTATTAAAAAAATTAATGTTAATGTTAAGATAGAATAACTAAATATTCTTATTAAAATAGATAAGTTTTTTTTCTCAATCATATGACAAAACTTTTAATGATATATAAAAAGAGGGCCCGTTTAAGGGCCCTCTAGTATTAATTAGAATTAAATTATACTCCTAATGCTCTATTTCTTTGAGAAATGTACGGTGAGTCAGACAAATTTGTCCAAGCACCTATTTCTTTTCGTCCTTTAACAAAAGCAGCATGCACTTTCTGAGCAAGAGCACTATGTTGCTGAACTTCGTCAAAAACTTCTGCAGCACCTTTAGCAAAAGCGTCATAAACTTTATCGTTAAACTTCTCAAGTTTAACTCCATTTTCGTTTACTAAACGATCTAATGCTGCTCCATTTTTTGCATTATATTCAGCCATAGTAGTTGTATCAGCCCAGTCACAAGCAGTTTTTATAATCAACTGATCTGACTTAGTTAGACTTGTGAACCAAGATTTATTTACACCACAACATAGGGTTGATCCTGGTTCGTGCATTCCTGGATAGTAATAATACTTGGCTGCTTCATAAAACTTGAAAGCCTCATCATTCCAAGGTCCTACCCATTCCGTTGCATCAATTGCACCAGACACAAGGTTTTCATAAATTTGTCCACCTGGAAGTGAAATTGGAGAACCACCAAGTTTTCCAAGTACTTGTCCACCTAAACCAGGCATACGCATTTTTAAACCCTTAATATCATTAGCTGATCTAATTTTTTTGTTAAACCAACCACCCATTTGCACTCCAGTGTTACCAGCAGCAAAACTTTGTGTTCCGAAATCGTCAGTCAATTCATCCCACAGCTCTTGTCCACCAGCAAATTTTAACCACGCATTCATTTCAGCATATGTGAAACCAAATGGAACGGCAGTAAAATATCCAAATGCAGGGTGTTTTTTTACCCAGTAATAATCAGCACCGTGATACATTTGAGAGTTACCTGATGCAACTTCATCAAACGAGTCAAATGCTTTTACTCTTTCGTTAGCAGCATAATAAGTAACTTGAATTCTTCCATCACTCATATCGCTTAATCTTTGAGCAAGTCTTTGTGCACCAGTTCCTAGGCCTGGAAAATCTCTAGGCCAAGTAGCTACCATAGAAGCTTCTATTCTCTCTTTGGCAACAGCTGGAGCAGATAAAGCAACAGCAGCAACACCAGTTGCAGCTGCAGTTTTAAAGAACTTACGTCTTGAAGGTGATCTAGAAACCTTCAATGATTTTTTTTCTTTAATCATTACTCTCTCCTCTTCATTGTTAATTAACAGTAAAGATTAAATTACAAATGTGCGTTTAAGTCTAGATTAAAATAACTGTAAACCATTGTATTACAATCTGAGGTAGTAAATTTACGAATTATTAAATTTATTTTTTGTCGAAGAAGGCTTCGTACAACATCATCGATATCGCAAGTATCATCAATATATAAACTGGTAACACATCAAGAAAACCAATCATCATAGATCTTGTAAGTGTTGTTGCTAAACCTATAAGAAAAAAGATTGCAAAAGAAAGTCCTATTAGTGTTACAAGTTTATTCATTAAATTTCTCACTTTCTTTTTCAAGCCAACTGGAAACTCCTAAGAAACGATTATCGTCATATTTCTCTCCAACAACTTGAATGCCTAATGGTAAATTATTTTCGCCTTGAAGTAAAGGGAGTGAAATACAAGGAGTTCCTAGGTAAGACCAAACTTTATTAAAATCTGCTGATCCAGTACTCTTCAGACCTTTTAGGGCGACGCCTGGACTGGATGGGGATAAAACTCCGTGATAGTCCTCGAATACTTCTTTATATGAGTCATAACTTCTTTTCATAAAATCTATTGCTTCAGCATATTCTCTTGCAGAATGTTTTCTTCCATTTGAAATTGCAGTTTGCATAATTTTTGAAAGTTTTGATTTATAATTTTTGTAATAATCACTAAAATTATTAGCTAGATCAGTTTCATAAATTATTTGATGATATTTGTGGATATCTTTAAAATAAGATGGAGTATCATGAACTTCAATATTTTTTTTAAATGACTTTATAAAATATTCAAAAGCTTCCTTAGATTTTTTGTCAATTGCTTTCCAAAATTCAGTTTTATAAAATATGAACTTAGGTTCATATAAAGGACCTTTTTTTACAGCGTCGACCATATTATTTGAAGAATAATAAACAGTGGCAGGGTCATGGGAGTCCTTTTTAATTAATTCTTTAACTAAATAAGCTATGTCCTCAACTGTTTTTCCAAAAACTCCTAAATGGTCAAGTTTTTCGGAAGTCTTTAATACTCCATTTCTAGAAATCAAACCAAATGAAGGTTTGTATCCAACAACACCGCAATAAGATGCTGGTCTAATTATTGAGCCACCAGTTTGTGATCCTATTGAAAGTGGAGCCATATAAGATGCGATAACTGCAGCAGAACCACTTGATGATCCTCCTGGTGTTCGTGAATAATCGTGTGGGTTTTTTGTTTTGGAGGGATTTAAATATGCTAATTCAGTAGTAACAGTTTTACCCATCACAATAGCCCCTGAAGAAGTTAATAAATCAACTATTTCTGCATTCTGTGAATAAGATTTACCTTTTCTTATCGGTGTACCACATTCAGTTGGCATATCTAAAGTACCAACAATATCTTTAATCGCTACAGGAATACCATGTAGTGGACCAATGGGTTTTCCAGATTTTTTGTAAGCATCTGACTCTTTGGCTTTTTCCAATAGTAATTCTTTGTCAAAAAAAGCCCAAGCATTTATATCTTTTTCAAACTTATTAATTCTCTTAATATATGCTTCACATATTTCGACAGAAGTAATTTGAGAATTTGAAATTTTATTTATTAATTCTTGAACAGAAAAATTTACAATTTCATTCATCAAGTTAGTTAGCAAATAATTGATCAGGTAACCACAAAGCTATACCTGGAAATAAATACATTAAAACCATTCCAAAAATAACAATCGCTAAGAATGGCATGATGCCTTTAAATACCTCAATTAATTCAACATTTTTAGATTGCACACCTTTTAAGTAATAAGCCGACATGGCCATGGGGGGGGTTAAAAATGATGTTTGTAAATTTAAAGCAATTAACATTGCAAAAAAATAAGGGTTAACTCCAAAAAATTCTACTAAAGGTAAAAATATTGGAACAAATATAATTAATATTTCTGTCCATTCTAATGGCCAGCCTAATAAGAAAATTATAATTTGTGTAATGACTAAAAATTGCCAAGGTTGTATATCCATTGATTTAAAAAAATGCTCAAATACTTCATGTCCTCCTAAATATGAAAATACTGACGCAAACGTCCAAGATCCAATAAACAACCACATAATCATTGCGGTAGTTTTTGCAGTAAGAAATACTGACTCTTTAAAATTTTTCCATTTTAGAGATTTATAAAAGAAAGATAAAACTAACGCTCCAAAAGCTCCAACACCTGCAGCTTCTGCTGGGGTAGCTAAGCCAGCAAGAATGCTTCCTAATACTAAGATAATTAATGAAAATAATGGTAAGAATGAAACCAAAACTTCTTTTAAAATTACTGATCTTGGTGGAATTTCTTCTTTAGGAGGCTTAGGTGCAACTGATGGATTAAAATAAGCCAAAATAATTGCATATAAAATATATAAACCTGCTAACATCAAACCAGGAAATATTGCTGCTGCAAATAATCTTAATGGAGATAACTGAGCTATTACTGCATAAACAATAAGCATAATGCTAGGAGGAATTAAAATTCCTAAACATCCTCCAGCACATATTACTCCTGATGCAAATTTTTTATCATAACCAGCTTTGACCATTGCAGGCCAAGCAAGCAAACCCATTAAAGTCACAACTGCTCCAATTATACCCGTTGCTGTAGAAAATAAAGTACAAGTAACTAGGGCAGCAACTGCCATTGATGCTGGAAGAGAATGAGATGCAAGTCTTATGGCATAAAATAATCTTGCAACTATGCCTGCTCTTTCAACTAAATATCCCATAAATAAAAACAAAGGTACGGCGGTGAGGACATGGTTATCCATCACAGAGTAGGTATTTGAAACAAATAAATTAAATATCCTATTATCTAATAGATGATCCATTCTTGACGGATCAAAATATGCGTAATACCCAAATCCTAAACCCATTGCCATTAAAGTAAATGCAATAGGAAATCCGAGTAATACAGCAAACAGAAATATCACCATCATTAAAATAGCAATTTCTGGATTTGTTAAACTAAACAACATCTATTTTTTCTTCCTCTTTAGATTTTCTCATTAAAATTTTTTCAGTTTCTTCAGCACCGGCATCTCTCTCTGGCCAATGTCCTGTTCTAATACAAATAATTGCTCTAAATACTTCACTAATTCCTTGGAGTGTAAGAAGTATACCTGATAAAGGTATTAATGATTTTGCCATATAAATTTGAATTTGTGCTGGACTATTCCAACTTGTTTCTTTCACCATCCATGCCTTAGCTGCATATTCATATCCATAAAATGCAAGTGCAATCACCCCTGGAAAAAAGAAGATGAAATATAATATTAAATCTATCCATCCTTGAACTTTAGTTGGAAACAATCTGTAAATAACATCTCCTCTAACGTGAGCTTCTGTTGCTAAGGTGTAAGCTCCAGCCATCATAAATATCGCTCCATACATTTGTAAACTGAAATCAAAATTCCATAAAGTAGGAGCATTAAATGCGTAAGCCATAATAACCTCATAACATGTTCCTCCCATCAAAATTACTATGCACCATGAGAAGGCTTTACCCATTGAGGTACTAAGAGTATCTGCAAATTTTATATAAGAGTACATATTTAACTAACTTATCTTAATTTTCTTAATTAATTCAATTAAAAAAAAGGGGGCTAAAAAGCCCCCTTAATTTTTTATATATTTGAACCTTAGATTTTAACTTTCGCTAACGGACCAAACTCATTTTCATAAGCAAGTCTGTAGTTAGGCTGATTCATTAGTAAATATTTCATTACTCTTTTCGCGTAAGCTTTTTGTGAATCAACAATCTTCTTAAAGAATGGATCTTTAGAAGAGAAATCACCTACAACTTTATCCCAACCTTTTAACTGCTCTGCTAAAATTGCATCTGAAGTTTGGTAAACGTTTACTTTATGCTCATTCATCAATTTAGATAAATCAGCTGAGTATCTTACCAAAGCTTTAAAGTAGTTAGCGGTATTTGCTGCATACGAAGCATTTTTTAATATTGCTTGGTTTGCAGGAGATAAGCTATTAAATGTTTTTTTGTTAATAGGTATTTCAAACATCTCTTGTGATTGGTGGAAAGATCCTAAGTGATAATGCTTAGAAACATCTTGCATACCAAACTGAGAGTCTGAAGTTGGGTTGTTAAACTCAGCAGCTTCAATCAAACCAGTTTTCATTGCAGGCTGAATTTCACCACCTGGTAATTGTCTAACTACCATACCCATTGCAGTAAGAACGTTAGTTGCAAGACCAACTGTTCTATACTTCATACCTTTAACGTCACTTACTTTAGTTACGTTCTTTTTGAACCAACCAAAAGGTTGAGCTGGCATAGGCATCGCAAAAACACCAACATAGTCATATCCAACTTTTGCTAATGTTTCTTCATACAATGCTCTTCCACCACCTTCTTCCATCCAAGCCATTACTTCTTGAGATGATAGACCGTAAGATGGGCCAGTTCCGAAAAGAGACGCGGCAGGATTTTTTCCATACCAATAAGCAGTAACCCAGTGTCCCATATCAAGAACACCGTCACTTACAGCTTGTCCAATTTCTCCAGTTTTTACAACTGCTCCAACAGGTTGAAGATCAATTTTTAAACTTCCACCTGACATGTCTCCGACCATTTTGGCATAGTCTCCGGCCATTTCAAAAAAGATGTTAGCACCTGATGGCCATGCTGCTTGCATCTTTAATGTTTGCGGAGCACCAAAAGCAACATTCGGCATTGCTACAGCTGTCGCTGCGGCTGCACCAGTTGCTGCTGCGGCTTTGAAGAACTTTCTTCTTGAAGGAGTTTTAGAACCCTTCAATGATTTTTTATTTTTAATCATTTCTTCTCCTCTAGTTAATTAACTGAGATAAAGTAAAACATAGATTCATATTAGAGTCTTTCTAAAAAGAGGCACAGATTGTCACTATTTAAAGCTAATTAAATTTTTTTACAATCCTGAGTAGAAATTGACTTAAATCAATTTGTTATTTTGGTACACACAACATTTTTCGGGAGGAAAATGTAATTTTACCTTATCATTAGCAATTTCAATCTCTCTATTGATTTTTGACTTTATTGTTAGTTGACCCATTTTTGTTGTTAATAGTTTGAAGTTTCCAAAGTCTTCTATTTTTTGAATATTAACTTCTACCAAATTCTCGCTTTCATCTTTTGCTACCTTTACAAATTCTGATCTAATTCCTAGTTTTATATTATTATTTTTCAATTTTGATAAATTTGTATTTGTTTTTATTGTTGTATCGTTAATTTTTACACTATTGTCTGTGTGTAATTGGATTTCAAATAAATTCATTGCAGGAGAACCAATAAAATAGCCAACAAAAGTAGTTTTAGGTCTTTCAAATAAATCTTTGGGAAGCCCAACCTGAACTATTTCACCTTGGTCCATTACAATAATATTGTCAGCAAATGTCATCGCTTCATTTTGATCATGAGTAACATATACTAATGTTGTTTTATATTCTTCATTAATTTCTTTTAAATTTCTTCTCAATCTAAATTTTAAGTCTGGATCAATTACTGTTAATGGTTCATCCATTAATACAGCAGCTACATCTTCCCTCACCAATCCTCTTCCTAATGAAATGAGTTGTTTTTGATCTGCTGTGAGTTTCCTTGCGGGCATTTTGAGAAATGAAGAAAGATTTAATGTTTCAGATACAGATTGAACTCTCTCTTCAATTTTATTCTTTTCAAAATCTCGACATTTTAGTGGAAACGCTAAATTATCATATACTGACATTGTATTGTAAATTACTGGAAACTGAAATACTTGCGAAATATTTCTATTTTCAGTTTTTTGGCTAGTTACATCTTCATTATCAAACAGTATCCTGCCTTGAGTAGGCTTTATTAAGCCTGATACAATATTTAACATAGTTGTTTTTCCACAACCAGATGGTCCAAGTATTGCGTAACGTTTACCATTTTCCCATGTCATCGAAAATGGATTTAGAGCATAAGTAGGTTCTAAATCTTTTGGATTATAAGTATGTGAGATGTTTGATAGATCTATTTTAGCCATTCTTAATCCTGAATGGTGATGAGATTAATTTTCCATCTTCTGCAAAAACATAAAATTTATCAGAATTGAACACAACTTTTACTTTTTCATGAATTTTAAAATTCATAACTTCTTCAATCAATGCAATCACTTTTGTACTTCCTCTTTTTAAATGTAATAATGTTTCTGACCCACTAATTTCTGCTAACTCTATTTCAAATTCCTCACCGCTATCACTAAGCTTAATTTCTGAAGATCTAATTCCAAAATTATAATTTTTATTATCTAATTGAGATAAATGTTTTGGTAGTTTGATGTTGATATTTTCGAAAGTAATTTTACCATCAATTTTTAAGCCATTTATAATATTCATCGGAGGATCATTTGAAATTTCAGCAACTTTGAGGTTAATTGGATTTTCAAAAATATCTTTAGCTGGACCAGTTTGTAAAACTTTACCCTCATCAAGTACAATTACCTCTCCATTTAATTCCATAACTTCTTGTGGGTCAGTGGTTGAGTAAATTAAAATAGTCTCATTAGCCAATCCCTCATTAAATATGGTTTTAAATTCCTCTCTAAGTTGTTCACGAAGTTTATAATCAAGATTAACAAGAGGTTCATCTAATAATAAGATTTTTGCTTTTTTCGCAAGTGATCTTGCTAATGCTACCCTTTGTTGCTGTCCTCCAGACAATTCTTGGATTTTTCTATTTTCAAAACCTACTAAACCAACCGTTTTTAAAGCATCCTCAACGTTCTTTTTTATATTTTCCTCATTTAATTTTCTCTGTTTTAGTGGAAATGAAATATTTTCATAAACACTCAAATGGGGGTAATTGATAAATTGCTGATAAACCATAGCAACATTTCTTTCCCATACTGGCACTTTGCTAAAATTTTTATCTTCAAAATTTATATTTCCACTATCCGGATTTAATAAACCAGCTATTGTCTTTAAAAGTGTTGTTTTGCCAGACAATGTACGTCCAAGAATAGTATAAAGTCCACCTTTTTCAAAATTAAAAGAAACATCATTGAGATGATACTGATCATCAGGTTTATAAGTTAAATGTTTTGCAACCAGGTTCATTATTTTAAGGCTCCTGATAAATTTCCTTTAGACAAATATCTTTCAACCACAAAAGCGACTATTATAAGTGGAGCCACAGATATTAAGGCAGATGCGGATAGACTCCACCAAGGTGTAATAGAAGAATTTAAAGCTACCACTTTAACTGGTAATAATTGCACTTCAGTAAAAGTTAAAATAAAAGCAAAGAAGAAGTCAATCCAACCAAATATTATACAAAACATACCAGCAACAATTAATCCAGGGATGGAGTTTGGTAAAACAACTTTATAAAAGGCTTGATATGGATTACATCCATCAATCAGTGCGGTTTCATCTAACTCTTTTGGAACTCGGTTAAAAAAATCTACCATAATCCAAACTGCAATAGGCATTAAAAGAACTATATAAACTACTACTAGTCCTATCAAACTATCTAATAATCCTATTGTGCTTAAAAATATAAAGAATGGAATTGATAAAACAATGGGTGGCATTATTCTTTGTGAAATAAAGAAGAAAGTAATATCGTTATTTCTGACAAAACCAGCTTTAAAAGTAAATCTTGATAAGGCATAAGCTGCCAAAGTTCCTAAAACTATACTTATTAAACTTGCTGTGCAGGTCACAAAAAGACTATTAAAGTAAGGTTCAACAATATCCACCCCACCTCTTGCAGGTGATTTAATTAATACACGCCATCCTTCAAGTGTTGGTTCAAAATCTAACCAGGGAATGTAAGTAACCTTACTATTTACTGACTGGAAATCTTTAAAAGAAGTGGAGATAGCCCACAGAAAAGGAGCTACAATAAAAACTGTCCAGAGAATAATAAACATGTATTTTAAAAATTTGTATAGTTTTTCCATTATTCTTTAATCATTAATTTTGTTAAAACCTTTGCAATGATCGTTAGACTAATGATCATTATAACTAAATACGTAAAAGAAAGAGTTGCAGCATAACCCATTTGAAACTCCCTTAAGCCTTTAATATAAATATAAAAACTTGAAGTTTCTGTTGCTGTACCTGGTCCTCCAGAAGTTAATACAAAAAACTGTATCCATTATCTTTGAAGCTTCAATTAATCTAATAATAATTGCCCCTATTGATATTGGTGCCATAAGTGGAAAGGTAACATATACAAACTTTCTAAAAGGACTTGCGCCATCTATTGCAGCGGCTAAAAAAGGTTCTTTTGGCAAAGACAATAAACCTGCAAGTAACAATAAAAACATAAATGGGGTCCACTGCCATACTTCAACAATAATTACAGTAAATTTAGCAATAACTGGATCACTGAGCCATAAAATAGGCTTTACTCCTAAGTTTCCCAAAAGATCATTTACAGGTCCTAGAGACTCATGAAAAAAAGTTCTCCAAATCACTGTCATAATTACAGGAGTAGTCATCATAGGAATCAAGAATATGACTCTGAAGAATCTTTTAAATTTAATTTCTCTCCACACTATAAGTGCTAATGCAAAACCAATAATGTATTGAAGAATAACTGTGGTAACTGATAAAAAACTAAGTCTGAAAAAAGACTCCCAAAATCTAGGGTCATCAGTAAAAAGTCTTATATAATTTGTAATTCCTATAAAATTCATTTCAGGTGTATAACTATTCCAGCCTGATAAACTTAATCTGATAGTAAAAATAATAGGAAAAATAAGTATTCCTATAAGCACAAATAAGCCAGGAAATAAAAAAACATACTTGTGCTTAAAATTCATAATTGCAATTTTTGGATTTTGTTAGTTGTGGCCGTCGTTATGACGGCCACAAAGTACTTTTTAAAGTTTGTTATCTTCCATTGCTACACCAACAGAGTAAGCTGCTCTTACATTATCTTTTCCTACTCTATTAAGTATATCTTCCCACTGCTTAGCAGCCTCGTCTAAAGCAGCTTGCGGTGATAACTGTCCAGCTAAAGCTTTTGCTGCAGCTGTAGCTAGTGCAGCGTTAAACTCAAATGTACCCGGAACTCTCAAAGGGAAAACTCTATTTTTACTTTCCTCCATTTGAGCTAAGGTATCAACATATGATTGAGCAATATCTTTATCCCAACCAATTTGAGTCCAAACATCCGCTTTAAAGTCATCATTTCTAAATGGGTTAACTCCGAAACGACCAATACCTATATCGGCTTGGTGATTTGCTTCGTTTGCAAAGAAACATAAGTAATCAAAAGCCATTTCTTTTTCTTTACTTTTCTTAGCAACACCAACTGCCCATCCCCACACGAAGAAAGGAGCTTGGTTAAATCCTTCATCCCAAGAGTTAGTTGTTCTATTCCAAACTTTCATTGCGCCTGGTAATTGAGCGGCACCAACTTTATTGTTAATTGGGCTATCAGGTTGCATAGCAGCAACAAATGCATCATCCCATGAAAAACTAAACAAAGTTTGTCCTCCACCAAATGATCCAATTTCATCACCTAGACCAAAGTTTATTCCTCCTGGAGGAACATATTTAGTAGCTGCAACCCAGTCGGTTAAAGCTTCAACAAAACCTGGATTATTAATTAATGGTTTCATAGTTTTTAAATCAAAGAAAAAACCACCTGGAGTTTTAGGATTTTTTGAATAAGCGGCAGATCTTGAATAAAAAGCTGCATACATCAAGTCATCTTTTTTCATAACCTCTGCAGATCCATATTCTTTTTCGCCATCACCATCCCAATCCCAACCATTAAAGTATGCAGCCATTTCTCCATACTCTTTCCATGTTTGCGGGACTCTTAACTCTTTACCAGTATCAGCTTTGTATTTTTTTTGATACTTAGGATTGTCAATTACGTCTTTTCTGTATTTTAAATAGTGTCTGTCACCATCAACTGGAAACTGATACATAACACCATCCCAAGATGCTATACCAATGTGAGATGGAGTAACGTCTTGCATTTGTTTCATCTCAACATATTTTTTTGGAACTGGCTCTAAGTATCTTTTCCAATCATTAATAAAGTTTGAAAATCCAAAAACTATATCATATGGAGCTTGACCTGCTTGAAATGGAACCATAGCTTTTGCATACAAATCACCAGCAGGTGTATGTGTTACATCAACTTTTGCTCCTGTAAGTTTAGCGAATTGCTCAGCATGTAAAGCAGTTGGTTCTCCCATAACTGGAACAGCATGTGTATTTATTTTTAGTGTCTTACCTTTGTAATTTTTCTTAGACATAGACTCGTAAGAACACTCACCTGGAATATCTCCAGTAGCCTTGATATGTGGAAACTGATCGCTCCACTTATCTGCATACGCGACTGGACTTAATACCAACAAAGCTGATATAAGAGCAGTTACGCAAGTTTTTATTGTCTTCATCTTTCTTTCCTCTCTTTTGTTATTTATGGAACTAACACTGCACGACCTTTGACTTTTCCATCATTAAGATCATGTAGCGCTTTGTTAGCATCGTCTAATTTATATTCTTGCATGGACAACTTAACCTTTCCTCTGTCAGCTAACTCCA
Organism: uncultured Pelagibacteraceae bacterium; assembly: GCA_902578325.1. Taxonomy (GTDB): domain Bacteria; phylum Pseudomonadota; class Alphaproteobacteria; order Pelagibacterales; family Pelagibacteraceae; genus Pelagibacter. The sequence goes on from CACHCM010000003.1 coordinate 24,305, forward strand.
TTAATTCATATAATTCAGACCACGTTCCTACTAAATTTCCAATTATGTTTCTTTCAGATATAATTACATCAACAGCGAGTATTTTTATTTCCTCACCATAACCAACTATGTAAAAGAAACCACCGTTAGCGGTCATATTAAGACCCATTGATGTTGAACCTTTTTCTCCTACAAAATCTATAACTGCTTCTGCACCAACACCTTTTGTTATTTCCTTAACTTTTTCAACCTCGTTTCCATCAATAATTACTCCATGATCTCCTCCGAGTTCCATTGCATGTTTTAAAGCTTTTTCAGATTTTTCAACGATAATAATATCTGCTGCACACATTGCTTTTAAACATTGAATTGCGATATGACCTAAACCTCCAGCACCTATCACCACACAACTTTGACCTGGAAGTAAGTGTCTTGTCGCCTTTTTAACAACTCTATAAGCTGTTAAGCCTGCATCAGAAAAAGGAGCCACGTCTTTGGGAGCTAAGACTTTTGGCAATTTAATCAAGTTTCTAACACTAGTTTTTAAAAGTTCTGAATATCCGCCTTCTTTAATACTTAATCCCGGAAATGCACCTGCTGCTGCATGCATATCATTACCTCTTCTACAATCTAAACATGTTCCATCTGTTCCTGAAATTAAAGGGTGTAAAATTACTGGATCCCCTTTTTTAAATTCTGTTACATCTTTTCCGACATCTTCTATCCAGCCTGCATTTTCATGACCCATAACGCAAGGGAGTAATTTTCCATCCGGGTCTTGAATATGTTTCCACACACCTTCTATAATATGTAAATCAGTTCTACAAACACCTGCAGCTCCAATTTTAACAATTACATCGCTGGCTTTCTCTATTTTTGGATTTGGTAACTCTTCACCTGTGACCCAAACTTTTTCTTTCATCTCTGGGTCATACTTATGTAAAACCTGTGCTTTCATAGTTTACTCTCCCATTAAATTTAAAACATCATTAAAAAATTAATCGGATCAGGAGTCAATGCCACTTTTAAACTTTCAAATATTTAATAAATTCAACTCAAAGTAGAAGAGATTCATTTTGAAACTATATTTTAGAGGTGCTAGAAACAATACTGCTGGCGTAATTTCTTTAACATTTGCGTATCTTTTAAGAGGAATGGCCTTCAATAAATTTAATTAATCAATTGGATAATCCCAAGCGCTGCCACCTATAACTTTAGAAATAGCTGAAAAATCTTTAGTATCATTTCCTTCTTTGCAAAATTGATCATAAATTTCGAGGGCCATTTTTCCTAATGGTGTTTCGGCATTTACACTTTTCGCACAATCATTTGCAAGTTTAAGATCTTTATTCATCATACCTGCAGAGAAACCTGGACGATAATTATTATTTGAAGGAGTGCCATCAATTAAACCAGGTAAAGGTGGATAAACGGAAATTGGCCAACTATTACCAGATGCATTTTTCATTATTTCATGAACTTTTTTAATATCTATGTTTAGTCTTTTAGCTAACATTAATGACTCTGAAGCAGCAATCATTGCAATACCTAGAGCCATATTGTTGCAAATTTTGGCACCATTCCCACTACCTAAATCACCTGCGTGAAATATATTTTTTCCCATGATTTTTAATAAAGGAAGCGCTTTTTCATATGCTTCTTTTGATCCACCAACCATTATATTTAAAGTTGCTCTTTGGGCTCCCATTACTCCACCACTAACTGGCGCATCAATCATTTCTATTTCTTTTTCTGAAGCTTTTTTTCCAATTTCAATAGAAGTTTGAATATCAATTGTTGAGCAATCAATTAATAGACAGTTTTTTGAAACTTTATTTATTATTCCACTTTCTCCTAAATAAACATCCTTAGAATGCTTACCTTCTGGAAGCATAGTAATAACTGTTTCAACATCAGTTGTAATTAGATCATCAAAATTTTTGATTATTTCAAGATTTCTATCTTTTGCAATCCCAAGCATTTTTTTTGAGACATCAAAAACTTTTACAGATTTACCTGCCTTCATTAAATTTTCAGCCATTGGACAACCCATGTTGCCAACACCAATGAAAGCTATCGATTGGGACATTTTAATTTACTTTATTAATACAGTTTCCAGTTCTAAAAAACTCATCAAGATTATCAATGGCTAAATTTCCCATTGCAATTCTTGTATCCTTTGTTGCACTCCCAAGATGAGGTAAAACAAAAGCACTTGGGATTTTTAAATAACCAGGATTTAAATTTGGTTCATTTTTATAAACATCTAATCCTGCTGCATAAATTTTTCTTCTATTCAATGCATCAATTAAAGCTTCATCATCTACTATATCGCCTCTTGCAACATTAGTTATCACAGCACCTTTGGGGAAATACTCAACAGTTTCTTTATTTATTAAGTTCTCTGTTTCTTTTGTGGCAGGACAACAAATTGATAAAACATCTGAGACAGAAAAAAGACTTTTTATACTATCATGATATGTTGCACCTTGTTCTTTATCTTCACTTAATTTTGAACGATTATGATAATGAATGATCATGCCTAAAGATTTTGCAATTTTTGCAATTTTTTGGCCAATACGACCCATGCCTAAAATTCCTAGTCTTGTTCCAGTTAATTGTTTTCCAATTAAATAGTCAGCAGACCATTTCCATCCACCCTCTCTTGCAGATTCTATTCCTTCGGAAGCTCTTCTGCATGCCCCTAGAATTAACAAAATTCCAATCTCTGCTGTAGCATCTGATAAAACTTCTGGTGTATTTGTTACTGTTATACCTTTATTTTTTGCTGCTTCTAAATCAATGTTTCCAAATCCTACTGCAAAATTAGAAATTATTTTAATTGTATCTGGTAATTGATTGATTGTTTCTGCATCTAATTTTTCAGTTAGTGATGATAATATGCCATCAAATCCTTGACTCATTTCAATAATTTTTTTTTGTGAATAAAGTTCATCATTAGTATTAAATTTGGCATCAAATAAATTAGATGCTTTGTCTTCGCTTTCTCTTATTAAGCGTCTTGTAATTAAAACTTTTTTCATAATATCTATTTTAAAATTTCAGGTTTTGGTCCGCCTGTGTACCAATCTAAAACTTCAATTGTATGTAATATTGGAACTTTAGTACCATGAGCGATTTGGGTAATACAACCAATATTTCCAGTAGAAATAAAATCTGGATTTAAACTTTCAATATTATTTACTTTTTTCTTCAATAATTGCTTTGCAATTTTTGATTGCAATATGTTGTAAGTACCAGCTGATCCACAACATATATGTCCTTCTGGGATTTCCATAATTTCATTGTTTGTTTTTTCAAGTAACGAAACAGGTTGAGAATGAACTTTTTGACCATGCTGCATTGAACACGCAGAGTGATAAGCTACCTTATATTTTTTTCCTTTATCTTTAATATCAAGTTTTAAACTTTCAAATATATATTCCGATATATCTTTTGTAAGCTCTGATATTACTTTTGCTTTTTTACTTAGTTCTTTGTCTTCACGAAAAATAAATCCATAATCTTTCATTGTTGTCCCACAACCTGATGTGTTTGATAAAATTGCATCTAAATTTCCTTTTTGATGCTGCTCATACCAAGTTTTTATATTGTTTTTAAAATCTTGATGTGCATCCTCCTCTTTTCCAAGATGATGATTTAAAGATCCACAACAACGAATTTTTTTTGGAACAACTACTTCTACGCCGTGTCTGTTTAATAGCCTGATTGTTGCTTCATTAATTTGAGGGGATATTTCTTTTTGTACACATCCTGTTAAAAGAGCAACTCTAGCAATTCTTTTTTTAGTAGAGGATTTGTAAACTTCTTTAATCGGTAAGCTTTTTTTAGGAAAATTTGTAGGCATTAATTCAATCATATCCTTAATTTTTGAAGGCATTAAGAATTTAAATGGCTTCGATAATTTTACTAATAAACTTGATAATCTAAAAACTTTTGTATTTGGAAGAGTGATGGATAAAAAATATCTTATTAACTTATCAAAGAATGATCTTTGATAATTTTTTTCAATATATTTTTTTCCGTGGTCAATTATGTGCATATAATTTACACCAGCTGGGCAAGTAGTCATACAACTATAACATGAGAGACACCGATCGATATGCTTTACAACTTTTTCAGTCGGCTTCCTATTATTTTCTAACATATCTTTAATAAGATAGATACGTCCTCTAGGTCCATCTAACTCATCACCCAAAAGTTGATGTGTAGGGCATGTAGCATTACACATTCCACAATGCACACACTTTTTAAAAACTTTTTCGTTTGCAAAATTGTCTGGATCTCTAAGCTGTTCTTCAGTAAATTTTGTTTGCATTAAACACCTCTATACATTTTACCTGGGTTTAAAATTCTTTTTGGATCAAAACTTTGTTTTACTTTTTCAGAAATCATCAAACGTACTTTATCAACGGTAAAAATAGGTTCACCATAATCATATTCGGATGAAGTTTTAATTACTGTCAAATAACCTCCAAAATCGTTTGCCATTTTTTTTAAATCTTTAATCTTTTCCTCTTTTTTACTATTAACTTCAATCCAGAATAACGACCCACACCAATCAATAAAATAATTATGGTTATTTTCCAAATATTTGCATAATTTTGAACCATTTGCTGGCGGTATCACCATTCGTATTAAATTGTGTTCGGTCTTTTCGAATACCTCTAAATTATTTATTTTTTCCCAAAATGGTTCTGATTGATAAACATCAAGAGTAGAAATATCTGAATTGTTTAATTCAAGTTCTTTTTTTAAGTTATTAATTTTTTCCTCAATTGAAATTTTATCCCCCTCAACTCTAAATGCTACAAACGAAACTTTTGATTTAAGATCATTAAACTTAAAAACATTATTTCTTTTGGCCGAAAATTCTTTATCATGTGATTGCTCTGGAATAAAGACAGCACCAGAAATTTCACTACTTGAACTAGATAATTTATTAAACAAATCATCAATTTGTTCAAAATTATTAGGATAAATTATTACAGTTTTAGAAGAATCTTTCTTAGGTAGCACCTTTAATGTAATTTCAGTCAAAGCAACAAGTGTACCAAACGAACCAGCTATAAGTTTTGATAAATCATAACCAGTAACATTTTTAACGACAGTACCTCCTGATTTAATTATATCTCCTTTTCCATTAACTCCCTTAAAACCTAGGACATGGTCTCGTACACTACCAACTTTAAATCTTCGTGAACCTGCATAATTACATGATAAGTATCCTGCTATTGTTCCTTTATTTGATTTGCCATCTTTAATATACCCGAAGTCTATTGGTTCAAAAGCTAGCTCCTGACTATTTTCACTTAAGACCTTCTCGATTTCATTAATTGGTGTGCAGGCTTTTACTTTAATATATAATTCTTCAGGTCTATAGTCGATGATACCAGAAATTTTTGACAAAGAAGTAGTGTTAGCTGATTGAGTTTTGTTTCCAATAAAGCTTTTTGAATTGTTGCCGATAATTTCCGTTGGAGAATCTTGTTTATATAGTTCCCGAATTAAATCTGAAACTTCAACCTCATCTTTGGGGTAATAGACGTTATTAGAATCTTGGAAGATCTGGGAATTTATCTTTATTTTTGTGGACATGAACCCTTCCTTCCTCTGCACATTTTCTAAGTATAGGATAAACTTTTCCAGGATTTAATAGATTTTTTTCGTCTAATGATTTTTTAATACTCAGTTGTTGTTGTATATCATTATCATTAAACATTTCACACATGAGTTCTCTTTTTTCTATACCAACACCATGCTCACCTGTAATCACTCCACCAAGTCTTACACATGTTTTTAATATCTCAGAACCAAATTCCTCAGTTTTTCTAAGTTGTTCTTTATCATTTCCATCAAACATAATAAGTGGGTGTAAATTTCCATCACCTGCATGAAAACAATTTGCAACCGGTAATTCATATTTTTCTGATAATTTTTTAATTTCTAATAATGCTTCGGCAAGCTTACCTCTTGGAATAGATCCATCCATACAATAATAATCAGGAGCCATAGCTCCACAAGCAGGGAAAGCAGCTTTTCTACCAGCCCAGAAAGAAAGTCTTTCTTGCTCACTATTACTAAGTTTAAGACTAGAACAGTTATTTTTTTTACAGATAGCTTCTACTTTTCTAATTAGTTCATTAACCTCTGACTCTGTTCCGTCAAGTTCTACTATTAATAATAATTCAGCATCTCTTGGATATCCTGCTTTACTAAAATTATCTGTTGCCTCAATTAAAGCTTTATCCATTATTTCCATTCCTGCTGGCACTATTCCACTTGAAATAACTTCTGAAGCAGCATCTCCTCCTTCTTTTATAGATGGAAAGCCTATTAAAGCTGCTCTTACCACATCAGGTGTTTTCAAAATTTTAACTGTGACTTCGGTAACAACTCCCAATAAACCTTCTGATCCACAAATTAAACCCATAAGATCATATCCCTCTTGATCAAAAGACTTTCCTCCAAATCTACAAATGGTTCCATCCATCATTACCATCTGTACGCCAAGAATATTATTTGTAGTAGTTCCATACTTTAGTGAATGAACTCCACCAGAATTTTCAGCAACATTTCCACCTATAGAACATGCTAACTGGCTAGAAGGATCTGGCGCATAATAAAACCCTTTGTGTTGGACTGCATGAGTAATTCCAAGATTTGTTACTCCAGGCTGTGTTACTACACATTTATTTTTATAATCAATTTCAAGTATTTTATTAAATTTTCCTAAACCAAGAAGAATAGCATCTTGAAGGGGTAATGCACCTCCAGACAAACCTGTACCTGCACCTCTTGGAACTACTTTTATGTTTTCACTATAACAATATTTTAATATCTCACTTACCTCATCAGTATTTTCTGGAAGTACTACTGCTAAAGGTGTTTGCGTGTAAACTGACAGAGCATCAGTTTCATAAGGTCTCAATTCGTCAGCTTCACTTAGAACATTTTCTTTATCTGTTAATTTTGACAGATTTTTTATTATCTCACTTTTTCTATTTAAAATAGAGTTATCAATTTTTGGTAAAGCTAATTCAGACATAGCTTAACCTAACATTTTTTTAATATTTTCCAATGCGTTAGAAATGTTATCTCTTGAAGCAGCAAAGCTAAATCTTACATAATCTTTGCATGTTTGTCCAAAAGCTGTTCCCGGAACGATAGCAACACCGGCTTCATGCATTGCTCTTTTACAAAATTCTGAGCCGTCCATACCCGTTCCAATAACTTTAGGAAATGCATAAAACGCTCCACCAGGTAAACTACACTCTACACCTGGTAAACTATTTAAGCCTTCATGAATTAATTTTCTTCTCAAAGTAAATTTTTCCATCATCTCGTCAATTGAGTCATCAGGTCCATCCAAAGCAGCAATACCTGCAAACTGAGCGGCAGCATTTACACATGAGACACTATTTATTAATAATTTATTTACATGCTCAACTAAATTTTCTGGCCAAAAACTCCAACCAAGTCTCCAACCTGTCATTGAGTAAGCTTTACTCCAACCCTCTAAAACAATTAGTCTTTCTCTTAACTCAGGGTAATTAAAGAATGTTGGCATTTCCTTATCGTCAAAAATTTGTCTGCTATAAATTTCATCACTTAAAATAGTCACATGAGGATGTTTTTTTAAACCTTCAGCTAATTTGTCTATTTCTGATTTTTCTACAAAACTTCCAGTAGGGTTGTTTGGATTTATTAAAATTAATAATCTAGTTTTATCAGTAATTAGAGATAAAATTTTATCTGCGCTAAACTTTAAATCTTTATCTTCAGTTAGATCGTAAGGTACTGCAGTAGAACCAGTATAATTAATCATGGATTCATAAATAGGGAACGCTGGAGTTGGATGAATTATCTCTGCTCCTGGCTCACCAAAACACTGAATTGCATAATGCATGGTTGGTTTACCACCTGGCATAATAATAATTCTTTCAGGATCTACATCTGCACTATATCGTTTCTTTATCCATCTAGTAACTGACTGTCTACATTCTAAAATTCCATTTGACAGCACATATCCGTGATGACCATCATCTAAAGCTTTTTTTGCTGCTTCGACAACGTGCTTTGGAGTTTTGAAATCAGGTTGACCCAATCCTAAGTGGATCATAGGTTTACCTTGGGCTTCAAGTTTTTTTGCTTCAGCTAAAACAGAAAAAGCACTTTCTGTTCCAAGTCTATTTAATGATTTTGCAAGTTCCATATAAATTTAAATTTAAAGTCGCCAAACTAAACGAAAATTAGTTTTTTGTCTATTTAGTTTGAAAATTTAATTTATCAAATAAATGGTAAAAATTCTTATCTTTTAGTCTCTATATATTATTTTTGACGCATCAAGGTCTTTAACAGACTTGCAACCCATTAAAATCATATTTCTTCTAATTTCTTTTTGCATGTTTTCTAAAAGTCTTTCAACACCTTTTTGTCCACCAGCACCTAAACTAAAAAGAAATGCTTTTCCAAAACTACAAGCTGTTGCGCCTGCAGCTAAAGCTTTAAGGACATGTGTTCCTCTTCTAACACCACCATCAAGAATAATTTCTAATTTATCACCAACTGCATCTGAAATAGCTTTAACTTGATCAAATGGAGATCTTGATCCATCAAGTTGTCTTCCTCCATGATTTGAAATCATAATTGCTGTACAACCAATATCAATTGCTCTTTTAGCATCCTCAACTGACATTACACCTTTTAAAGCCATAGGCTTGTTCCATTTTTTTATACAGTATTCTGCATCTTTCCAATTCATGGCTGGATCATACTGTTCATTAATATAATCCATAACTGATTTTGCAATATTGGTACCTTTATCAGTTTTATTTTTAATATTTGCTAATTCAAATTTTTTATTTGTAAAATATTTAAAAACCCATCCAGGTCTCATTGCAAAACTCAATAAACTATCCAAAGTAAATTTAGGTGGTGTCGTAAATCCAGTTCTATGATCTCTTTCTCGATTTCCAGCAACTAGCGTATCAACAGTAATACACATTCCATCAAAATTCGCTCTACTGCATCTTTCAATCAAATCATCAGTAATTGATTTGTCTTTGTGGATATAAAGTTGAAAAAGTTTTGGCCCACTAGAAACATTTGCAACCTCTTCAATTGAAAAAGACGCCATTGTGGACATGCTGTAAATTGTATCAAACTTCTCTGCAGCTCTGGCAGAAGCTTTATCTCCATCAGGATCATATAAACTTTGCATTGCCGTAGGAGATAAAAATAAAGGCATACTAATTTTTCTACCAAAGACAGTGGTAGACAAATCTGGTTCACCAACACTATTAAGAATATTAGGAACTAAATCACAATCGTTAAAAGCGTCTGTATTCCTATTTAAAGTAACTTCGTCATCTGCTCCACCATCAATATAATGAAAAATAGGAGCTGGTAATTTTTTTTTAGCTAATTTTCTAAAATCTTCAAAATTATAACAATCTTTAATGTTCATGATGAGTATCTATTAAAAGCTTTTAAAGAAATTAAACATATAACTATTTGCCCCAGGATTTTTATCTCCTAGACTAGCATTAGATATATGATTATAAGAAAAGCCTAATTCACTTGATCTAGATAGATCGAGTGAAATTTGTAATTCACTTTTAAATTCAATCAAATGACCTAAATCTTTACCATCACCCTCAAAATATAATCCTGGAGTAAAGCTTGGAGTAAAATTTAATACTCCTAACTTATATTGAGCCTGAACACCTGTATAAATATATCCTGCACTGTCAGCCGTTATTAAAGCGCCTGTAATCGGTGAAAGATTACCTAAAAAAGTATCTCTATTTAAATTTTCATTTTGGTGTTGAAAGCCAATTAAAGTTGATTTTTTTCCATCATCACTAAAATCAAACATTCCTGTGTAAACACTGAATTCTGTATTTTGATCTTTTAAAACTTTTTCCTCTGCAATTGAAGAAAATGCAAATGTGATCATTAACAGATTGATTAAAAATCTTTTTAAATTCATTACTAAATAATTTATTTTTTAACTATAAAGCTTTTATATATTATTGCACCTCCGATTAAAAATATCAATATCGGCAATAACCAAAGTATATAAGTGTTTTTATTTAAACCAGGATCGTAGAGTATCCATTCTCCATATTTGGTTTTAAAATATTCATATATTTGATCTTCAGAAAGACCTTCTTGCAGCTTTTTATCAACTACAATTTTTAAACTGTTTGCAAATTCAGAGTCTGAATCGTAAACGGATTGACCTTGACATATAAGACATCGTAAATTTTTAGTTATTTTATTTCTTTTATCGTTCTCTTCGGCATAAACATTGTTTAAAGGGAATAATATTATAATAATTAAAATAAATCTTATAAATTTCATTTTAAAAATAAGTTAATTTCATCAAGTAGTTCTTGGTTAAGAGCTCCAATATATTTTTTAATAATTTCATTATTATAAATTAAAAATGATTCAGGAACACCGTAAGCTCCCCACTCAATTGCAATTGTACCATCTAAATCAATAAAGATTTCTTTATAAGGGTTTCCTAGTTCTTTTAAAAAATTTTCAGCATTTTTTAAATTATCTTTATAATTCAACCCAATAATATTTAATTTATTCTCTAAATTTAAATTCATCAAAAGAGGATGCTCTTGTCGACATGGTACACACCAAGAAGACCAAATATTTAATAAATAAACCTTATCTAACTCAAAGATACTTGATGATTTCACATCTTCTCCAGAGAAAAATTCTTTAGCATTAAACACTGGTATCTCTTTTTTGGTATTAACATCTGGAGTGTATATTTTCGAGTCTTCTAAACCTTTATAAAAAATAAAAAATATTATTCCAAAAATAATAATAAGTGAAAAAGGTAATATTTTATTTTTCATGATCTTTTTTTATAAAGCTAACAATTCCCCCAAAAGATATTAGAATTACTGATAACCAGATCCATAACATGAATGGTTTAACCTGATATCTTACGTTGAAAAAATCTTGATTTTGAACCAGATTAATTACAATAAATTTATCTGACATAAGTGTTGTTTTAATATCAGCTTCACTTGTGGCAATGACAGGTTGATTATAAATTCTCAGCTCTGGCGAAAATCTATCCTCTTCACCATTTAAATTACTTATAGAAAAATTCGCAATAATTGCATTATAATTTTTTTCTTTTTTCTGATCAACACTTTCAAAAACTATCTTAGTTTTCGAATTTTCAAAAGTTTCACCAACTTTAAGATTTGTTATAATTTCACTTGCAAATAAATTATTAAACAAAATACTTAGGATTAATAAACTAAATCCAAAATGAGCAATATTTTGAGAAATATTTTTATATTTTTTTACAAAAAAATCTCTCAGCGTTATAAAAAATAAATAAAGTGCACTCGATATCAAAATTGTATTAATTAAGATATTTTGATTAAAATTTTTTAATACTAAAAATGCTAATAAAATTGAGATAATAAAAAAAGAAATTAAATAAATTTTGTCTTCAAATTGAGATTTTATCCATTTTAATTTTGGACCAATCGCCATCATAAGTAAAAAAGGAATCAAAAAAGGTATTATTAACTTATGATAAAATGGAGGACCAACTGATATTTTTTGCGCAGAAATTACATCTAAAAAAATTGGATATACGGTCCCTATTAATACAACTGATAAAAAATACATCATAAACCAGTTGTTAATTAATATTGAAGTTTCCTTACTCAACCAAAAAAAATTATAATATTTTTTGTCATTATCTTTGTGAAAAAAGATAAAAATAAAAATAGATAAAAAAATCAAAATAAATAAAAAAACAAGAATAAATAAACCCCTTTCAGGATCATTAGCAAATGTATGAACTGAATTTAATATTCCTGATCTTACTAAAAATGTTCCACACATACTTAATGTAAATGTTGTAATAGAAAGAATTATTACCCATGAAGTTAAAATTGATTTTTTTTCTAATACTAAAATACAATGCAAAAGAGTGGTTAATGCAAGCCAGGGCATTAGAGAAACATTCTCAACTGGATCCCAAAACCAAAAACCTCCCCATCCCAATTCGTAATAAGCCCAAATTGATCCGAGCAATATTCCCAAAGTCAAAAATATCCACGAAATTAAGATCCATTTTTTTATATGCGAAGCCCAACTGGTAGAGATAATTTTTAAACTTGTTGCTGCCAAGACAGATGAAAAAATAATTGAAGAACCAACATAGCCTAAATATAAAATAGGCGGATGAATTGCTAAAGCTGGGTCTTGTAAAATTGGGTTTAATCCAAGACCTTCAGTGGGTATTGGAAAAATATAATTAAATGGATTTGATGTTTTGATTAAAAATAAAAAGAAACCAACTATAATTATTTGTTGAAAAACGAGAGTTAAAATTTTGTATTTTACTGGTTGATTTTTAGTCCTTACTAAAAATAAGAAAATAAATAACGTTAAAACAAGTAACCATAATAATAAACTACCTTCATGATTCCCCCAGGTTCCACTTATCTTGTAAAATAATGGTTTGGTAGTGTGTGAATTATTAAATACTGTTTCATTACTAAAATCCGAAATAACAAAAGAAAGAATCAAACACAAAAAACTAATGACAACAAAAAATAATTGTAAAAATGTAAATGATAATATTTTGGAATCTAATATGTTTGAGTTATTAAAATTTTTATATGAAAAATAAAATAATGATAATCCAATAATTAATCCTATTAATAATGAATAATATCCAATAAAACTATAGATCAATTTATTTTTCTCCTAATGCTTCTTTTACTTCCGGTGGCATATAATTTTCATCGTGCTTAGCTAAAATTTTTGTTGCAGAAAAAAAGTTTCTGTCTTTCAAAAAACCTTCTGCAACAACCCCTTTTCCTTCAGCAAATAAATTTGGTACTGCTCCTGAGTAAGTAACATTTATCTCATTTTTAAAGTCAGTAATTATAAAATTAACTTCATTTGAACTAATGGAAATAGAGTTTTTTTTAACCATTCCTCCAACTCTTATTTTGCTCTTATCTATTTCAGAAAGTGATTTTATTTCGGAAGGAGATTGAAAAAATACAACATTTTCCTCTAATGATCTTAAAATCAAGAATGTTGTTAAAATTAAAGTAATTAAGATTATTACTACAAACAAAAATCTTAATTTAACTTTTCGACCATACATGGTTCTAAAGTTAATTATTTGTTGCGTTTGCTAAAATTTCTTTATTTATTCTTTGTGATTTTGCAGAATTAGCTTGCTCAGTAGTAAGTGAACCAAATTTAGCAACAAATTTATTTTGTTCTTTAACAAATTGCATTTTAGTTACCAAATATAAACCTAGGAAACTTAATAAGGTAAAGCTAAAAGCAGATAACACGTACACTGCATATCCATTCATAAAAAATAATTCATTTATCATAATCTATCTAAGCCTTTGTTTTTAATTTTTATCAGTTCTGTATTATATTTCATTAAGAAAATTAACAATGAAAAAAGAGCAAATGCCGCAGTCATTATCAATAATGGGTAAAGCATTGATGAATGAATTGAGCTTTTTGATAAAATATTAATAGATGCAGGTTGATGGAGTGTATTCCACCAATCAACTGAGTACTTTATTATTGGAACATTAATAATTCCTAAAATAGTTATAAAAGTTGAGATCTTGTAGACTTTTTCTTCCTTATCATAAATTCTCCATACTATTAAATACATTGCATAAAATAATGCCAAAATTAACATTGAAGTTATTCTTGCGTCCCAGGCCCACCAAGTTCCCCAAGTTGGTTTTCCCCAAATTGATCCTGTAACTAAAGCAATAATATTAAAAACAAATCCCGAGGGAGCTAAACTTTTAGAAATTAAAAAAAAATTTTTATTTTTAAACACAAAACCACATATAGATAATAAGGTTATAGAAGAAAATATTCCAAGTGAAATCCAGGCAGCAGGAACATGAACATACATAATTCTAACTGCATCACTTTGTTTGTAATCTTCAGGAGAGATGACTAATGCTTCAACTAAGCCAACAGTTAATACAACTACAAACAAAAATAATACGTATTTAGGTGCTTTGGAGGTAATTTTGAAAATCTTGTTAGGCTCAAAAAGTTTAAACATATTTTTAATTTAGAATTTTTTTTGGTGATTTCTAGTATGAAATAGTTTTCTGATCAAGAATGCAGAGGGGAGATAATAAGATCGAAATTAACGTTTAACACTCTTGACCAGAAGATACTAAAAATATAGCTAATTTATATGGCTTAGATTTGAGCTAAATGTGGTTGAATAATGATTGCCTTAATTAGAAAGCTTGAAATAACTAGAGCCTTTTTTACCTGAAAAAATCTCTTCAATTAAAGGGTGTTTTATTGGTTCGTCTGAGTCGTCCATCAACAAGTTTTGCTCAGAAACATAAGCTTCGTAAGTTATCTCGTCATTTTCTGCTAATAAGTGATAAAATGGTTGATCTTTTCTTGGTCTAACATTTTTTGGAATAGATTGATACCATTCTTCAGAATTATTAAATTCAAAATCAACATCATAAATCACACCTCTAAATTCGAAGTGTTTATGCTTTACTATGTCTCCAATTGAAAATTTAGCTTTTTGAACTGGCATTAATATCAGTATGGGTATTTAGAAATAAAAATCAATGCTAAAAATATAAATGTTTTGTGATGTGGCAAATATGTTAATATCTTTTTGGTGAATAAATCTTTTTTAAAATTTGTTACTGATTTCGGTCCTTTAGCAATATTTTTTTTCTATTATTACAATAGTGGTAAAAATTTATCAGTAGCAATACCACCACTGATTGTTGCAACTTTAGTTGCATTAGCAATAGTTTGGTTTTTTGAAAAGAAAATTCCTCCAATGCCTTTAGTAAGTGGAATTTTAATTACTTTTTTTGGTGGATTAACTATTTATTTTAATGATCCTATATTTATTTATGTAAAACCAACCATTATCAATATTATGTTTGCTCTTGCATTATTTTTTGGGAAATATTTTACAAATGAACCCATTCTTAAAAAAATTATGGGCAAATCAATTCCTTTAACTGATATTGGATGGGAGATTCTTAATAAACGATGGATGTATTTTTTCTTTGGCCTTGCTTTATTAAATGAAATTGTTTGGAGAACACAAACAGAGGAATTTTGGGTTAATTTTAAAGTGTGGGGAATGCTTCCAATAACGATAATATTTACAGGGTTTCAAATACCATTAATTAATAAACATAAGATTGATGCGTAGTAATTTAAAATTAGTTGTAAATAATCCTCATAATAAAACAGAGGAAAAACATTTTTTTGAAAAAGATGAGCTTAAAATTATATTAGACTTATATGCTAAGATGGTTTCTGAAGGTTCTTGGAAAGATTACGGTTTAAGTATTTCAAGTAAACAAGTGGGGTTTAGTGTTTTTAGAAATGCCACTGAAAATGCACTTTATAAAATTTGTAAAAACTTTAAGCCTAAAAATAAAAATCTTAAATATTTGATTACTGATACAAACGGTAAAATACTTAAAAATTCTTACGATTTAAGGATTTTGTTAAAAAATACTATCTGGAAGAAACTTCAAAAATAAATTTATCTTCTTTGACCAAATAATCTTAATAGCATTATAAATAGATTGATAAAATCTAAGTATAAAGTAAGAGCGCCCATTACAGCTTTTTTGCCCATTAACTCACCTGTGTCTGAGGCAACATACATATTTTTGATTTTCTGAGTGTCATAAGCTGTTAAACCAACAAATATTAAAACACCTAAAATTGAAATCACAAAATACATCATAGAAGATTTCATAAAGATGTTAACAATTGAAGCTATAATTATTCCAATTAGACCCATCATTAAAAAAGATCCTAACTTTGTAAGATCTCTTTTAGTTGTGTATCCATAAATACTCATCGCTCCAAATGTTGCAGATGTAATGAAGAAAACTCTTGTTACACTCATTCCAGTATAAACCAATAAAATTGAAGATAATGATAGACCCATCAAAGCTGCAAAAACCCAAAAGGTAGTTTGTGCCTTTGATGCACTCATTTTATTAATTCCAAAACTCATGTAAAAAACGATACCTAGAGGTGCTAACATTACAAGCCATTTAAGACCTGATAAATAAATTGCATTCCCCATCTGCGTTAGACCAACGATTGAACCTGCATCATTAGTAACAACAGACATTTTAAATGTTAATAGTGCTACTATTCCAGTTAGCAATACACCTGTTGCCATGTAATTATAAACTTTTAGCATGTAGGCTCTTAAACCTTCATCCATTACAGCAGCTGTTTGTTGTGCTGCTTTCGCTCTGTTTAGTATTCCGTTTTTATCAAATTCCATAATAAGTAATATATATATTCTTTTACTAATTATTCAAGATACCTTAAAAGATTAACAAAATTTTAACTTAATATTTATGATGAATTACAAAAATTTAGGTAATAGCGATATTAAAGTGAGTACAATTTGTCTCGGTACTATGACGTGGGGAGAACAAAATACTGAGCTTGAGGCATTTGAACAAATGGATTTTGCTTTAGATCAAGGAGTAAACTTTTGGGACACTGCTGAATTATATGCAGTACCACCAAGAAAGGAAACCTATGGTGATACAGAAGAAATTATTGGAAACTGGTTTGAAAAAACAAAAAAAAGAGACAAAGTCATTCTTGCAACAAAAGTTGCTGGTCCAGCAAGAGACTATTTAAGAAGTGGAGAAAATAGTTTTACAGGTCCAAACTTAGAATCTGCTTTAGATGACAGTCTTAAAAGACTTAAAACTGATTATATAGATTTATATCAACTTCATTGGCCAGAAAGAAATGTAAATAATTTTGGAAGACTTGGTTATGTTCATAAGGAAAATGAATGGAATAAATTTGAAGATGTTCTTGCAGAATTAAATAAATATATTGATCAGGGAAAAATAAGATACGTTGGTTTATCAAATGAGACCCCTTGGGGAGTTTTAAATTATCTTCAGTTATCCAAAGATAAAAAGTTGCCAAGAATGATGTCAATCCAAAATCCTTATAGTTTATTAAATAGATCTTACGAAGTTGGACTAGCTGAAGTTTCTATAAGAGAAAACATTGGCTGCTTAGCTTACTCACCATTAGCAAGTGGATATTTAAGTGGAAAGTATAGAAACAAGAATTTCCCCAGAGGATCAAGAATGGAGAGAGATTTCGATTTCTGGACAAGGTATAGAAAGCCAAATACTGAGGATGCAGTTGAACATTATTATAAAATTAGTGAAAAGTTTGATCTAGATATGAGTCAGATGGCGATAAAATTTTGTGAAATCCAGGACTTTATGACTAGTGTAATAATTGGAGCAACTACAATGGAGCAGTTGAAAACAAATATAGAAAGTGTAAATGTAAACTTATCTGATGATCTCATTAATGAAATTAACCACGTACAAACAATTTATCCAAATCCATGTCCATAATTAAAAAAATTACAATATTGTTAGGAATATTTTTTATAAGTGGTGTTGCTCAAGTTTCAGCTCAGGAAATTAAAAAAATTGGTAAATATAAAGATTGGGAGGCAATGGTCATTATGGATGCTGAAGGTAAAGTATGCTTTGCGCAATCTTTACCTATTTTGCAAGCACCCAAAACTAATAAAAGAGATGCAAAATTATTTGTAGCATTTAGACCAAACGACAATATAAAAAATGAAGTAAGTGTTACCCCGGGTTATGAGTTCAACAAAAATAATTCTGTAACAGCTGCTTCAGGGAAGAATAAATTTAAATTTGATATTAAAGAACAAGGTTTTGCGTGGATTGCAGACAATAAAATCGAATTAAAAATGATCAAACAAATGAGAAAAGGATCTAGAATTATGATCACTGGATACAATCAACAAGGTTCTCAAACAATTGATCATTACTCATTGCTAGGATTTACTAAAGCGTATAACGCTTCAAGAAAAGCTTGTAGTTAATTCAATGAAATCAAAAAAGAAAATTGTTCTAGCTTATTCTGGAGGGCTCGATACTTCTATAATTTTAAAATGGCTTCAAGAAAATTATGATGCAGATGTAATTTGTTATACAGCAGATGTTGGACAAGAAATTGATAGAAAAAAAATTATTACTAATGCAAAAAAATTTGGTGTTAAAAATATAATTATTAAAGATTTAAAAGATATTTTTGTTAAGGATTATGTTTATCCCATGATCAGAGGACACGCGATCTATGAGGGTGTTTATTTATTAGGGACATCAATAGCAAGGCCTCTTATTGCAAAAGATCAAATAAGAGTAGCTAAAAAATTTAAAGCATATGCAGTTTCGCATGGCGCAACTGGTAAAGGTAATGATCAAGTTAGATTTGAATTAGGCTATCATTATTTTGGTCCTAAAATAAAAATCATAGCTCCGTGGAGAATTTGGAAACTAAAATCTAGAACAGATTTAATAAATTATGCAAAAAAACATGGCATAGCTATTCCTAAAGATAAAAAAGGTGCACCTCCCTTTTCAGTGGATGATAATTTATTCCATACATCAACTGAAGGTAAGGTTTTAGAAAATCCAAAAAATTCAGCTCCAGAATTTATTTTTCAACGAATAGTTTCTCCTGAAAAAGCACCTAACAAACCATCTTTTGTTACTATTAATTTTAAAAATGGTGATCCTTTTGGAATTAATGGAAAAAAATTATCTCCAGCTAAATTATTAACAAAGTTAAATGGTCTAGCAGGCAAAAATGGAATTGGAAGAGTTGACTTAGTAGAGAATAGATTTTTAGGTATTAAATCTAGAGGAGTATATGAAACACCTGGTGGAACTCTTTTACTCAATGCTCATCGAGCAATTGAGTCTGTTACCTTAGACAAAGAAACTATGCATAAAAAAGATCAGATAATGTCTAGATATGCAGAATTAATTTACAATGGTTATTGGTATTCAAAAGAAAGATTTAAACTTCAAAAAATTGTAGATTTAAAAAGAAGCAAAGTTAATGGCTCAGTTAAACTTAAATTGTATAAAGGAAATATTTCAATTCAATCTAGAGTTACTAATAGCAGTGCTTACTCGATGAAAAAAGTCTCATTTGAGGAAAATAAGTCATTTAATAAATCTAACGTTGAAAGATTTATCAATTTTCATAAAAAAAAGCTTCGTTATTAGTAACGTTTAGGACAAATTAACATTTGTTTAAATTACTAAAAATTATATCCTTAGATCATGGAATCAATAAAGAATTGGATGAGAGATGCTGCAAATATTTTATTTGATGATAGTAAGAATGATCTACGCGCACTTCCTAAAACAGTTAGATTGCAAATTCTTTTAGTTTTAAGTTTTATTTGGACTACTGTTTTTAGTTTATATGTTTTTTCTTACACAACTTTCGCATTTGGATGGGCTGGACTTTTTTTAGCTCATATAGGTTTAATATTTGCCGTCTATATGACTTTTAAACAATTTCATAGAGCAGAAGAGAAGTCTGCAAGTGTTTTTCAAACAAAAAATTTTGATCCTTTTAAAATCATGGTCATAGTTTTTGTAATAGTATTTATATTCGTATTTTCAAAAGGAATAGAGGTTTTGACAAGTCCAAACCCGAACTCTTATTCAATCCCTTATGATGGTCCCTTAAAATCTGCAATTGAAAAATGGTTACCTTTTAGTAAAGATAAATAATGGATAAAATAGCAAAAAACTTACAGTTAGCATTAATGGTTATTATCTTAATCAGTACTGTTATTGCTGTTGGGATTGAAATGAAAAACATGTTTTTAAATCAATCAGTTACATTAGCAGATTTGCTTTTAATGTTTCTTTACTTGGAGGTACTAGCAATGGTAAGGGTTTTTTGGAACCAACAATCTATTAGTATTACCCTGCCACTTCTTATTGCGATTACCGCCCTTGCACGATTTATTATTCTACAAGGCAAAGAAATGGATCCCACTGCACTTGTTTATGAAGCAGTAGCTATTTTGTTAATAGCTGGAGCAATTGTTGTTTTAAGATTGAGACATAGTGACAAATTAGGTCTTAAGAAAAAAAAATCAAAATAATTTAAAATGATATTTGAAGCTTCAAGGGCTAAGGCCTTAAATCAATTAAATAATTTTGTTGAGAATAATCTTAGAGAATATTCTAAATTAAGAAATTTTGATTTTGGACCTGAAAAAAGATCTAATATATCTTGCTTATCACCATATATAACTCATGGAATAATCAATGAGCAAGAAGTCATTCAGAAAGCTCTAAGTAAATTTTCTTTTTCAAAAAATGAAAAGTTTATTCAAGAAGTTCTATGGCGAACTTATTGGAAAGGTTGGTTAGAACTTAGGCCAAATGTTTGGGCTGATTATCTTATTGAATTAAATCAAATCAAAAATGAATTTAAAGATAATAAAGATTATATTGCTGCAATAGAAGGAAAAACAAAAGTAGATTGCTTTAATGAGTGGGTGGAAGAACTTAAAGAAAACAATTATTTGCATAATCACACAAGAATGTGGTTTGCTAGTATTTGGATTTTTACTTTAGAATTGCCTTGGCAATTAGGTGCAGAATTTTTTATGCAACACCTTTATGATGGAGATACTGCATCAAATACTCTTGGGTGGCGATGGGTTGCGGGTATTCAAACTCAAGGAAAACATTACCTTGCAAGTGAATGGAATATTAAAAAATTCACTAACAATAGATTTCAAAATATAAAATTAATTGAAAATGCTCCTCCAAAAGTATCTGAAAAATCTTATCAAATAATTAAAAAGGATTTCAATAACCCACAAAAGATTGAGAATAAGAATCTTTTAATTTTTGAAAATAATCTCTCGTTTGAAATCACTGAATTTAAGGAAAACAACTTTAAGAAAATTTACTTAGTTTCTAATAAAAATGAAAATAGAGCAATCAAACTAAGTGAAAAGTTAGTGAAATTTAAATCTCATTTAATAGAAGACCAAGAACAAAGATTAAAAAATCAATCTATTGATTGTCAAATTATAGATATAAGTGAATTAACAAATATTGAAAATTATTACAGTTTGTATCCAACAGTAGGTGAAAATTTAGATTTTTTAAATTCTAATAATTTAAAAATAAATTTTTTATATAGAAATCTCGATCAATTAGCTTGGCAATACTGTAATAAAGGTTTTTTTAATTTTAAAAATTATATTCCTAAAATAGTTTCAAGCTTTAATTAAAACCAACGAACCATTCCAATAATTCCAGCGGTTGCATAAAAAAATTGCAAAAATAAAATTCCTTTATGACCACCTCTATAGGCCCAAATTCCAATTAAAATGGCTGACAATAACAGTAGACAAAACCCAAAAAATTCTATGCCTATATTTAAAGCGACAAACAAAGAATATAAAATAGCTGTTATAACTCCTGCCCATTCAAAAATTTTATTATTCATAGAAGTTTTTTAAAATTATTATAAAGGATTGTAGAGTAGTTATTCATATCTTTCATGTTATCTTTTGCAGATTGATCAAACTTTTCTAACGCACAATTACCAAGCTGATTCTCTAAAGCTTTTTTATACTCTGGAACACACCCCCACTCATTTACCGTTGTATCTTTTATTTCTATATGAAATTGAATTCCATAAGCATGATTTTGATATTTAAAAATTTGATATTTAGTGATTGGTGAAGAGGCTAATAAAGTTACATCTTTATTATTTTCAATACCCTTAACCTCATATGAATGCCATTGTAAACTTTTAATTGTATCAGGAAATTTTGAAAACAATTTATCTATATTTTTTTCACTTGAGAAATTTATATCCATAATACCAATTTCCGCTGGTTTAGATTTAACCACTTTTCCGCCCACTACTTCTCCCAAAAGCTGACAACCTAAACAAAAACCTAAATAGGGTTTCTTTAGATCTACAACAAATTCTTTAATTCTTTTTTTTTCTTCTATTAACCAAGGATATTCTTGTTCCATATAAGTATCCATTGGTCCTCCCATGCAAAACATTCCATCAAATTTACTTAAATCATCTGGTATTTTTTCACCTTCATCTAATTCAATAGTGGTTAGTTTAAATCCATCAGCCAACATCAAATCTTTAATGTAACCAGGGTCTTCTATTTTAATATGTTGTAATACTATTATATTCACTAAGATTAACTTAGCTTAGAACACTTCTTTGAACAATATTTTACTCTTTCCCAATTTAACTTCCATTTTTTTCGCCATGCAAAAGGTCTTTTACAGACAGGACATGTTTTAGTAGGCAAATTTTCTTTTTTCATCCAATTGTATTTTGTTTAATGAATTTATCGGCATCTGATAAAATTAATTTTTTTCTTTCAGATTTCATTTTGTCAAATATCCTTACCATCATCGATAGACGAGGATTTTTTAAAAAGAATTTTCTGTTTCGATCTATGAATCTCCAGTAAAGACCATCCATGGTGTTACACCAATCACCTTTCTTAAAATCCATCATTTTCATAAAATATGCAGACCCACAAATATAAGGTTTGGTTGCAAATATTCCTCCATCGCTAAATAATCCCATTCCATATACATTTGGAACCATTACCCAATCTGAGGAGTCTACAAACATCTCCATGAACCACTTATAAACAATTATTGGCTTTATTTCACAAAGGTTCATTATGTTTGATAAGATCATTAATCTTTCAATGTGATGAGACCAACCATGATTAACAGCATTTTTAATTGCATAATCTAAAGGTGGAAGACCGGTGGTGCCATCGTACCAAGAACCTTTCATTTTTCTATTTTGTTTAAAAAAATTTCCATTTTCCATTTCTTTTGAATATGACTGATAAATTCCACGCATAAATTCTCGCCAACCAATTACCTGGCGGATGTAACCCTCTAAAGAATTAATTCTAATTTTATTTTTTTTATGAAAGTCTAAAACTTTTTGGATAACAAATTCAGGAGTAATTAAACCTAAATTTATATAAGGACTTAATGCACTATGGAACAAAATATTATCTTTTTGATCAACTGCATCCTCATAATCACCAAATAAGTTTGATTTTTCTTTTATAAAAAAATTTAAAAGTTTAACTACATCTTCGTGTTCTGTTGCAAACCAAAAATTATTTGTATTCCCTGGGTGATTTTTAAATTCCTTTTCAATAATAGGCTTTAATTTTTTTGTATGAATGGTTTCATTTATTTTTGGAAATTTAGGAATTGAAATATTTTTAGGTAATTTATTTCTATTATCTTCATCAAAGCTCCATTTACCCCCGATTGGATCACCATCTGACTCCATCAATATTCCAGATTTTTTTCTAACATCTTTGTAGAAAGTTGCCATAAAAGGTTTTTTTGATTTTGATAAATAATTTTTAAATTCAGCTCTTGAATTTAAAAACATAGGAGTTTGAATAACATTCCAGTGTATATTCTCTTTTTTTAAAAATTGTGAAATTTTTTTTTCAAAAAATTTATCTTCAACTTCAAAACTTGAAATTTCTTTTACTTTTTTTTGTGTAATTATTTTTTTTAATTTTTTTAAATAATCTTCATTAAATTCTTTATCTTCGATTTTAAAGTAATCTAATTTAAATTTGTTTTTTCTTAATCCGTCTGCATAAGAACGCATAGAAG
Organism: uncultured Pelagibacteraceae bacterium; assembly: GCA_902578325.1. Classification (GTDB taxonomy): domain Bacteria; phylum Pseudomonadota; class Alphaproteobacteria; order Pelagibacterales; family Pelagibacteraceae; genus Pelagibacter. The sequence goes on from CACHCM010000003.1 coordinate 47,923, forward strand.
ATAAAAATAATAAAATTTTTTGTTTGTGATGCTTTTCATAAGTGCATAAACCCTTATCTTCAGCCATAAAAAATAGGTGGTCTTTTTTGAAGCGGTCTAGGTATTTTGTTGGAAATAATTGATTACCAAGTATAAAAAATAACTTCATAGTTAAATATAACTAATAAAATTTTTTATGTCAGAAAAATATGTAATTTTTGGTGCGACAGGTTCTATTGGGTCAAGTTTAGCAGAACAATTAAAAAACTCTGGAAACGATATTCATTTAGTCGGAAGAAATGAAAGTGAACTTAGTTCTGTCTCTGAAAAACTTGGATGCTCACATACCGTTGCAGATGTTTTAGAGGATGGGTTTATAGAAAAAGTTAAATCAGATGTTTCTGAAATTAAAGGCCTAGCTTATTGTGTAGGTTCAATTGATTTAAAACCATTAAGAATGGTAAATGAACAAGACTTTCAGAAATGCATGAAGCTTAATCTTTATTCCGCTGTAGAAGCTATTAAAGGATATCAGGAAAGTTTAAAAAAAAATAAAGGTTCAATAGTATTATTTTCTACCGTTGCTGCTCAAAGAGGTTTTACCAATCATGCAATTATAGCCTCAGCAAAAGCTGCTGTTGAAGGATTGACGGTTTCTCTTGCAGCAGAATTCGCTCCAAACATAAGAGTAAATTGTGTGGCACCAAGTTTAACAAAATCTAAAATAGCAGAACCAATGTTAAAAAATACTGCTATAGCTGAAGGTATTGCAAAAGCACATCCTCTTAAAAGGTTAGGTGAAGGTAAAGACTCTGCTGCTCTAGCTAAATTCTTACTAACAGAAGATAGTTCTTGGGTTACAGGCCAAATAATTGCTGTAGATGGTGGTAGATCTAAACTTTCATAAAGTGATCAAATATTTTTTATCGATATTTTTCTTTTTATTATTTTCATCGAAAAGTTTTTCTGAAAATTTCATTTTTAAAAAATTGACAGATTTAAATGACCCATGGGGATCATCTTTTATAAATAATGAAGAGCTTATTATCACTGAAAAAACTGGAAAAATAAAAATAGTAAATATTATTTCTGAAGAAGTTTATGAAGTTGAACATAACTTAAATTATTTTGTACACGGACAAGGAGGTTTATTAGATATTATTTACCAAGATAATTACTTATGGATTTCTTATTCAGAAAATAGAGGGGATTGGAAAACCAGTACATCAATTGCAAAAGCTAAATTAAATAAAGAAAATTTAGATTTTAAAAATATATTTCAAGCTGAACCACCTATAGAATCTGGTTATCATTTCGGTTCAAGATTAGCTATAAAAGATAATTATCTTTTTGCGTCTACTGGTGAAAGAGGTGGTGGTATGATTGCACAAGATCCAAAAAGCCATCCTGGAAGTATTATCAGAATTCACTTAGATGGTAGTATTCCAAAAGATAACCCTAAATTCGAGGGTAAATCAGATTGGTTACCTGAAATTTATCAAATCGGTGTTCGCAACCCTCAAGGTCTAACTCATTCCTATTTTGATGGAAAAATTTATGCTAGCAACCATGGTGCAAAAGGTGGCGATTGGTTTGGTGAAATAAAAAAAGGAGAAAATTATGGTTGGAAAATTTTAGGTTGGGGCGGAACAAATTATTCAGGGTCAAAGATTGGACCTAAATGGAAACCAGGTTTTACTAAGGCAATTCAATATTGGGTACCTTCAATAGCTGCAAGTGCCATAACTATTTATAATGGAAAAGAATTTAATGAATGGAATGGAGAAGCGCTCATTACTTCTTTAAAAGATAAATCAATGAGAAAATTAAACTTTCAAAATTTATCTAACATTCAAGAATCAATTGTTTTTAAAGATAAAATTGGGAGAATAAGAGACATACAAGTTCACCCTGTTAATGGAAAAATATATTTTCTTGCAGGAAATAGCTTATGGTTGATGGAGAAGAAAAAATAATATGAAAGAAAGACCTTATCATCATTTGCCTGATGGTACTTTCAGAAATCCAAAAGGATCTCCAGTAATAATATCCAGATCAGGAAAATTTTCTTATAGAACTTTCAGTAAATTAAGAAAAAAAGTTGATTTATCTTATCCAAAAGAACATGTGATTGAAAAAGAAAAAGTATTAGCTGATTTAGAAAAATATAAAGATAATGATTATATTGCTTGGATAGGTCACGCGACATATCTTATAAAATTAGGTGGAACTACAATTATAACAGATCCTGTATTTTCAAAGAATGCTGGACCACTAATCTTTGGTCCAAAAAGATTTACTGATCCTGCAATAAAATTAAATGAGATACCTAAAACGGATATATTTTTACTCACTCATAATCATTACGATCATCAGGACATGTCAACAATTAGAAATTTTCCTTTCAAGAATGCAAAAGTATTAACACCTCTAAATCTTGGTAAATATTTTAAAGGATATAAAGATATAAATGAAATGGATTGGTATGATCAAATAATTATAAATGAGGATTTGAAAATTTCTTTACTTCCTGCAGTTCATTGGTCAAAGAGAAGTTTAACGGACACTAATAAAACTTTGTGGGGTAATTTTTTAATAGAACATAAAAATAAAAAAATTTTATTTGCATGTGACACCGGATATGGGGAAGTCTACAAAGAACTTGGTGAAAAATATGGTCCTATAGATCTGACAATGATTAATATTGGGGCTTATAATTTCAAACCAATGTTTGATAAAACTATTTATCATACTACACCTGAAGAAGCCTTGAATGTTGCACAGGACCTAAAAAGTAAAAAAGTATTAGGAATGCATTGGGGAACATTTGTTTTGTCATTAGAGCCAATTATGGAACCACCAATTAGATTTAAAGATAGTGCTGAAACATATGGTTTTAATAAAGAAGATGCTATTATTTTTAAAATTGGAGAAGTTAGTCCTTTAGATAAATTGTTACAGAGTTAAATACTTAATTGCAAAAAATATAGTCCCTATAGAAGCAATAGTAGAAACAAAAATTGCTTTAATTATATTTTCGGGACTTACATTATACGCTGCACATAAAACTACAGAAGTAACTCCGCAAGGCGCAACACTCACAAAGAAAGCACCTGGTATTTCAGATGGCAATCCTGCATTAAAAATCACTAATCCAATTAACAATAAAATTATGGGGGAAATGACTAATTTTAAAACTGAAATAGAAACAGATAATTTATTAATTACATTTTTAGTATAAAACGAGAGAATTATGCCAATTGCAAACAATCCAACTGGTGAAACACATGCTGCTAGTTTTGACAAAGTGTATTCAATCGGTGTTTGATCAATATTTAAATTTAATAATAAAAATAATAAACCTATAATTATTGAAAGAATAAATGGGTTTAAAAATAAATTTTTAATAAAATTAAATAAATTTACATTTTGTTTTGTAGATAATTCAAGAAAAAAAGTAATTATAGATAATAAAATTATCCCATCCATTAATATGATACTTGCAACTTGTGTAATTACATTTTGTTGAAAATAAATTTCTGTTATTGGCAAAAGCAAAGTCACATGGTTTGATAATGCAACTGTTAAAGCCCAAATTATTGACTCTGGGATTGATCTTTTAAAATATTTAGAAGTAATTAAGTAAGCGATAATTCCACATATCGATTGCATAATTAAATAAGAAAAAATTTGTTTGAAATCTACTTGCCCAATTTCATTTTGTGCTATTAGCTTAATAATCAATGCTGGGACCGCAATATAGAACAAGAAAAGATTTAAAATTTTAGCATGGCTAAGGTCTAAGACTTTTAACTTACCAAATACAAACCCTAAAAAAGTAATAAATATAAATGGAGTTAGTCCTAAAAAAATTGTGAACATAAATTATTTGATTGTTATTCTATGCATTATTCTATTTCCTTTGAACGGTGTTGCTTGATGAAGCATAGATCTATTATCCCATATAGCCAATTGATTTTTTTCCCAAGGCAATGAAAATTGAAACTTCTTCTTAATTTGATGATTAAATAAAAATTTTTTTAACTTTTCTTGATTTTTTATCTTTGAGCTAAAACCAACAAAATGTCCTGGACTGCAATAAATAGAATAATTTGTGCTGATTTTCCTAATTATTTTATGTGAAGATTTAAGTTCTTTAATATTTTTTCCTTTTTCTTTTACTCTTTCTTTTGTTGTAACCGAGATTGGACCCTCAGAGGAATATTTACCTTTAATATTTTTAAATTTTCTTTTTATTGGACTTGGTAATTCTTTATAAGCAAGATATTGAGAACAAAATTCTGTATTAGCTTTTCCTTTTTTTGGCACAAGTTTAGAAAGCAACATTGTAAATCTTGGTGGTTTTTTTGTATAAATCGAGTCTGTATGAAATTGTTCACCAAAACTTGGTCCTTTATCAGTTGATTTTCTTTGCACTACAGTAATTTGAGGAAATTTTTTATTTAAACCTTTTAGTCTTGGATAGTTGGCTAATTTTCCAAAATATTTCGCAAACTGAATATAAAATTTAGAAGTTAATTCTTGTTGTTTAAAATACAACATTCCATATTTATTCAGTGCTTTCTTAATTTTTAAAATATCTTTATTCGTAATATCTTTTAAATTTACAATTATTTCTGCTCCAATATTTTTTTTATTTGGAATTATTTTTAACATTTTTTAAAAAAAATTTTTTTAAGTGATTAATCGTTTGTTTAGGACTCTCCTCTGGAATGAAATGATCTGAATTAATTTCTGATCCATAAACTTTTTTGTTTGTGTATTTTTGCCAAATTTTAACTGATTTAAATTGCGTTCCAACAACTCCCTTTTTACCCCACAAAACTTGTATAGGAATGTTTAATTTTTTTTTTCTGTCTTTTTTGTCATGCTCTAAATCTATAGTAGCCGCAGCCCTATAATCCTCACAAGTTGCATGAATTCTTTTTTTTTGTTTAAAGGCTCTAAAATATTCATCTTCAACTTTTCCAATCGCACGTTTTGATGACCTATTAAAACGACTTTTTAACCATCTTTTAGGATCTGCCATTATCATTTTCTCTGGTAAAGGTGCTGGCTGTATTAAATAAAACCAGTGAAAATATCCTTTTGCAAATTTCACATCAGTATGCTCGTACATATCTAGAGTTGGACAAATATCTAATACACTTAAAGCCATAATCTTATTTCTATAATCTCTTGCCATTCTATGTGCAACTCTCCCGCCTCTATCATGTCCAGCAACAAAAAATTTTTTAAAATTTAATTTACTCATCAATTGAACCATATCTTTAGACATTTCTCTTTTAGAATAATTTTTATGATTAGTACCACCAGGTAAAACTAAACTATCTCCATATCCTCTAAGGTCAGCAACTATTACTGTGAAATATTTACTAAGCTCAGGGGCAGTCTTGTGCCACATCACATGTGTTTGGGGATATCCATGAAGTAATAATAAGGGGGGACCGTTACCTTTAAATCTACAAAAAATTTTACCCTTGCTTACTTTAACAAATTTTTTTTTAAAACCATTAAACATGATTAAACTATTTAATTATTTAATAGTTTATTTTTTGCCTTTTCAAATTCCTCTTGAGAAATAATTCCTTTCTCTTTTAAATCATTCAATTTAGTAAGTTCATCACTTAAATTGCTACTTTGTTCATCAGAAGTTTCGCTTGTCTCCCTACCCTCACTTTCAGCTTCCTCTTTCTCAGCTCTATTAGCTTCCTTAGATTTAAAACCATTCATTATTGCCATTCCACCTAAGTATAAAACATAAGCCATAATAGGAATAACCAATCCAAAAAAAATTATTTTTTCCATAATTTAATCTTCATCCTCTTCACGCCAGTTTTTTTCATACATCAAATATGCAGCGTAAATCACTGATATTGTGCCTACAATCATACCATAATCAAAACCAGTTTGCATGTCATGCAAATACCAACCTAGCTGGGTTGCTCCAATAGGTGGAACAGTAAGAAGTAAAAAAATTATTCCAAATCTGTAAGGTCGCTTAGGTTTTTTCATCCTAATAAACTAACAGATTACATCTTGGGGTTTAATTATTAAATTTGCGATCTTTTGAAACAGTCTATGGTATTTTTAAGTAAACAAGCAATTGTCATTGGACCTACACCGCCTGGAACTGGTGTAAGTGCTTTTGCATTTTTTGAAACTTCATCAAAATGTACATCACCAACTATACCTTTATCAGTTTTATTTATACCAACATCAATAACAATAGCATCTTTTTTAACCCAATCCCCTCTAACAAGTTCGGGTATACCTACAGCTGCAACAATTATATCTGCCTCTAAACATTCTGCTTTTAAATCTTTAGTTTTTGAATGAGTTATAATTACGGTGCAATTTTCTTTTAAAAGAAGTTGTGTCATAGGTTTACCATTTAAATTTGATCTACCCACAACCACAGCTTTTTTACCACTTAAATTAGGTTCAATTTTTTTTATCAACAAATAACATCCAAGCGGAGTACAAGGTATTGAACTTTCATAACCAGATGAAAGATTGCCTACATTCATTGGATGAAATCCATCTACGTCTTTTGAGGGATCAATAGCTTCTATAACCTTCTGCTTATCAATGTGTTTAGGTAAAGGAAGTTGAACTAAAATTCCTGAAACAGTTTCATCGCTATTTAGTTCCTGAATTTTTTCTAGAACAGTCTTTTCTTCAACTGAGTCTGGATATTTAATTACTTCAGATTTTAATCCTACCTCATTTGCTGACTTCTCTTTATTTCTTACATAAATCTGACTAGGTGTTAAATCACCAATCAGTATTACTGTTAAACCTGGTACTTTATTATGTTTTGATTTTAACTCTGCAACTTCTTCCTTTAACTCTGCTCTTAATTCTGCAGCTGCTTTTTTTCCGTCAATTAAAATCATATTTCCCTCTTAAAAAATCATTGGTGCGATGTACAGCTTCATACACATTTCGATAAACCAAATCAATAAAAGAAGAATGATTGGAGAAATATCTAGTGAACCTAAATTTGGCAAAAAACGTCTAATTTTATTCAGGAAAGGCTCGGTTAATTTGTAACTCAACTCTAAAATTGCATACACAAACCTATTTTGAGTATTAAGAACGTTAAAAGCTATTAACCAACTTACAATAACATTGGCGATTACAACATAAGAGTACAATTTTAAAATTTGTAAAACTAAATAAAAAATAGCTATCATTTTTTCTCAACATAAATCGACTGACTTGGGAAAGCAAATGAAGCACCATTTTTTTCTACAATTTCCTTAATCGCAATTGCTAATCTTTCTTTTACATCAAGCCAATTGTTCCAACTTCCTGTTTTTGTAAAGCATCTTACATACATATCTATTGAACTATCAGAAAATTTGTCAACTCTTACCGCAACACCAATTGAGGTATTATAATCTTCGCTTGAATTAATATGACTTTCGATTTCATCTCTAATTTTTTTTAACTGATCTACCGTAGTGTCATATTGAAGTGTGATAATCCAACTGATTAACCAATTTGAAGTTTCACTTACATTAACAACTGCGTTTTCAGCAAATTGAAAATTTGGAATAATAGCAAGAGATTTGTCAAACTTTCTAATTGTTGTTGATCTAAATCCAATCTTTTCTACTACACCTTCAATAATACCCTCGACAGCTATCCAGTCTCCAATTTTAAATCTCTTTTCAACTAAAACTAAAATTCCTGATATTAAATTTTTGAATAAATCTTGTGCCCCTAATGCTACAGCAACACCAAACAATCCGAGACCTGCAATGATTGGACCTATTTTAATTCCCCACAATTCTAAAACTGCTGCTAAACCTAAAATAAAAATTAAAATTTTTAGCGATTTAATTATCCAACCAATAAGTTCTCTTGTTAGCAATTTGTCTAAACCACTAAGTATGTATGAGATTGGTTCTATTATTTGGTGAATTACCCAAAAAATTAAAATAGTGATCAACGTTCTGTTAATTGTATCTACCACTTCTCTTCCCTCTAGTGAAAAAGTCATGTAGTAGCTTGCAATAAAAAACCCTAATACAATTGGTAAAAATCTTGCTGGACCTACAAGTGATTGAACAAAAGTATCATCTAATTTATTCGTTGTTCTTTTTGAGATAATTTCTAATTTTTTAATAACTAATTTACTTATTAGACCCCTAAAAATTAAAAATAGTAAAAATATTCCAATACCAATTAAGATTTGAAAGATATCAACACCAAGAATTCCTTTATTCCATACTGATAAAAATATCTCTGAAAAATTATTAATTAATTCCATTTCTAAATTTTATATAACAAAAACTCTTCTTCTCCAGGGTTAAAAAGAAAAATCTTTTTCCATTTGATTTCGTTCAGTATTGACGAGGTTTTTTCGCCTATACACATCAAATTTGTATTCATCCATAAATTTTCGGTTTGGTAAATCTTTATGAAATTTAAGAAACTTGACGCACTATTTTGAGAGTAAACATAGACCATATCAGGCATATTTAATTTTAATTCATTAATGAATTTCTCATCAAATTTTTGATTATGATCTACTCTGTAATTAATAATTCTTTTTACTTTAAAACCTTCTTTTAATAACTGTTGATCTAAATCGACCGATATTGTTTCACCACTGACGTAAAGTAATTCTTTATTTTTGGACTCATAACTTTGTATAATTAACTCCTTTAAGTTTGTAACATTCCCCTCGGCTGCAATTGTATTTTGAAAACCAACACTTCTTGCTTTGTTTTCTGTAGTGTTTCCAACACAAAAGCATTTAATATTTTTATCTAATTTTGCTGTGTTTAAAAATTTTACTGCATTTGCACTAGTAAAAACAATTCCACCATATTCAGAAAAGTTAATTTCTTCATAATTAACCTTTTCAATTCTTATTAATGGAAGATGAGAAACTTGATGTCCTAATGATTGAAATTTTAATATCATTTCAGAACAATCCTCCAGTGGTCTAGTTAACAAAATATGCATATTATCTTTTATATGAATTATTTGATTTTATTTTTAAAAGTATTCCAATCTCTTTACCAATTTCTTTAAACTCATTCAAATTACCAACTTTTTTTTCATAAAACCTTTGTTTACCATCTAAAGAAAAAAGTTCAGCCTCTACCGTAATCTTATCTCCATCAACCACTGCATGAGCACCAATTGCTGTTTCACAATCTCCATCTAAAACTTTTAAAATATTTCTCTCAAGGTGAGCTCTTTTGTGTGTTTCCTCATGATTAATTTTGTTTAAAATAGAAATTGTCTCATCATCATTCTCCCTGCACTGAAGAGCAATTACGCCTTGTCCTACACTAGGAATTATTTTTTCAGCTGAAAAAATTTCTGAGATTTCATTTTCAAAT
>CACHCM010000004.1 GCA_902578325.1 uncultured Pelagibacteraceae bacterium
TTAAGTATATTTCATTTGTTGTTTCTTTTAACTCTTCAGATTTTCCTTTCCAAGTGATTTGATTTTGAGGAGCAACTCTAATCATGACATCTTCTAGATATTTAATTGCTTCTGTTAGAGTATAATCTTCAGCAAGGGCTGCAGAAATTGTAACAGCTCTTTGACGATTATACCTTGGAAGCGCTTCAGCAGTACCTTTTTCTTTAAATTCAACTAAACTTGCAATAGATACAAGTTTACCGGTGGTTTCAGATCTAACATAAATTTTTGATAACCCATCTTTATCTCTTCTGTCAGCCAAATATTGTTGTAAAATAATTGGGTATTCTCTTCCCTCTTTACTGAAATTTGTTACTCTTTTTCCCCCATAAAGAGTTTCTAAAGTTCTACCTATATTTTCAGTAGAAACCCCCAAATCATTTGCTCTGTTTTTATTTGTGATTAATTTAACCTCAGGTTTATTTTTTGTATAATCACTTTCAATTCTGGACATATTTCTATTTTTTCTTAATTCTCTTAAGACACTATTTTGAATCTCTTCTAATTCTTCATAGCTAGATCCATATATGACCATTTGAACAGGCTTATTATAACTAGATACTCTTATTGATTGTGGAGAAATTGGAAAAGCAAAAGTTTCAGGTACAGAAACCACTTGTCCTATTGCTTCTCTTAGGATTTGTTGACTACCTTTTTCTCTATTTTTCCACTCATCAAGTAATGCAATAATTATAAAACTGTTATAAGAGGTTGCAGACCTTCCAAAACCTGGAACTCTCATTATTAGTCTTGCATATGGACTATCTTCTGCCTGCAATAATCTTAATATTCTTCCTTCAATTATCTGCGCTTTTTCTTGGGTATACTCAAATGAACTTCCTTCATCGGTTGACCCAATAATTAAATAAGCACCCCTATCTTCAATTGGTATTAATTCTTTTTTGGAAAAACTAAACAGATAAGCTGAGGTAGCAATAATTAAAATTATAAATATTGAAATAGTTTTTTGTTTATTAACCCAATATTTAAGTGAATTTACATAAAAACCTGTAAAAGATTTAAATCCATTGTTAAATTTTTTTACAAAGAAATTGATTTTTTCTTTTTTGTTTAAAAATTTACTTCCTAGCATTGGAGATAATGTTAGTGCGACAAAAGAAGATACAACAATTGAAAAAGATAAGGCTATTGCTGTTTCTTTAAACAAAGTTCCTGATATTCCTTTAATAAAAATTAAAGGTAAAAATACTGCTATAAGAATTAAAGTCGTTGCAATAATTGCAAATGTAATTTGCTTAGAACCCTTGTAAGCAGCCACTAAAGGTGTTTCACCATTTTCAATTCTTGTATAGATCGCATCAGTCATGATAACAGAGTCATCAGTGATTATACCAATTGCTAGAATGAAACTTAGTAATACAAAAATATTAATTGATAGATCAAATATATATAACCCTAGAAATGATCCAATAAGACTAACTGGTAAAGCAACCGCAGGAACTATTACTGCTTTAAGGTTACCTAAAAAAAGATAAATAATTAAAACAACTAATACAAATGCAATTACTAAACTTTTATATACTTCTTCTATTGCAGCACCAATGTAGGTTGCTCTATTAAATGCTATTTCTAACTTTAATCCATCAGGTAAGGATTTGTTAAGTTCTTTGATTTTAATTTTTATTTGTTTAGAAAGCTCTACAGTTGATGCACCACTTTTAGCATAAATACCAATTCCAACCGTTTTTAAATTTACTGCATTTTTTCTTTGCGCTTTAAATAAAGTTTTTTCTGAAACAGGTCCAAACTCTATATTAGCCACATCAGATAAAATAATAACTTTTTCTTTATTTTTCTTAAGTGGCAATTGTTTAATTGTATCAATATTAGAATAAGATTTATCAATGTTTAAAGTTAAGTCTTTATTATTAGCTTCTAAGGTTCCGGCTGGAAGATTTATATTCTCATTTCTAAGAGCTCTTTCAACTTCTTGAATTGTAAGATCGTTTGCAGCTAATTTTATTGGATCTATCCAGACTCTAACACTAAGCTCTCTTAATCCACCAACTAAAATTCGACCTACGTTTGGTACACTTGAGAATGCATCTATCAGATATCTTTCAGCATAATCTCCAAGATCTAAATCATTCCAAGTTGGAGATGATAAGCCTACCCACATTGTTGTTGTAAAACCTGCTGCTTGTTTTAAAATTTGTGGAGGGTTAGACTCACTTGGTAAATTATCCACAACTCTTGCAACTCTTTCCCTTATATCATTAGCAGCATCATCTAAATCAATGTCTGTGTTGAATTGAATATTAATTCTACTTCTTCCATTTAGAGAACTCGAATCGATATTTTTGATACCCTCAGCTCCACCAATTACATCCTCTAATTTTTGAGTTATTTCTTCATCAACAACTTCAGCAGAGGCAGATTTATAATCGGTTTGAACTTGAACTACTGGGGGCTGTATACCATCTGGAAGTTCTCGTACTGGCAATTCTAAAAAGACAAATATACCAAAAATTATCAATATCAAAGACATGACCCAAGCAACAACAGGTCGTTTAATGCTAACTTCAGTTATATACATTTAATTATTTTTTCTCTTTATCTGATTTTTTAAAAATATTTTTCAACCAATCAAATTTACCTTTTTTTTCTTCAGCTTTTTTTGATTTATCTTTTTTACCCCAGCTGGAATTTCCTTGTTTTTTTTTTGCACCTTTTTCTATAGGTCTGATTGTTAAATTTGGTCTTACTTTTTTTGTTCCTTCTGCAACAATTTTATCTCCATTATTTAATCCATCTAATATTTCTACAAAACCCAAGTATCTATCTCCTATGATTACTTTTGTTTTTGTGACTTTATTTTTTTCATCTACTTTATAAATAAAAACGTTTTCACCCTCGACAATTGTACTAGTGTCAGGAGCGCTTAAACCATTTCTTACGTCATATTTAATAGATATTTCTAAAAATGAGCCAGGTAATATTTCACCTGATGAATTGTCCATCTTAATTCTTGTTGCTAAAGCTCTTGTATCTTCACTTATCCTGCTAGCATAAGAGTCTACTTCACCTTTATAAATTTTATTTCTATATCCAGAAAATTTAATATCAACTGGTAGACCTACCTTAATAAATGGTACAAAAATCTCAGGTATATCTACATCACAATATATTGAGCTAGTATCTTCAAGGTTAATTAATATAGAAGATTTTGAAACTTCTATATCTTCGGAAAATTCTCTTTTTCCAATAACACCATCAAATTGAGCAATAACTTTTCGATTTTTAAGCTCAGCAATTACATCACCCTTTTTAACTTTTTGATTAAATTTTATAGGTTTTAATATTTCATATTTTTCAATTTTAAATGATTGTGTTTGAATTGGAGTTGCAGTCCCGTAGGTACTAACAACATTTTCAAAAACTCTTTCTTGAGTATTTGTTATTATTATTCCAGGAGGCGGTCTTTTGCTAAATTTTTTTTTGAAATGATTTCCAATCATTGTTCTTCCAATGATCACTGTTGCAATGATTAAGAAAAATATGATTACTATACTTGTTATTTTTGTAGATGTTTTCATAAGTTAATTTTTTCCGTATTCAGCCCAAGAGCCATCGTAAATTGTCGGCATATATTTAGCATTAATTAAAGAATAAGCTAGTGCCAATACACTTGCAGTCACTCCAGAACCACATGAAAATACTAGATTTTTATCATGGTCAAATTTAAAGGACTTAAATTTTTCCATTATTTTATCTTTACTAACGAAAGTATGGTCTTCGTTTACTAATTCAGAAAAAGGTAGGCAAAAAGAATTTTTTATTGAACCACTTCTAAGACCTTTCCTTGGTTCAGCAACTTTGCCTTCAAACCTTTCTCTACTTCTCGCATCAACAACATTAAATTCATGCAAATTAATATTTTCATCTATTTGTTTTTTATTTTTAACAAGTTCTTTATTTTCTTTGCATAAATACTTTGAAGTTTGAGTGGTCACTTTTTTGTTATCGGTAGGTTTATTTTCTTTTTTCCATTTTTTTAATCCACCATCCAGAACATGAACTAGTTTTGGATCATGTCCATAATAAATTAAATTGTACCAACATCTACAAGAACTAATAACATCAGAATTATCATAAATTACTATTCGATCATTATTTTCTATACCCATGCTACTCATTATTTTTTCCCAAGATTTATTATCAGTCAACATATGAGGTAAATCTGTATCTAATTTAGAATTTTTGTCTAAATCAAAAAAAATAGCATTTGGAATATGTTCTTCATTATACTCGTGAAAACCATTTCTTTGAGTTTGAGGCATATGCCATGAGCAGTCAACAATTTTAACTTTATCAATATTAATTTCTAACCAACTGGTATCAACCAAAGACATTTTATCTTTTTTCCAAATATCGTTGATGATATTCCTCGGCTGGACAGTAATTTTTAACTAAAGAGGTTTTTGTTACAACTTTTCCTGATAATTTTATATTCTCTTTTTCAATCATTTTTTCAGCAGAAATTTTTTGTTGATCATTTAAATAAAATATCTCACTTCTATATTGAGTTCCGAAATCTGGTCCTTGAGAATTTAAGGTTGTTGGATCATGAATTTCAAAAAAATATTCAAGAATCTTCTCATAAGATATTACCTTAGGATCAAAATCTAATTTTACTACTTCTGCATGATTTGTTGTGCCAGTGCATACTTCTTTGTAATTTGTTTCTGCATTGTGACCTCCACAATAACCTACCTCTGTTTTTATAACTCCATTAAGTTTACTAAACTTAATTTCTGGTCCCCAAAAACATCCTAATCCTAAAATTGCTATTTCCATTGATAATTAACTTAATTAATCTAAAGTTAATCATATGCTATCAAAAAATCAATTAGGCTTTTTTTACATGTTCATATCGGTTTGTGCATTTTCGCTTATGGATGTAATTGTTAAGTGGTCTGATGATTATCCCGTTGGACAAGTTTTATTTTTTAGAGGATTTTGTGGAATAATTCCTATTTTATTTCTTATTCCTAAAGATAGATATTTAGATTTTTATAAAACAACTAGACCATTTCTTCATTTTAAAAGATGTTTAGCAGGATTGATTGCGTTGGTATCTATATTTATCGCTTTAAGAAATTTACCTTTGGCAACAGTTGTTAGTATAACTTTTGCAGCACCAATATTCACAACTATATTTTCAATTTTTTTGTTAAATGAAAAAGTTGGTTTATATAGGTGGTTAGCGGTTTTAGTTGGTTTCGTTGGTATAATTATTATATCGGAACCTGGGTTTAGCTCACTTAACTTATATTATATTTATCCAATAATATTTTGTTTAGGATTATCATATGTTGCAATAGCTATAAGAAAATTGTCTTCAACAGAACCAGTGTGGTTAATTAGTTTCTTTTTTTCATTTTCTATAATGCTTTTAAGTTTTTTATCTTTTTATCAAAACTGGATTCTTCCAAGTTTAATTGATTTATTTTTGTTATCTTTAATTGGTATATTGGGTGGTCTTGCAAATTTATGGTTATCCCAATCTTATAAATTATCAGAAGTAAGTTTAGTAACACCTCTGAAATATCTAGCACTAGTATTTGCAATAATTTTTGGTTATTTTATTTGGGATGAAGTACCAACATTTAAAACATTGTTAGGTGCTGGATTAGTAATTTTATCCTCATTTATTATTTTTAGACGTGAGCTGGTATTAAAAAAACGTTTATCGGTATCTAGACATGAGTAAAGCCCCATCATATTGGATCAAAGCAAAAAAATATTTATCTAAAAAAGATAAAGTAATGTCATCATTAATTAAAAAATACAAATCTCCTTCAGAGACGGTGCTTACCTCAAGAAGAGATGTTTTTTTTTCACTTTGTAAAAGTATAATTGGACAACAAATTAGTGTTGCAGCTGCAAATTCAGTTTTTTTAAAATTTAAGAAAAAATGTAAAAATAAAATTAATGCAAAAACAGTTAATAAGTTATCTTCATCTCAGCTAAAAAGTTGTGGCTTAAGCAGGCAGAAAGTAAAAGGAATTAAAAGTTTAGCTAAAAAAGTACTGAACAAAGAATTTAATCCAAAAATTATTTCAAAATTGTCTGATGAAGAAGCGATTATTTATCTCTCTCAGTTAAGACAAATTGGAAGATGGTCAGTAGAAATGATCTTATTGTTTACATATAATCGTCCTAATATTTGGCCAATTCAGGATATTGGCTTGTTAAGAGCTATTTCAAAAAATTTTAATAAAAAATACTTACCACCAGAAAGTTATATAACATATTTAAACAAAAAGTTTTCACCTTACTGTTCTGTCGCCACTTGGTATTTATGGAGAAGTATAGACCCCGAACCTATTCAATATTAAATCTTTATTATCTTACATTCCCTCAAAAATTATATGTTCTCTTGTAGCATTGTTTTCTAGATGTTTCCTAGCCTCAACATACTCTTCAGAATTGTAACAATTTTTTGCAGCTTCTATATCTGGAAATTCTGCAAGAGCCACTCTGACCATTTCCCTACCATCTAAAGTTATATTATTTGCACTTCTTGCCAATATTCTTCCAGAATATTTTTCAACCGCTTCTTTTGCTTTAACAGCATATTTTTTAAGTCTTTCGTCATCCTTTATTTCAGTGTAATTTGCAACCCAATAAGCTTTCATAATTCTCCTTTTTAAATTTTTTTAATTATGATACCAAATTTAAGTGAAAAAATTATTTTTAAATTTCTGTTGCAACTTGTTTTTTTTAATATTTGTATCAATTATACAAGCTAATGCTGATGAATTATTTAGTAAGGGAAAAGAAGTTTTTCTAGGAGCTGGAAATTGTGCAGCGTGCCATATGCTCTCGGATGCTGGATCAAACTCAATGGTTGGTCCAAATTTAAATGAAATCAGACCTGATATTCAAAGAACTATAATGGCAGTTAGAAACGGTATAGGAGTAATGCCTGCGATGGAGGGTATACTAACTGATGATGAAATAGAAGCGGTTGCTCATTATACTTCTATAGCTGCGGAAAAATAATAAAAATTTTAACTATAATTTTTTATCCAATGTTTAGCTATGTCTACTCTTTTGCAGATCCAAATATCCTTAAATTTTGTAATGTAATTTAAAAATTTTTTAAGAGACTGTATTCTACCAGGTCTTCCAATTAATCTACAATGCAAGCCAACCGACATCATCTTTGGTGAAGTTTTTCCTTCCTCATAAAGGGCATCGAAACTATCTTTCAAATAATTATAAAATTGTTCACCCGAATTAAATCCTTGATTAGTTGCAAATCTCATATCATTGTTATCGAGTGTATAAGGAACCATGAGTTGTTTTTTACTACCTTTTTTTATCCAATAAGGAAGATCATCATTATATGTGTCGCTACAGTATAAAAAATCACCATTTTCGATTACTAAATCTAAAGTATTTGTGCTACACCTACCAGTGTACCAACCAGCAGGTTGATAGCCAAAAATCTTTTTTATAGATTTGACTGCAAGCTTCATATCATTCTTTTCTTTTTTCTTTGATACATTTTGATAATCAATCCATCTCCACCCATGACAAGCGACTTCATACTTTGCTTTTTTTATAGCAGAACAAACTTCTTTATTTCTCTCCAATGCCATACCAACTCCAAAAATAGTAAGTGGAATTTTTTTTTTGTAAAAGAGGTCGTGAATTCTCCAAAATCCTCTTCTTGATCCATATTCATAAATTGACTCCATATTTAAGTGTCGACCTTTAATTGCTTTTGCTCCTATAATTTCTGATAAAAATACTTCTGAAGTTTTGTCACCGTGGAGAGTACAATTCTCTGCTCCTTCTTCATAATTTAGTACAAATTGTAAAGCTAACTTTGCATTACCAGGCCACCTTACCTTAACTTGTTTGGAACCATATCCCACTAAATCTCTTGGATATTTTTTTTTCATTTCTTTAAAATAATTTTATCTTTTTTAAATTTATAAATTATAAGATTGTTTCCTTTTCCTTTTCTATCAACAATTAGAAAATTCATATCTTTCATAGAAATCAACGGAAAGTGCCAAATACCAGCATTGTAATTAACCCCAGTTTGTTTTGGAACTAAAAAGGATTGGATTTTATTTACATCTGGTTTATCTCCTTTTGGTGCTACAAATACTAAAAATTTTGTATCTTCCATTGGTATAAAGGCTTGGCTTCCTAAAGGATGTTTTTCCATCATATCAATTTTCATAGGAAACCTTCTTTTTTTTGCTTTAAAAATACTAACAATTGCTTTCCCTTTGTTTTTAGATGCATCTAGGCTTATCAAATTATCAAATCTTTTTGCATACCCATCATTAATATTTATAGGATTTTTTTTTGACGTATTTATTAATTGACCAAATTTAGAAAAATTTTTTTTAGTAATTTTTTTTGCTTTTATTATTTTCATTTCACAAAATTTCCGAATGCCCTTATTCTTGAAACTCCACCGTCTGGATAGATATTAATTCTAAGATAATTTTCCTTACTTCTCTTAATTAAAAATTTTTTAAAAATATGTTTCTTGTGAGCTGACAGTTTTGACTTATTTAAAATAAACTTCCAATTTTTTGAATTGTTGACAATTGATTTATTGGAAAGATCTTTTGAAATGCTTGCAGTTTGAATTGAACAACTATCGGGATAGTTTCCTTTAAAATGATGGGTATCTATCTCTAGCTTTTTTATTAACCCTGGTTTTCCAAATTTTATTATAAGCCAATCAAAGTTTTTTCCTCTACTTCTTCTTGTTTCCCAACCATCTCCCATATTTTTCCCTTTACCAGGTGCTATGATATTTTCAGCTCTGCCGAAATGTTCATTATTACAACCAATAATTGAAGCGCCATTTAAAACAGATGTAAGGTTAATAGTTTTGTTATTTAAAAAGTTTTTCTCCATTTCAATTTTTCCATAAAGCCTTAGTCTTGCAACTCCACCATCTGGAAAAATGTTTAGTTTTATATAATTAAAAACAGATTTGTTGTTTGATTTGAAGCTATGGTTTCGGCTTGGCCCAAGTTTTTTTTTGCTTAGTAAAGAAATCCATTTAGTTTTCTTATTAGGCTTTGTTTTACTTAAGCAACCTTCTAACGAAGCATGTGTGGGTTGGTTTCCATTGAAGTGTGTTGTGTCAATGTCTATATCAAATATCTTCCCAGGTTTACCAAGTTTTAAAATTAAATAATCAAAACCTTTTGATCTTCTTCTCCTTGTTTCCCATCCATCCATCCATTTACCATGTTTGTCAAATAGTCCATCTTTAAAAACTGGACTTTCGATGTTTAATATTCTATGAGCGTCTGCAAAAAAATCGTCAGTCTTAAATATAACTTTAGATCCAATTCTTGGGTCAACTAAGTTAATCATTTTTGCACTTATAAATTTTTTCATTTTTTAATTATTTCATTCAAACGAAATGTCGCGATTTTTTTTACTTGTTTTTTTGCTTCAAGAAATTCACTTTCTACATCACTTTGTATTCTTTGTCTAAAATTATTCAAAATTTCATTTTTATCTTTACCTTTTACGGCAATTATAAAAGGAAAATTAAACTTTTTTTTATATTCTGAATTTAATTTTTTAAATTCTTCATATTCATCATAAGAACATTGGTTTAATTTTGCAGAGGCTTGTTCTGATATAGATTCAGAGGTCATTTTTTTTGCTACAGCAAGCTCAGGATGAGCATTTAAAATCTCTAAAATTTTATTCTTTTCGTAATTTTCATAAATATCAAGCATTTTAAACATAATATCTTCAAAGTTTTTAAATGGTTTTGTCTCAAATGCTTCCAATGCAACTGACTCAGTTTTTTCAAAAACATTACCAAATAAAGACAAAAAATCAGACTTGTTAAGATCGTTAATGTTATCTATTGTTCTCATATAACTTAAAAATAATTTAAGTTTAAAATTAAATGATACTATAATTTTATGACAAAGCTCACAACTCATGTTTTAGATGTGTATTCTGGTAAACCTGGCAAAGGTATCCTAGTTGAGTTGTTTTATATTAATAATTCAGAACGAAAAAAACTAACGTCAACAAAACTCAATGACGATGGTAGAGCCAATTCACCATTAGCTGAGGGAGATATTTTTGTTAAGGGTAAATATGAATTAGTTTTTCATATTGGTGATTATTTTAAAAATACATCTGCAGCTAGTGATGTTCCATTCCTGGATGATGTTATTATCAGATTTGGTATTTCAGATCCCTCACAGCATTATCATGTTCCTTTACTTGTTTCACCTTGGAGTTATTCTACTTATAGAGGTAGTTAAGTGATATCGAGCTCTGTTAAATTTTTATTAAATGATAACCTTATAGTAATCAATAATCCTGATCCAAATCAAACCATACTTAATTATATTAGAACCGAATTAAAAAAGACTGGAACCAAAGAAGGATGTTCAGAGGGTGGTTGTGGCGCGTGTACAATTGTTTTAGGTGAATTAGTCGATAATAAGATTATATATAAAGCAATTAATTCCTGTATTTCATTTGTTCCATCATTAAATGGTAAACAACTTCTAATTGTAGAAGATTTGGTTTCCAAAGATGGCAAACTTCACCCTGTACAAGATGCGATGGTAAAATTTCATGGTTCCCAATGCGGTTTCTGTACACCAGGATTTGTTATGGCTTTATTTTCAATGTTTAAAAATAACAAAAATCTTAATAATGAATTAATAACAGACTCTATATCAGGTAATTTATGTCGTTGCACTGGATATAGACCTATAATAGATGCTGCAAAAAGTTTAGACAAGAAAAACAGGAATGATCAATTTAGTAAAAATAATAATAAAGTTATTCAATTATTAAAAAAAATTAAACCAAAAAATATTTATATAAAAAAAGATGATAAAATATATTTTTCACCAAAGAATATTAAGGATTTAAAAAATATAATTAAAAAATACTCTAATTTTAGTTTTCTTGCAGGTGGAACAGACTTATCTTTAAAAGTTACAAAAGAAAGAAAAGAAATTCCTTTTATAATTGATTTAAAAGAAATAAAAGAATTAGACTTTATAAAAGTAAATAAAAATTACCTTGAAGTTGGCTCCTCTACACCTTTAATAAAATTTGAAAAAGAAATTAAAAAACATTATCCAGATTTTTATTTAGTTCTTAAAAGATACGGTTCTGTTCAAATTCGAAATGTAGGAACTATAGGTGGTAACATTGCAACAGCATCTCCGATAGGTGATACATTACCAATTTTGTTATCTTTAAACGCAGAAATTTTAATCGAAAGCTTCAATCAAAGAAAAGTTATTCCTATAAATAATTTTTTCCTTGATTATAGAAAAACTAAATTAAAAAAGAATGAATTTATTCACTCAATAAAAATACCATTATTTAAGAAAAATATTTTTAAAGCATTTAAAATATCAAAAAGATTTGATGATGATATTTCATCTGTTTGTGGATCTTTTAATTTTGAAATTGATAAAAATAAAATTAAAGAGGTTTTTATTGCTTTTGGAGGAATGGCGGCTGTACCAAAAAGAGCTAAAGCCTGTGAGAAAATTCTTAAGAATAAACCTCTTAATTTAAGTACTTTTAATCAAGCCAAAAATTATCTTGATAAAGACCTAAGTCCTATAGGGGATATGAGAGCAAGTAAAGAATATAGACTAGAGATAGCAAAAAATTTATTGATGAAATGTTTCGTAGAAATAGATTCTAATAAGCTAACAAGAGTTAATTAAATGAGCAAAGAGAACTATATTAATGATGTAAGACCACATGATAGTGCTTATAAGCATGTAAGTGGATACGCTGAATACACTGACGACATTAATGAACCAAAAAATACAATTTATGGTGCTATTGGTTTAAGTAAAAAAGCTCATGCAATAATTCAAAAAATAGACTTAAGCGATGTAAAAAAAAGTGAAGGGGTGATCTCAGTAGTAACTCAAAGTGATATCTCAGGAAGGAACGATGTAGGCCCTGTTTTTGATGGTGATCCAATATTTCCAGATAAAAAAGTTGAGTTTTTTGGTCAACCATTGTTTGCTGTAGCTGCCACAACTACTGAACTTGCAAGAAAAGCAGTATTAAAGGCAAAAATCACTTATAAAGATTTAAAACCAGTTATCACAATAAAAGATGCTTTAAATAAAAAACAGTTTTTATTTAAGTCTAGAAAAATTAAAAAAGGAAACCCTTCTAAGAGAATTAAAAATTCAAAATATAATTTGAGAGGAAACTTTACAACTGGAAGTCAAGAACACTTTTATTTAGAGGGTCAGGCAGCGTTTGTTATACCTAAAGAGGATGATAATTTTTTAGTTTACAGTTCAACACAACATCCTTCTGAGACACAACAATTAATTGCAAAAATGTTTAATCAGAAAAGTAATTCTATAAATGTTGAAGTAAGAAGAATTGGAGGTGGATTTGGAGGGAAAGAGACAAATTTTATGACTGCATGTATTTGTGCGTTGTTGGCAAAAAAAACAGGTCAGCCTGTGAAATTAAGACTAGATAGAGATGATGATATAATTTTGACTGGTAAAAGGCATGAATTTTTATCTGAATACGAGGTTGGATTTAATCATGAAGGAATTATTGAAGGATTAAAAATTAACTTATCATCAAATTGTGGAATGTCGCCTGATTTATCAGCAGCAATAAATGAAAGAGCTCTTCTTCATATAGACAATGCGTATTACATATCAGATATCGAGGTAACAAATAATTTATGCAAGACAAATATTCCAACTTCAACTGCATTTAGAGGCTTTGGTGGAAATCAAGGAATGATGGCTATAGAAAATGTTATTGATAATATTTCAAGGTATTTAAAAATAGATCCTATTCAAGTTCGAAAGAAAAATTTTTATCAAAAAGATAAAAAAAATATAACTCACTATGGAATGACTATTGAAGACAATGTGATTAATGAAATATTTAAAAATTTAGAAAATAAATCTAATTATAAGAAAAGATATTCAGAGATAAAAAAATTCAATGAAAAAAATAAATTTAAAAAGAAGGGTATAGCTATTACACCAGTAAAATTTGGGATTTCATTTACAACAATTCATTTAAATCAAGCTGGTGCTTTAGTGCATATTTATACAGATGGAAGTGTGTACTTGAACCATGGTGGTATAGAAATGGGTCAAGGGACTCATACAAAAATAGCTCAACTAGTGGCCAATTCTTTGGGATTACCATATAATTTAGTACATATTTCATCAACAAATACAGCTAAGGTTCCAAATACTTCAGCTAGCGCTGCATCTTCAACCACAGACCTTAATGGTGCTGCAGCATTAAATGCAGTAGCAAAAATTAAATTAAATTTAGAAAAATTTATTAAAAAAAAATATAAGATCTACAATCAAGAAGCAATTTATAAAGATCAATATATAATATTTGGAAACAGACAATTTGAATTTAAAAGTATTATTAAAGAAGCATATTTAAATAGAGTTTCTCTCTCATCCTCAGGTTTTTATTCAACACCAAAAATAAACTTTGATAAAAAAAAATTCAAAGGAAGACCATTTTATTATTTTTGTTATGGTGCAGCTGTTTCAGAAGTAACTATAGATACATTGACTGGTGAAAATGTCTTAGAAAGAGTTGATATTTTGCATGATGCAGGAAAACCAATAAATCCAGCACTTGAATTAGGTCAGATCGAAGGGGGTTTTGTTCAAGGACAAGGTTGGTTAACAATTGAAGAACTTAATTGGAAATCAAATGGTCAGATTACAACTTTCTCTCCATCAACTTATAAAATACCTGCTGTAAGTGATATTCCAAAAAAATTTAACGTAGAAATTTTTAAAGAGGGAATAAACAAAGAAAAAGTTGTTAATAAAGCAAAGACAACCGGTGAACCTCCTTTAATGTTAGCTATGAGCGTTTTTTATGCAATTAAAGATGCAGTTGCTTCAGTTGGAAATTATCAGTTTGCACCAGAACTTGATGCGCCAGCAACACCTGAAAGAATTTTAATGAGTATTAACAAAATTAAAAATAAAATAAAAAAAAAAAATGGAATATAAAAAAAAATTTATGGCAAAAGCCATTGAACTTTCAATAAAAAGTGCGAATACTATAGGTGGTCCCTTCGGAAGTGTTATAGTTAAGGATCAAAAGATTATTGCAGAGGGCTCTAACAAAGTTACTTTCACAAATGATCCAACTGCTCATGGAGAAATAGTAGCAATTCGAGAAGCCTGTAAAAATTTAAATACTTTTGATCTCTCTGGATGTGAGATTTATACATCTTGTGAACCTTGCCCTATGTGTCTTTCAGCAATTTATTGGTCAAGATTAGATAAAATATATTATGCAAATACAAGAGACGATGCAAAAAATATAGATTTTGATGACTCTTTTATTTATACAGAAATTCCAAAAAAAATTGATGATAGAAAAATTAAAATGGTACAAATGCTTAGAGAAGAAGCTTTAAAAGCTTTTGAAATTTGGGATAAAAAAGTAGATAAAATAAAATACTGATGGAATTCTTACCTTACACAATTAAATGGTTAGAGGTTATTCTTAGATGGGGCCATGTAGTCTTTGCAATATTATGGGTAGGTAACAGTTTTTTATTTAATTACTTAGACAATAATTTAAATAAAAATATAACAAGCAATGATGTAGATGGAGAGGGATATCTGATGCATTCTGGTTTTTTTTATAAACTTTCAAGGTTAAAAACCTCGCCACCACAGGATTATTTAAATAGATTAGTAATTTTCAAATGGCAAAGTTACCTAACTTTTGTAACAGGAATGTTGCTCTTAGTTGTAATTTATTATTATAACGCTGGTATATTAATGGTCGATAAACGTGTCCTGTTGATGCCTCCTAGTTACGCTATTATTATCTCGCTTTTATCATTGATTGCAGCTTGGTTTATTTATGATCTTTTATGTAAATCAAAATTGATTGAAAATAATGTACTATTTATATTTACAGCAATTATTTTATTAGCAGCTGTTTCCTTTGGACTTACAAAATTATTTGGACCAAAATTTGCAATTTTAAGTGTTGGACTAATTATAGGAACCAATATGTTTGGTAATGTTTTTACAGTAATTATACCCAATCAAATGAACATCATCAGCAGTAGTGAAAGAGGTGAAAAATTTGATATGAGTCTATCTCTTGCAGCTAAACAGAGATCAATTCATAATAATTATTCCACTTTTTTAGTATTATTTATAATGCTTTCTGGACACTCAAGTTTCTTAGTTTATCATCAATATAACTGGTTAATATTATGCGCATTAGCAGTTATTACTGGATTAGCACGACATTATTTTAATCTAAGAGGAAGAAACATTCACAGGTTGTATATACTAATATCTTCAATAATTGCTCTTATCGTTCTTGCAGTTTTAGTTTTATTATTTAAATAAATAGATATTAAAAGATTATGACTGAAAAAATGATCGTCAGTTGGGATGAGTACAACAAGACTGTTGAGAAGTTAGCAATTCAAATTGATGAAAGTGGATATAAACCAACAATACTCATTGGCATCATGCGGGGAGCAGCACCAATGATAGATGTATTAAGCAGAATATTTAAATTAAAATGTGCATATCTTGCAGTTGAGTCTTATAGTGGTAAAGGAGTGGAAGATGAGCAAGGTGATATTGTTTTTTCAAGGGAAATGAGTTCTATAGCACCTAATATGGGTGGTAAAATACTTTTATGTGATGATTTATCTGATACAGGAATAACTTTCAATAAAAGTATAGATTGGTTAAAAAAATATGAACCGATAAAAGATAAAATAGAAGATATTAAAACTGCTACATTGTTTAAAAAAAAGAAATCAACATTTGAGCCAGATTTTTGTGCGAAAAAACTTGCTGGTAATCCTTGGATTGTGCAGCCCTTCGAAATTTATGAGGAATTAAGAATTGAAGAAATTAAAAAAAAACATCAAATATAAAAAAGGCCAGTTAAAAAACTGGCCTTTTAAATTTTTATAAGTTTAAAAGCTTACTTAGGTATATCTCCTTCAACACCTTTAACATAAGTCATCATACCTGCTAGCATACCATCATCTGCAGTTTTCCCTTCTGCAACCATTAAATTTCCTTTTTGGTCATAAATTGGTCCAGTGAAAGAATGAACTTTACCAGACGCTAAATCTGCTTGAAGTTTTTTAACTTTTGCTTGTAGGTCACTAGGCATTTGAGAATCTAAACCAGAGATTACTACCATGCCATCTCCTATACCGTGCCAAGTATCTTTTTGATTCCATGTACCATTTGCAACAGCTTTAACTCTATCGACATAATATGGTCCCCAGTTATTCTCAACTGAAGTTAACACAGCCTTTGGTGCAAACTTATCCATATCACTCGCTTGTCCAAAAGCATATACTCCTGCTTTTTCAGCCATTTGAACAATAGCTGTACTATCTGTATGTTGAGCAATTACATCAGCACCTTGATCAATTAAAGCTTTTGCTGCTTCTGCTTCTTTGCCTGGATCGTACCAAGTGAAAGCCCAAACAATTTTAGTTTTGATATTTGGGTTAACTTTTTGAGCTGCTAAAGTAAATGAGTTAATACCTCTGATAACTTCAGGTATTGGAAAAGATGCAACATAACCAATTACATTAGATTTAGTCATAGTTCCAGCAATTGTTCCTAAAATAGTTCTACCTTCATAGAACCTAGCTGCGTAAGTAGCAACATTTGGATGCTCTCTTTTATATCCAGTAGCATGTTCAAATTTTACATTAGGAAACTCTTTTGCGACTTTGTTAGTAGGATTCATGTATCCAAAGCTAGTTGTAAAGATTATGTCATGACCAGAATTAGCTAATTGTCTAAGAACCCTTTCAGCATCAGCACTTTCTGGAACACCTTCCACGTATGTTGTTTTAAATCCGGCAGCTTCAACAGCTTTTCTACCTACATCATGCTGATAAGTCCATCCATGATCCCCAGTCGGACCAATATAAACAAATGCTGCTTTTACATCTTTTGCAACTGCAGCTACAGTTAATGTAAATAATAAAACTAAAGAAGAGACGAAAGAACGAATTAAAAATTTATGCATAAATTTATTTCCCCTTTTGATTTTTTTATTAATTAAATTTAAATTAAATTATCTAAAAAAAAATGATTATTTTAAGATTAATTGTCTTTATGAAAAGATTTCCCCAAGGAACTAGGAGTACTTAGTCTTATTTTTCTACTATCGCGAGAAATTACAACTAAAACTATTATTGTTACTATATAAGGCAGGGCTGTTAAAAATTGAACAGGAATTCTTACTCCGATTGCTTGCATATGAAATTGAATAATGGTCAATCCGCCAAAAATCATCGCACCAATTAAAATTTTAATAGGGTTCCACGTTGAGAAAACCACTAGAGCGAGTGCAATCCAGCCCCTACCACCCGTCATATTTTCAATCCACTGTGGAGTATAAATCATTGACAAATAAGCACCTGCAAGTCCACACATTGCGCCTCCATAAAGTATACAAGCGTAACGAACTAACCTTACATTTATTCCTTGATTTGAGGCAGACTCAGGCGAGTCTCCCACAGCCCTAACAATCAATCCTATTTTAGTTTGTTTTAAAAAGTAGCTAGTTATGAAGGGTAGGGCAAAAGCAAAATAAAAAACTATTGAATGACCAAATAATATTGGACTTAAAAGTGGTATGGTATCTTTTAAACTTTCAAACAGAACAGGAAATTCTTTTCCAGGAATACCCACAAAGTTTTTTCCAATCATTGCAGAAATTCCTATTCCAAAAATAGTGAGAGCTAAACCAGTAGCGACATGATTTGTAATTAATGTTTGGGTAAGAAATGCAAAAATTGTTGAAATTAAAACTCCAGCTAACATTGCACCAAAAACTGCTATAATTAAACTTCCAGTAACCGTCATTAGTGCGAAGCCTGAAATAGCTCCTATGATCATCATTCCTTCAACACCAAGGTTTAGAACCCCAGATCTTTCAGTAATTAATTCACCACAAGACGCCAAAATCAAAGGAACTGCAGAAGCCATTATAGATGCAATTATTAGTCCAACAAAATTTATATCTACTATCATTTTTTTGTACCTATAAATTTAAATTTGAAAAAGAGTAAATAGTCAGAAGCAAGAAGAAAAAATAAAATCATTCCTTGAAAAACCTGACCTGTATATTTTGGTATTTGCATAAAGATTTGTGCCGTTTCAGCACCCAGATAAGTTATTGCAACAACTAGAGATGCAAAAATTATTCCCACAGGATGTAAGCGACCTAAAAATGCAACAATAATCGCAGTAAATCCATAATCTGGAGATACTTCTCTATGAAGCTGTCCAATGGGTCCAGTTATTTCTCCTACACCTGCTAGACCTGCACAACCTCCACTTATTAAAAAAACTAGGATAATCATTTTTTTACCTTTGTAGCCAGCATATTTTGCTGTCTTTAAACTAAAACCTGAAACTTTCATTTGGAAACCCAAATATGTTTTATAAAAAACAAACCAACTAATAATCACTGCAGCTAATGCTAAAAATATTCCTGCGTGAATTCTTAGTCCTTCAAATAATAAAGGAAGTCTTGCAGAGTCACTGAACTGTCTAGTTTCAGGAAAATTAAATCCTTCTGGATTACTCCAAGGACCGACAACAAGATAATCTAAAATTAATTTTGAAACATATACCAACATGAGACTTACTAATATCTCATTAGTATTGAAGTAAGTTTTTAATATTGCAGGTATTGATGCATATATCATACCACCAATTGCGCCAGCTAATATTACTATTGGTAGAATATAGAAACCTTCTTGATCATAAAATAATAATGCAACTCCGCCTGAAACTATAGCCCCAAAAGTTAATTGACCTTCTGCTCCAATATTCCAATTGTTACTTTTAAAACAAAAAGATAAACCAATTGCTATTAAACAAAGAGGTGTGGCTTTTAATAATAATTCACTAAAACCATATTTATCTGCAATTGGAACTATGAAAAAAAATTTTAGGGCTTCAAATGGTTTAAAACCTAAAATATAAAATATTATACCTCCCGCTATTAATGTGAGAAAAATAGCTAGGACAGGTGTAAAGAAAAATATAGCTTTTGAAGGTTGATCTCTTTTTACAATTTTAATCAATTTCCTCCTCCCATAAGTATCCCAAGTTTCTCAGAGGTAACATCCTCAGCATTCATTATTTTTGATAATTTTCCTCTATGGATTACTGAAATTTTGTCACTTAATTTTAACAACTCATCAGTGTCTGTTGATATTAATATTATTGATTTATTTTGTTCATTTATTTTAATCAATGTTTCATGAATATAATTTATAGCTCCTACGTCTAAACCCCATGTAGGATTAAAACAAATTAATAAATCTGGAGATGTTATTAATTCTCTTCCAATAATTAATTTTTGTAAATTTCCTCCAGATAAAAATTGGCTTTTTAAATCTATATTGTTAGTGTTTACATTAAATTCTGAAATAATTTTTTTTGAATGCTCTTTAATTTTGCTTTCATTTATTAATCCATTATTAAAAAAATTTGAGGATTTAAAATTGTTTAGAGCTACATTTTCAAAAATTGCCATTTGTGGAATAGCAGCTTGTTCAAGCCTATCTTCTGGAGAAAAAGCCATTAAATATTCTCTTCTTTCTTGAGGATTTAAATCCCCAATAAAATTTTTATTAAATTCTATGGAATTCTTATTTGATATAATTTCACCACTTAACACTTGAAATAATTCACTTTGACCATTTCCTGAAATACCGGCGATTCCCAAACATTCCCCTCGATTTAGAGAAAAATTAATATCAACCAAGTTTGTTTCAAAAGGATCTTCACTTGTAAAATTAAGATTTGTTATTTTAATTAATTGTTCTGATGAAGTATTTTCCTTTTTTTTCTTAATTGTTTTTAAATCCTGACCTACCATTTTGTTAGCAAGAGATTCTATATTTTCATTATTGATTTGACTTACAGAGACCAATTTTCCTCTTCTCATCACAGCAACTTCATCACAAAGTTGCATAACTTCCTTTAGTTTATGGGTTATATAAATAATTAAAATTCCTTCCTCTGAAAATTTTTTTAATGACAAGAATAATTCACTGGTTTCTTGCTCTGTTAATACCGATGTGGGTTCATCCATAATTAAAACTTTTGGGCTTCTTATTAGGCATCTAATTATTTCTACTTTTTGTTTTTGACCTGCTGATAAATTGAGAACAGGAACATCAAGATCAACTGAAAAATTGTATTTTTTCATGATTGTATCTATTTTTTCTTTTAAATTTTCTCTTTGCTCATCTGAGTCTATTATTAAGTTTTCAAATACAGACAAAGTTTCAAAAAGATTAAAATGTTGGAATACCATTCCAATATCATTTTTTTTTGCATCTGATGGTGAATTAAGTTTTAGAATATTTTTATTTAAATAAATTTTACCTTCATCAGGAATGACTACACCTGAGAGAATTTTTACAAGTGTAGATTTTCCAGCACCATTTTCCCCAAGAAGAGCATAAATTTTACCACTATTAAACTCGAGTGAAACATCGTCATTTGCAACACACCCAGGATATATTTTAGTTACATTTGAAATTTTAAGGTTTGTATTCATTAATTAATTTAATGGTATAGAATTTCCATCCTTATTTTTCTGATATTGACTCGATAAAATTAAATATTTTTTTTTAATTTCATCTAATATGTTTAAAACTTTTTCTTTTTCTAAAGTAGGTAATTTGTCAATAAGTAAATTTATGTTTTGACTTTTCCAATATAAATTTTCTTTATTATATTTTCCGTCAGTAATATTAAAAACTTCCTTTAGTATATTCAGGTCATGGGGGATATTAAAATCATCATTTGTTGCTGCGTATGGAAACAAATAATAAAAATTATCAAATCCAGAAAAAGTGATTGCACTTAAGCACATACTACAAGGTTCATGTGAACTTAAAAACATGCAGTCTTTCTCATTGGGCCTTGTGTTTGCATCTAATTCATAAAATTTCTTTAGTGTATGCATCTCTCCATGCCACAACGGATTTTCTATTTCGTTATTTGTTTCAGCAATTACAACCGATAAGTCATCCTTTTTAATTATTGCGGCCCCAAATATTTTACTACCTCTAGCAACACCCTTTTCTGTAAGAGGTAAGACTTTCTCTAAAAATATATTTAGTATCTTTTCTAAGGCTTTTTCATTCATATGCTCGAACCATCAAATAAAGAACACAATTGTTACTATAATTAAACTTAAAAGTAATAAGAAATAAATTATTTATACAACTTAAAAGTTAATAATTTATCAAAGCAAAAAATGTTAATTTGAACTTATGTTAAAATTTAAACCAGCAATAAGCCTATTAATTATCATAATTTTTTTTTCAGGATGTCAAACTGTAAAGGAAAAAACAGATGCAATTGTTGAAAAAGAAAATGAAAAATTAAGTAAATTCTTAGGAAAATCTGCCAGTGAACTTCAAATGGAACTTGGAAAACCAGACGAAGATTTTAAAAATGCTAAAGGTAATTTTGAACTAGTTTATAATAGCAAAAAATACCTAGTTCCTTGTGAACGAAGGTTTGAAATTAATTCAGAAAACATAGTCGTTGGTTTTGTATCAAACGGGTGTTTCTAAATTCGATACTAGAAAAAAATCTGCTCATTATAGGTTTTTAATTATACAAAACGAAATTGTATAAATTAATCAGTTTTTAAAATTTACTCATACCTGTGGGGACTTCTCCCCACAAGCAAGGTTTAAGACTTATTTAATTTCAATAAGTTTCTTTTTTTTATGTTCTGGAATTATTCTTTCACAAGATATTGTTAAAAGACCATCTTTGAGTTCAGCACCATTAACTTTTACATCATCAGCAATAGTGAATGATCTTGCAAATTGTCTTTGAGAAATACCCTTATGAATTATTTCGCCATCAACATCACTGTTTTCAGACTTATTAACTTGTTTTGTTCTGACTGTTAATAAGTTGTCCTCAAACTCAACCTCTACGTCTTTTTTGCTAAAGCCAGCTAATGCTACCTCAATTGCATAGTTGTCTTTGCCTGTCTTTCGTATGTTGTATGGTGGATAATTTGACTGCATTGTCAAATTCCCATTTCCCAACATGTTTTCGAATTGGTCGAACATATCATCAAAACCAATTGAAAAAGGTCTAAGTGAGTTAAATATAGATAGATCCTTACTTGTCATAATATCCTCCTTTGTTAAGCAAGTTTATTTTTGCAAGCCCCATTAGGCGACTTACTAGGTTCATATGGTAATTAATTTGTTTTTTTCAAGATTTAAAATGTACTAAATTTTTTTAGAAATCTTTAATGCAAATGCATAGTCAATAGCTATTTCTTCTATTGCGCCATCTCTTCCAGATTTTCCACCATGACCAGCATTCATTTCGGTTTTTAAAAGAAGTAAATTATTATCTGTTTTGTAGTCTCTAAGTTTTGCTGTGAACTTTGCAGGTTCATCAAATAAAACTCTATTATCACTCAAACTTGTTGTAATAAAAATATGTGGATAATCCATTTTTTTAATATTGTTGTAGGGCGCATATGAAAAAATATAATCAAAGTGTTCTTTATTCTCTTTTGCATTTCCAAATTCGTCAAATTCTCCAACAGTTAAAGGTAAAGAATGATCTAGATTTGTTGTTAAAGAATCCACAAAAGGGACAGCCATAATAATTCCTAAAAATAATTCAGGAGATTGATTGACTACAGCTCCCATTAATAATCCTCCAGCTGATCCACCCATTCCAATAATATTTCCTTTTGACGTATAATTCTTTTCGATCAAATATTTTGCTGCGTAAATATAATCTTCAAAAGTATTTTTTTTGTTTGTTAATTTTCCCTCTTTCCACCACTTCATACCTTTTTCCATACCACCTCTGATATGAGCTGTGGCCCAAATTATATCTCTATTAATAAGACTTAATCTTGTAGAAGAAAAACTTGGGGACATAGAATTTCCATAAGACCCATATCCATACAATAAAACATTTGCAGACCCATCAATTTTTGTTTTTTTGTGTCTTGTGATTGTTAATGGAACCATTCTTCCGTCATGAGATTTAAACTCAACTCTCTCAACAATATAGTCATCTTTATTATGACCAGATGGGATCTCTTGCTCTTTGATAAGTTCTTTAGATTTTGTTGCTAAATTATATTTAAATACTCTAGAAGGAGTTTTAGGTGATGAGTATCCTAAATAAACTTCATCAGTATTTCTATCTTTTTGAGTTAAGCTTACCCCTGGAACATAAACAGTTTCATCAGAAAAAATTAATTCTTCTTCTATATTTGTAGAAATATTTTTGACAAATAATTTATCTAGTGCATCTGATATTTCACCACGAATAATCCAATTTTTAAGGAATGTTAATCCACCAATTAAAACTTCATCTTTTGCTGGAATATATGTTTTCCAATTTTGATTTTCTAAATTGTCACAAATATCAATTTTAAAGTCTTCAGCATTTTTATTTGTATGATTATAAAATTTACCATCCCATGAATTAACAGAATACAGAACACCTCTTTCTCTTTTAATAATAAGTTTTGGAGATGGATTTAATTCATCTGATTTAAAGTAATATTGCTCTGAAGTATTATGGTCAGAAGTATTTATAAAAAAATATTTTTCATCTGAGCTTTTTCCAATTCCTACTGTAAAAGCCTCGCTTTTCTCCTCAAATATTAATTCATCTTTGCCCTCAAAATCGCCTATTCTGTGTCTGTATATTGTTCTTGCTCTATGATTTTCATCAAGTTTAGAATAAAAAATATATTTATCATCCAAACTAAATGTTATCCCCCCTGCTGTTTCTGCAATTTCTTTTGAAATAATTTTGTTTGTTTTTATATCTCTTAAATAAATTGTATAATATTCAGAACCCTTAAGATCTAAAGAGTATCCTAGATATTTATCATTATTACTTACTTCCAAGTCACCAACACCAAAATATTCAATCTTGAGTTTTTCTTTTTCTTTATCTCCATTCCATATTTCTTCTACATTTTCTGAACCAATTTTTTTTCTAAGTTTTATTGAATAATTTCCTTTTGTTGTAGTTTTTGTCCAATATTCATATGTATGATCTTTGTAAGGTAAAGATTCATCGTCTAATTTAATTCTACCCTTTATTTCATCAAATAATTTTTTTTGAATATTTTTAGTATCTTTTAAATGATATTCTGTATAAGCATTTTCATCCTCTAAGTATTTTTTAACTTCTTCATTTAATTTATTTTTATCTTTTAGGACCTCTAAAATATTTTCTTGATGTATCCAGCTATAATTATCCTCCCATTCTACATTGTGGCAAGATTTTATCTCTAGTTTTTTTTCTAATTGTGGTATTTTCATAATAGCAGGTTTCAATATATGAATATTTTTTTTCTAACAATAATAATTTTAATTTTAGCTTATTTTTTTTTAGGTTGGTTTGCGAAGTCATCATCAAAAAAATTAAGCAATATCTTTAGAAAAACTATTATTTTTAGTTCTATAATTATAGCAGTTCTTGCTGTTGTTGCAGGACGTTATATTTTCTCATTGCCATTTCTTTTAGCAATTTTACCTCTAATAAAAACAAAGGCTGGAATAACATTATTGCAATTTATAAGATTGTGGACATTGATTAAAACTCTACAAAATAGTGGTAGATTTAATTTCAATAATAGCGTGAGGACAAGCAATACAACAATGTCCAGAGATGAAGCGTGCAAAATACTTAATTTAGATCCAAAAAAAAAATATTCGAAAGAAGAAATTTTGATTTCATATAAAAAAATTATGAAAAAAATACACCCTGATGTAAGCCCAGAACTAAATAGACTTGCTTCTATAGTAAATGAAGCAAAAGAAGTTTTAACTAAATGATAAAAAAAAAATTAAAAATTTTACACATTATATTATCTAAAGGTTTTGCGGGTTCAGAAAAGTATGTTGTTGATTTAGTTCAATTTCAAAAAAAAAAACATTTTGTATCTCTTATTTCATCAAAAAAAAATATTACTTTAAATAAAATCTTAAAAAATAAAATAAATGTATTTGGAATAGGTAACATTTTTAGAAAATTAAAAATTAAAAAATTAATAAAAAATATAGATCCTGATATAATACATACTCATTTAGGAGAAAGTGCAAAATTAATAAATAAATCATCAAATTATAAGACAATATCTACTATGCATATGAATTATAAAAATAAAGATTTTAAAAATATGGATGGGATTATTGTTTCAAACAAAACCCAATTCAATGAAATAAAAAAAGTATTTAAAGGAAAAATATTCAAGTCTCATTTGTGGGTTAATTTACCTAAAATAAGTATTACTAAATCTAAAATGAAAAAAAAATTAAATTTGCCAAAAAAAAATTTTATTTTTGGATCTATAGGAAGGTATCACCCACAAAAAGGATTTGATATTTTAATAAACTGTTTTCAAGAATTAAATTTGAAAAATTGTACACTAATTTTAATTGGTAATGGGCATAAAGAATATTTAAAATTAGAAACTAGCAACAATAAGTTTAAAATAATTGGTCATGTTGAAAACGTATCAAATTATTACAACATTTTTGATATCTGTTTGTTTGCATCTAGATGGGAGACTTTTGGATATAGTCTAGTTGAGTCAATGAAATTTAATAAGCCAATTATTAGCAGCAAACATATAGGCAATAAAGATTGGATAAATAAATTTCAAATAAATCAGTTTGATATAAATAAAAAAAAACATTTAAAAAGTTTGATTAAAAAACTTTATAAATCTACTTCATTTAAGAAAAAATATGATTTAGGTATGTTTGATTACAAAAAAAATTGTGAGGCAATCACTAGTATTTATAAAAAATTGTTAGTACAATAATTTAATATTTTTTATTATGATTAAAGGAATTTATGCAGCATCAATGTCGATTCTTAACAAAGATTTGACACTAAATATTAATAAAACTATTGAACATGCAGAATTGGTAATAGATCAAGGTTGCCATGGAGCTGCAATATTTGGTAGCACTGGTCAATCACAGTTAATACCAATTTCAGAAAAAATTAATTTTCTCAATAAATTAGCTACAAATAAATATAAAGATAAATATGTAATCGGAACAGGCTTAAATTCTTTAGGAGACACTATCAGTTTAATGAAAGTAGCTATGTCATTAGATTTTGAGACTTTTTTAATTATGCCCCCAGCTTATTATATTTATGGAGACAAAGAGGTCATCAATTTTTATAGCAAGCTTGTAGAAGCTTTGCCTAAAAGTAAAATTATTCTCTATAACTTTGAAAAATTATGTGGTTATAAATTTAGCGTTGAGTGTGTAAAAGAGCTTGTAAAAAAATTTCCTAATCAGATAATTGGAGTTAAAGATAGTTCATATAATCTTTTCGAAAATTTAAAGTTAGATAATTTTTCAATGATGCCTGGATCTGAATCAAAGTTATTAAAAGGTCTCGAAATTGGATGTTCAGGCATAATTACTGCTACGTGTAATGTAACAGCTAGTTTAGCAAGAAAAGTTTATGATGATTTTCATAATGGTACACCCCAAACAGTAAATCAAAAACTTTGTGATATAAGAAGTGTGTTTGAAAAATATAATCTTATATCAGGGTTACATACTTTTTATAAACAAAAAGAAAATATTTATGAAAATTTATTACCTCCATTAAGGGTATTAGACGATCTAAGTGAAAAAGATTTACAAGACAGTTTAGAAAAATATAGTTTTTCAATCAAATCTTTAATGGCGGCATAAGATGCAATTAGCAAGGTTCCTAAATAGTGTTTTTAAAAAAGATGGCTTTATATTAGTTGATGTAAATTCAAAAAATTATATTATCGGGACTCCTAAAAAAGATAATCCAATAAAGGTAAAAATTTTAAATAAAAATCTTCATTATAAGTTATTATTTCACCCTGATCTTTATTTTGGTGAAGCTTATACGGATGGTGACATAGTAATTGAAAATGGAACTCTTACTGATTTTTTAGACTTATCATTAATGAATTTTGGTAGAGGAGATTTAAATTTTTTTAGTTATTTAATTAATAGATTAAGAGGCTCTTATAGATATTTAACTAATTTTAATTTTATTAAAAAATCTAAAATGAACGTATCTCATCACTATGATATTTCAGATGATTTGTATGATTTATTCTTAGATCCAAAAAGACAATATTCATGTGCTTACTTTAAAAATGAGAACGATAGTCTAGAAACGGCACAAAATAATAAAATTCAACATATAATTAAAAAATTAAATATAAAACCAAACCAAAAAGTTTTAGATATAGGCTGTGGATGGGGATCCTTAGCTATTGATATTGCTAAAACTGCAAATTGTGAAGTAACAGGAATAACACTTTCAGAAAATCAATTTAATTACTGCAAGAAAAGAGCAAAAGAACTTAATTTAGAAAATCAATTAAACTTTAAGTTAATGGATTATAGAGAGCTAGATGAAAAATTTGATAGAATAGTCAGTGTTGGGATGTTTGAACATGTAGGAAGAAAATTTTATAAAAAATTTTTTTCACAAGTTGAAAAACTTTTAAAAGATGATGGAGTATCATTAATTCATACTATAGGATCAGTAAATCCGCCAAGAGATCCACATCCATGGATCACTAAGTATATTTTTCCAGGAGGCTATACTCCAAGTTTAAGTGAGGTAACAACACCAATTGAAAAAGCAGGCTTAATTGTTGCAGATATTGAGGTTTTAAGACTTCATTACTCACATACACTAAGACATTGGAAAGAAAATTGCATTCGAAATAAAGACAAAATAATTCAAATGTTCGATGAAAGATTTTTTAGGATGTGGGAATTTTATCTTGCTGGTTGTGAGATGGCATTTAAATGGGGTGATCAAGTTGTATACCAATTTCAATTAACAAAGAATTATTCTTCTACACCTTTTACAAGAGACTATATTTATCAATAAATAATTGGTAGAAATTAACTCTCTCAAAATGAAAAAAAAGAAAAAAAAATTAAAAAAAAGTATTTCTAAAAATCAAAGAAAAACCAAAAAAAGAGTTAAAAAAATATCTAAGAAGTCAAATAAATTTAAGATTAAAAATAAATCTGTAAAAAAAATTAATAATCGAAGAAAACAAAAAAAATCAAAAAAACCAAAACAATCAAAAAAAAATTCAAAAAAATCTAAATCTTCTGTACCAAAGAAACTAGATTTTCTTTTAAAAGTAGTTAACTTTCAAAATTCTTTAAAGCCTGAATTTAAGTTTAGATTAAATTTTGGTTTTGAAAAATATATCCAAGCATTTTTTGATAAAATAGCAGACACAATTTCACAGTATAAAATTCTAAAAAAAGATGAAGCAAGAAGGTTAAAATTAGAAAAACAAGAAAAAGAAAGATTAGAAAAGATTGAAGCTGCAAAAGAAAAGCAAAAAGAGGCTGAATTAAAAGTTAAATTAAAAGAACAATCTTTAAAAGATGAAATTAGATTAGAAAAACAAAGAACAAAAGAAATAAAATTATTCTTAAGAAAAGAACAAGCTCTTTTAAGAATTGAACAAGCAGAAAAACAAAAGCAATTTTTACAACAATTAAAATTAGATAAGCAAATCGAAAAGTTCAGAGTTAGAGAGGTTAAAGAATTAGAGAAATTGGAAAAAATTTCCTTAAGAGAAAAGAGAGAGGATTATGCTGGCTTACAACAAAGAATAGAAAAATTAAAAGAAAAATATCGGATTATTAGAGATCAAAAAATTAGAGAAAGAGTAGAGGCTTTAGGAGTTAAAATTCAAGGAGATGAAGATAGAGAAACACTGTTACAAAAAGAAAAAGAATATACTTTAGCTAGACAGAAAATTGAGTTTGCTCTCGAAAGTTTTTACAGAAGTGCTAGCAGTTTAGTATTTCAATTAAACAAAAGACATATAACAAGACATATGTCTATCTTTAGATGCATAGACAGAAGATTTGAAACAGGAGAAATATTTGTTAAATGGGATGAGGCATCAGATGATGAATGGCTTTTATTAATTTATATAAAAAATAATTCACCAGATGAAGGAATTGTTATTGAAGACAAAACCAATCCAGAAAAAAATATTTCTCATGAGTTTAAAAATAATGAAATATTTAAGGCCTCAGATACCATGGTTGATGCTCTCACACAGTTAATTGCAAGAAAAAGAGCCAAAAATATCAATTAAATTTTCTTACATAATTAAGTATCATTAACAATGTTACTTTCTTCAACATTAATGATTATTTTGTATCTAATATTAAAATATGTCCTTGCCTGGATAAGGTATTTTAACAGTCTAGACTCTAGATTAGGCCAATCTACATGGCGATGGAGTTATGATTATCCCGTGGTTGGTGAAAGAGATATTTCAGATTTAGATGATAAAATTTTTGTTAGACTGAGGAGGAAAAGAAATAGAGTTATAACTCTCATGTATTCAATATTATTAATTATGTTTTTACTATCCATGTCTTTACTAAGTGAATTTTTAATATTTTTTTTAACTTAGTTTTTTGAGTTGTTTTTTATTTTTTAAATATAAAAAAAAAGCAACAATTTCGTATCCATATTTAAAGATTGAGAAAATTATTGGTAGTTTGAAAAATTTATATAAAAATTTATATTTTGGAATTTTTTTCCAAACGTAAAGAAATGCCTCCGCGCCTTGAATAATTTTACCATTCTCCTTAACATGTAATCTCCTTAATAATTCTTTATCATTTCTAGATGTTTCTTTTTCAGCATCTGAATTATTTGTAATATCTATCCAGTCAATATCTTTGATATTTTCTTTTTTATATAAGTTAATTTCAGATCTACAGATTTTACAAGAATTATTAAAAAATACTTTCATTTAACAATAATTAACTTTTAGAAATAAATTGTACATGCGTAAAATGATCAGTTGAAAATTATCAACAAACCACTATTTAACATGAATGAGTAATTTTTTTAACAAATCTGATTTAACAAGACAAAATGCAGATAAAATAGTATCTGATACACTAAATAATTGTGATGATGGTGAGCTTTATTTAGAGGAGTCAAAATCAGAGTCAATTGTGTTAGATGACAATAAAATAAAAAGCTCAAACTATAGTTCTGATTTAGGTTTTGGCTTCAGAGCTATTTCAAATGAGGTTGTTGCTTATTCATATTCTAACGAAATATCAAAAGATTCACTAAAAAATTCCTCAGAAAATCTTAAATCAACTCTTAAATCAATTAAAGGCACATATAATCATGAAATTCCAAAATCTAATAAAAAATTTTATGAAGATATCAATCCAATTGAAGAAAAATCTTTAGACTCGAAATTAGAAGTTTTAAATAAAGTAAATGATTTTTTAAGAAAAAAAGATGGATCAGTAAAACAAGTGACTGCTAGTTTTGCTGGTGAGCAAAAATCAATTGAAATTATTCGATCAGGTGGAGAAGCACTCACCGATGTACGTCCATTAATTAGATTTAATGTCTCTGTAATGCTGGAAAAAAATGGAAGAAAAGAAACAGGAGTATATGGAATTGGTGGCAGACAATCTTATGACGATTATTTAAAAAATGATAATTGGAAAAATGTTTGTGAAGAGGCTTTTAGAATTGCAACAGTAAATTTAGAAAGCAAACCAGCACCTGCTGGTGAGATGAAAGTAGTCTTAGGACCTGGTTGGCCTGCTATATTAATTCATGAAGCAATTGGTCATGGTCTAGAAGGAGATTTTAATAGAAAAAAAACGTCAGCATTTCATGATCTTATGGGAGAAAAAGTTGCAAGTGAGGGAGTAACAATTGTTGATGATGGTACGATAGATAATAGAAGAGGCAGTTTAACTATTGATGATGAGGGAACGCCAACTGAGCGAACAGTTTTAATTGAAAATGGTATTCTCAAAAATTTTATGCAAGACAGACACAATGCAAGATTAATGAATACAAGATCTACCGGATCTGGAAGAAGAGAAAATTATAGACATATTGTTTTGCCAAGAATGAGAAATACAATGATGTTAAGTGGCAATCAAACTCAAGATGAAATGATCAAATCTGTTGATAAAGGAATTTTTGCTGTAAGTTTTGGAGGCGGCCAGGTAGATATTACATCTGGAAAATTTGTATTTAATTGTACTGAAGCTTACGAAATAAATAATGGTAAAATTGGATCTCCAATTAAAGGCGCAACACTTATTGGCGACGGACCATCAATACTTAAAGAAGTATCGATGGTAGGAAATGATATGATGTTAGACCCAGGCATAGGAACTTGCGGAAAAGCAGGACAAGGAGTTCCTGTGGGAGTCGCTCAACCTTCAATTTTGATTGATAAAATGACAGTTGGTGGAACAAAACTTTAAAGTATTATGGTTAAGGATCAAGAATTTCTAAAATCTAAAGCTTCATATTGTTTAGATTTGGCAAAAAAAATGGGAGCAACTGATGCAAGTGTTACAGTTGGTCACTCAATTTCAGAAACAGTTAATTTTAGAAATAAATCCCTAGAAGCCTCAGATAGATCAGATGGATTGGCATTAAGTATAGAAACTTATTTAGGTAAAAGAAGATCATCAATTTCATCATCAAATTTACTAGATGAAAATATTAAAACTTTAATTGAAAAGTGCTTTGAAACTACAAAAATTACACCAGAGGATGAATTTAATTCCTTGCCTGATAAAAATTTATTATCCAAAAAAATTAGTAGTCTTAATTTGTATGATGAAACAAGATTCGAAAATGATAAAAAAATAAAATATTTAAAAGATTTAGAGGAATCTGCTTCATCTGATAAACAAATCATAAATACAGAGTCTAGTTTCACTGAAAATAAATCAAATTTTATATTAGCTAATAGTGACGGTTTTTGTGACGGTTATAAAACTTCATCTTTTACGACTTCTTGTGTAACAGTTGCAA
Source organism: uncultured Pelagibacteraceae bacterium (assembly GCA_902578325.1). Lineage (GTDB taxonomy): Bacteria > Pseudomonadota > Alphaproteobacteria > Pelagibacterales > Pelagibacteraceae > Pelagibacter. The sequence continues at coordinate 32,025 of CACHCM010000004.1, forward strand.
AAGATGAAAATAGCATGGAAAGAGACTACGAATTTTCTAGCAAACGTCATTTGTCTGATATTAAGCAAGCAAAAGATCTTGGAAATAAAGCTGCCAAACAAACTATTAGAAAATTAAGCCCAAAAAAAATTGGAAGCGAGAAGATCAGCATAATTTTTGATAAAAGAATTTCAAAGAGAATGTTAAGTGTTTTTGCAAGTGCAATATCTGCCTCCGCAATTGCAAGAGGCACTTCATTTTTAAAGGATAAAATTGATGAACAAGTTTTTACTGATGCGATAAATGTAATTGATAAACCAGATATAATTAAAGGAATGGGTTCTCAAAATTTTGATTCAGAGGGTGTAAATTCAAATACATTAAAACTTATAGAGAATGGAATACTTAAAAATTATCTTGTGGACACTTACAATGGAAAAAAATTAAAATTAAAATCAAATGGAAGAAGTGGTGGAACTACCAATTTATATTTTGAAAAAGGAAATATAAGCTACGAAGATCTTATGAAAAAAAATTCAAGAAGCCTTTATATTACCGAAACTATTGGTCATGGATCTAACCTTGTAACAGGAGATTATTCAGTAGGTGCAACTGGTTTTTTAGTTGAAGATGGAGAATTTAAATATCCTGTTAATGAAATAACAATTGCTGGTAATTTTAAAGATATGTTCAAAAATATTATTTTAGCTAATGATTTAGAATTTGAATATTCAGTCAATTCACCAACTATGATGATAGAAGGTATGACAGCTGCAGGAAAATGAGTAGTTATTGTGTAATTGGCTCTGGAATTTCTGGAGCAACAATAGCTAATTTGTTAAGTAAAAAAAATTCTGTACACATTTATGATAAAGCTCGGGGCCCAGGTGGCAGATCTTCTTTTAAAAGATTAAATAAGTCAAAAGGATTTGATCACGGGGCACAATATATTTCTCCAAAAACAATTCAATTTAAAAAATTTATTACAAATTTATGTAAAAAAAAAATTCTAAAAAAATGGAGTGGTAAACATATTTTTTTAAACAAATTAAAAAAAGAAAATAAAAATCATGTTAAAATAATTGGCTGCAAGGGTAACAATGATATTAGCAAACATTTAATAAAGAATATAAATTGTAATTTTCAAAGTGAGTTAGACAAGATTAAATTTGTAAACAAAAAATGGAAGCTAGACTTTAAGAACAATAAAGTAAGATATTACGATAAATTAGTATTAACTTGCCCATTCCCACAATTAAAAAAATTATCAAAAAAATTTATTAAGGATCCATTTATTAAGCAAAAAATCAAAATGGATGCAAATATTACAGTCATGATTGAAATTAAAAAAACAAATAAAAACATATCAAGTTATTTATTTAACGATAAAATTTTAGGATGGGCCGCTAAAGAAAATAGTAAAAAAAGATTTAAAAGTAAAAATGATTTATGGACTTTACAAAGTACAAGCCTATGGGCAAATAAAAAAATAAATAAAAATAGAGAAAATAAAGAAAAAAACTCAAAGATTTTAATTGATCAATTTTTTAAACTTACTGGAATTAAAAAAACAAAAATATTAACTTCATTAAATCATGGTTGGAAATATTCTTCAAATTCTAGATCTTTAAAAATTAAAAGTTATTGGAATAACAAATTAAATTTAGGAGTTTGTGCAGATTGGTTTGTAGGTCCTAGAGTAGAGGCTGGATGGATAAGTGCAAACGATCTTTTTAAAAAAATAAATAAATAATTTTATTCAAGATTTTTTAAGCGATATTCCCAATTTCCCATTCTTTCATATGTAATTTTAACAATCACTGAAGTTTTTTTATCAAGCCAAATGTCAAAATTTAATTTTTTATCTTCAGGAAGAGACGTATCTTTAGATGTAAGTTTGAAATGATCTGTTTCGTATTGTTTACCATTAATTGAAATGAATTCCTTACCAATAAAAGTAACAATTTGTTCTTTAATACTTCCAGAAATAGGACTTATTTGGCTTTCTGCTTGTAAAATTTTATGACTCCACCAATTTCCAATAATATTTTTTATTGAAGCTTCACCAGAATATGAAGACCCTATGATATCAAACTTTTTATTATTTTTATTTAATTTTAAGTTTACAAATTTTTCTTTTTTATTTTGAAGTGTCTTTGATTGAAATGATATTAAATTATCTTTTAAATAAATTTCTTCCCCATATCCCTCTACCTTAAATATTGTTGCAGATAGTAATTTTACCTCAAATTTATATTGATTTTTTACTATCGTTTTTTCATCATCTCTTTTAAAATAATAATTGTTATATCCAATTACTTCATCATTTCTCAAGATCTCCATTTCTATTTTGTCAAATTTGTTATAATGACCTATATGAGCTAAAGAAATTGATGAGAAAAATACAACAAGTAAAACAATTGCAAACTTTTTCATTTGCTGGTTACAATATTAGAATTTTTCATTAATAGATATAGCTTATTATAATTATGTTTTTAAAAATTAAAAAAATTCCAAAAGTAAAATGGAGCTCAGAAAAACCATTTAACTTTAAACCAAAGTTTTCTACATTTTTTTTCTTATGTTTCGGTTTATCTCTATTTGGATTAGGGGAGGGATTGTTAATTGTTTCATTCACAGGAGCCTCTCCTTGGAGTGTTTTAGCCCAAGGTATTTCCTTAAATATTAATTTAAGTATTGGAACTATTACATTATTAATAAGTATTGCTGTTTTAATTTTATGGATTCCTCTTGGCCAAAAACCAGGGATGGGCACATTATTTAATGCTTTGATAATTGCAATTATGATTGATCTTTGTATTAATTATGTTCCAACACCATCTAATTATATTCATCAATTATTCTTAGCTATAATTTCTGTAATTATGGTTGGAATAGGTGGGGGTATTTACTTAGTATCAAATTTAGGAGCCGGTCCTAGAGATGGGCTCATGATAGGATTACAAAAAGTAACAAATTTTCCTATAGCTGTAGTAAGAGCAACATTAGAAATTTCAGTTGTAAGTATTGGATGGTATTTGGGAGGAACAGTAGGGGTTGGAACTTTATTGTTCGCGTTTGGCATAGGTCCTTGCGTTGCTCTAGGACTTTATTTAGTTGATAAAATTTTTGATTAGGCTGCAGCTATAGCTTTTTCGCTTTTTTTTCTTTTGTGTGGATCAAGTATTGCTTTTCTTAATCTGCATGAGTCTGGTGTTATCTCTAAAGCTTCATCTGTATTAAGCATACTTAATTGTTCTGCAATTGACATTTTTCTAACAGGTGTAAGTACGACATTCTCATCAGTGCCCTGAGTTCTCATATTGGTCAATTTTTTTCCCTTCATTACATTAATGATCATGTCTCCAGGTTTAGGTGAAAGACCAACAATCATTCCAGGATAAACAGAGTCATTGTGTGTAACAAACATTTCTCCCCGTGCCTGTAAGTTAAATATTGCAAATGCAACAGCTTTTCCTTGTTCCATTGAGATTAATGCTCCATTTCTTCTTCCTTCCATATCTCCTTCGAAAGGACCATAGTTATGGAATATTCTGTTGATTACCCCGTTTCCTTTTGTAAGTGTAAGAAATCTACTTGTGTACCCCATTAGGCCTCTAGTAGGTGCATGAAAAATTAATCTTTTTTTGTTAGTTCCAGTATCTTTTAATTCTATTAGTTTACCTTTTCTTCTGTTCATTGAGTCAATTACTTTTGATGAATGTTCTTCATCAAGGTCCATAGTAATTTCTTCAATTGGCTCGAGTTTATTTCCATTCTCATCAGTTTTGTACAAAACCTTTGGAGGACTAACTGTCATTTCAAAACCTTCTCTTCTCATTTGAGTTAAAAGAATTTCTAACATTAGCTCACCTCTACCACTAACAACAAAAGAATCTTTTTCAGTGTTTTCTGAAAATGTAATACCAACATTATTTTGAGCTTCTTGAACTAATCTATCTCTTATTTGGGTGCTAGTTAATTTTTTACCTTCAGTTCCAGCTAAAGGCGAAGTATTTACAGTAATCGTAATTGACATTGTAGGAGGATCTATTGGTGTCGCAGGGATCGGCTCATTTACCTCTAAGTCACATATTGTATCAGCAACATTTGCTTTTTCTAATCCAGCAACAACTACAATATCCCCAGCCTCACCAACATCTATTGGAACTTTCTTTGTTCCTTCATATCTAAAAATTTTTGTTAATTTTCCTTCATCAACTTTTTCACCATTCAAATTGATTGCTTTTATTGATTGATTAGCTTTTGCAGTGCCTTGTGTAATTCTTCCAACTAAACTTCTTCCTAAAAAACTATCTGCATAAAGTAGTGTTGATAACATTGCAAAAGGTTTAGTTTTATCAAGTTCAGCAGGTTTTACATGATCAACAATTAAATCTAACAATGGATTTAAATTTTCTCTTGGACCATCAACTTCATGATCTGCCCAACCTGATCTTCCACTTGCATATAGAACAGGAAAATCTAATTGTTCTTCATTTGCATCTAAGCTAACAAATAAATCAAATGTTTCATCTAAAACTTCATTAGCTCTTTGATCAGCTTTATCTAATTTATTAATTACAACAATTGGCTTTAATCCTTGTTTAAGAGCTTTGGATAATACAAATTTTGTTTGAGGCATAACACCCTCTGCAGAGTCAATTAATAATAATGCTCCGTCTGCCATACTTAAAACTCTTTCAACTTCAGCAGCAAAATCTCTGTGGCCTGGGGTATCGATTATATTTATTCTTGAATTGTTCCAATTAATTGAAGCAGGTTTAGCTAAAATTGTAATTCCTCTTTCTTTTTCAAGCTCACCCGAGTCCATTAATCTTTCATCAACTACTTCATTATCTCTAAATGAACCACTTTGTTTCATTAGATTATCAATTAGAGTAGTTTTGCCATGATCAACATGGGCTATAATTGTGATGTTTCTTATATTATTGCTCATAAATTCTGGCTCTTATACATATTTAGAAGGATATTAAAACTCAAAAAAACTCATAACTGGCTTGAATAATTTTCAAAATTCAACATTAATTTGTCTTTTTTTGCTTATCTTTTTTAAGTTTTCTTTTTTCTTTAAAGCTTAATTTAGGTTTTTTTTTAACACTAGAGTCTTTAAATGATTTACCACTGTATCTTTTAGACATATTTAAATATAAAAAATACAGTAAAAAACTAATAAATGATATTTGAAAATTATAAAAAAAATAAATTAATTGATAATTCATTATTTTACTTAGTTTTTATTTTTCCTGTGTCATTTTTTATAGGTAGTTTTTTTGTAAATACGCTGCTTATCATCATAAGTGTTTTATTTTTGATTGATTTTAAGAATAAGAAAAAATTTATTGTTAATAAACAAAAAATTATTTTACTTTTTTTTTTCTTATTAATCCCAATTATAGAGTTATTTAATTTTTATAATACTGAGATTTTTTTAAAGTCTGTTTTTTATATTAGATTTTTTATTTTATATCTAGCAGTGGAATACATAATACTTACAACTGAATTTGCTAAAATTAAAAAAGCGATAAATATAATATTAGTGTTTTTTTTATTTTTTTTATTTGATCTCTACATACAATATTTTTATGGTATAAATTTATTAGGTTTTAAACCAGACTATTGTGATATTTCAGGAAATAATTGCCAGAGATTTTCAGGTTTATTTAATGAGGAATTAATAGCTGGTAGCTTTATTTCAACTATTTTGATTTCTTTATTTTTTTTAAAATTAAAGTTTTCAAATAATTTTGTATATTGCTTATTTCCAATAATTTTATTTTTTACAATATATATTACTGGTGAAAGATCTTCTTTTATTTTATTTTTAATTTTTATTTTTGCTTTTTATATTTTTATTTTTAATGACTTTAAAAGATTTTTTTCTCTATTTTTTATTGCAAGTATAATAATTTTAACTCTCTTTTATTTTTTTAGTAATACCTCAGTCACTAAAAGATATTATTCTGAAATTTCAAGTTATTTTTATTCTGATATAAAACATTCTTATTCATTAAAAAATTTCTTGTTCACATCTTGGGGTAAACATTATGTTACTGCTTATTTAATGTTTAAGGATGAGCCAATAATAGGAAACGGATTTAAATCTTTTAGAGTTAAATGCAAAAATTATAGTTTTTTAGATGATGAAGAAAAACAAATTTATAAAGGAATAAGATGGGCACGGTGCTCATCACACCCACATAACATACACTTTGAACTTTTAGCTGAAAAAGGTCTTGTGATATATTTTTTATTTTTAATTTTTTATTTTATTAATTTTAAGGAACTTTGGGACAAAAAACTTTTATTAAATAATAGATTAAATCTTGTGATATTGATTTTTATTTTACTGTTAATTTTTCTACCAAGACCTACTGGTTCAATTTTTAGCACTACTTATGCTTCTCTTTTTTGGTTTTCTACATCAATTTGTTTCTCAACAATTAAAAGAAAAAAATTTTTAAATAATTTTTAAAAAAAAAGGGCAGTAAAAACTGCCCTTTTTGAATTTGTGTTTGAGATTATTGAGGATTACATACCCATTCCACCCATTCCTCCCATGCCGCCCATACCACCAGGCATTCCACCAGGCATTCCACCAGCAGCATCTTTTTCCTCTGGTTTGTCAGCGATCATTGCCTCTGTAGTTACTAATAATCCAGCAATTGAAGCAGCGTCTTGTAAAGCAGTTCTCACAACTTTAACTGGGTCTATAATACCTTTTGCAAACATATCACAATACTCTTCGTTTTGAGCATCGTAACCGCTAGTTTTTTTCTTTTGCTCTAATAATTTTCCAACTACCACTGAACCATCTACACCAGCATTTTTAGTAATTTGTCTAATTGGAGCTTCCAATGCCTTTCTGACTAGATCAACACCTGCTTTTTGGTCATCACCTTTTGCTTTAACTTTGTCAAGCTCTTGAGCAGCATAAAGAAGTGCACATCCACCACCAGTTACAATACCTTCTTCAACGGCAGCTCTAGTAGCGTTTAAAGCATCTTCAACTCTGTCTTTTCTTTCTTTTACTTCAACTTCAGTCGCTCCACCAACTTTAATAACCGCAACTCCTCCAGCCAACTTAGCAAGTCTCTCTTGAAGTTTTTCTCTATCGTAATCAGAAGTAGTTTCTTCAACTTGTTGTTTAATAGAAGCACATCTAGCTTCGATATCAGATTTTTTACCATTACCATTTACGATAGTACTGTTATCTTTATCTACTTTGATTTTCTTACAAGATCCAAGATCATCAAGTTTAACATTTTCAAGTTTAATACCTAGGTCTTCAGATATAACCTGACCCCCTGTTAAAATAGCAATATCTTCAAGCATAGCTTTTCTTCTATCACCAAAACCTGGAGCTTTGACAGCCACAACTTTTAAACCACCTCTTAGTTTGTTTACAACTAAAGTCGCTAAAGCTTCACCTTCAACATCCTCAGAAATTATCATTAGTGGTCTGCCAGCTTGAACAACAGCCTCTAAAAGAGGAACCATTGGCTGTAAATTAGTTAATTTCTTTTCGTGTAGTAAAATAAATGGGTTTTCTAGTTCTGTAGTCATTTTATCACTGTTAGTAATAAAATATGGTGATAGATATCCTCTATCAAACTGCATACCTTCAACTACATCTAATTCCGTTTCAATACCTTTATTTTCTTCAACAGTAATGACTCCCTCGTTCCCAACTTTTTGCATTGCTTTTGCAATCATCGTTCCGATTTCTTTATCACCATTTGCAGAAATTGTACCAACTTGAGCTATCTCATCGCTATCTTTTACTTTTTTTGCAGATGCAACAAGACTATCTTTTACTGTTTCTACAGCAGCATCAATTCCTCTTTTCACGTCCATTGGATTCATGCCAGCAGTTACATACTTCACACCTTCTTTAACAATAGCTTGTGCAAGTATAGTTGCAGTAGTAGTTCCATCACCAGCCTCATCATTAGTTTTACTAGCAACTTCTTTAACCATTTGCGCACCCATATTTTCAAACTTATCTTCAAGGTCTATTTCTTTAGCTACAGAAACACCATCTTTAGTAATTCTAGGTGCACCATAAGATTTATCCATTACGACATTTCTTCCTTTTGGTCCTAAAGTTACTTTAACAGTGTCAGCTAAGATATTTACACCTCTTATCATCGCTGCTCTTGCTTCAGCATCAAATTTAACTACTTTTACCATTATTTTTCTCCTTTAAATTAAATTACTTACCGGAAATACCCATAATGTCTGACTCTTTCATTATGCTGTACTCTTTACCATTAATTTTGACTTCAGTTCCTGACCATTTCCCAAATAAAACTTTATCACCGACTTTAACATCCATTGGAATTAACTTTCCATCTTCTGTTTTTGCTCCACCACCTACAGCAACAACTTTACCTTCTTGAGGTTTTTCTTGAGCTGTGTCAGGGATAATTATTCCTCCAGCAGTTTTTTCACTGCCGTCTAATACTTCGATTAAAACTCTGTCATGTAACGGTTTAAACTTCATAAATTCTCCTTTATAAAACTTTATAAATATGAGCTTCATATAGATATTTCACCGCCTATTTCAAGATCAGAAAGACTTAAGGATATTAATAATGCTAGTAAATTCCAGATTTTATGGTTTATACCTTAAAATATGACCAAAAATTTAGATTTAGATGGCTTACAATCAATTGCTGACAACTATGATCTTTTTTATATAGACTTATGGGGTGTTGTTCATAATGGGGTTAATCTTCATGAAAATGCAATAGCTGTTTTAAATGAACTTTTAAAAAAAAAGAAAATGCTAGTACTTTTAACGAACGCCCCAAGACCAAATAATACTGTTCAAAATTTTTTAGAAAAGATGGGCATGGATAAAGTGCTCAGAGATCACGTATTTACATCAGGAGAGGCAGCATTGAATTATTTGAAAAAATCTTATTTATCAAAAAAGTTTTATCATATAGGTCCACCTAGAGATTTTGATTTATTTTATTTATTTGAGAAAAATAAGTGTGAAGATATTGGTGATAGTGAATATTTATTATGCACAGGGTTATTTGATAATCATGATAAGGATTTAAAATATTACAAAGATTTACTTGAAAAACATAATTCCAAAAAAATGATTTGTACAAATCCAGATTTAATTGTTGATCGAGGTGAAGTTAGAGAGCTATGTGCAGGTTCTGTCGCAATGGTTTTTGAAAAAATGGGTGGAGAAGTAGTATATTTTGGAAAACCCCATCCGGAGGTTTATAATCAGTCTATTGATAATAAAAATAAAAAAATATTAGCAATTGGTGATAATTTAAATACTGATATCAGAGGTGCAAATCTTTTGAATTACGATTCTTTATTAATTAGTAACGGAATACATAGAAATGAAATAAAAAATAAAGGAATACGAGACGTTTCCAAAGAGTATGAGGCGATAATTAATTTTATTCAATCAGATTTAAAATGGTAAAATATTATACAAATTTTAATATTAAAAAATTACACAGAGGATCAATTATTTTAATTGGTAATTTTGATGGTTTACATTTAGGGCATCAAAAATTATTTCAATTAGCACAGTCATATAAGAAAAAATATAATTTAAAAATTGGTGTTGTAAATTTTGATCCAATGCCAAAAATGTTTTTTAATAAAAAATTAAAAAATTTCCGGATTTCCAACATCAATCAAAAAATAAATCTACTTAGAAATTTAAAAGTAGATTTTGTTATTACAAAAAAATTTGATAAAAAATTTTCAAAAACTAAAGCACTAAACTTTATTTCTAAAATTTTATATAAAAAATTAGATTCCAAATTTATTTTTGTCAGCAATAATTTTAGATTTGGAAATAAAAGAGAAGGAAATGTTAATTTATTAAAAAAATATGAACAATTATTTAATTATAAAGTAGTTAAACCTGAACCATTAATTAAAAGTAAAAAGATTGTATCATCATCTTTAATAAGAAATCTTTTAGAAAAAGGTTTTTTAAATAAAGCCAATAATCTCTTAAACAGAAATTGGTCGATACAAGGAGTTGTTAAAAAAGGAAGACAAGTAGGAAAAAAAATGGGTTTTCCAACATGCAATCTAGATATACAGGATTACGTCTTGGCAAAACCAGGAGTTTATGCCGTCAAAGTTTTGAAAAAAAATAGTAACAAATATCTTAAAGGAATTGCTAATCTTGGATATAGGCCAACATTTAATCAAAAAAAAATATTACTAGAAGTTCATTTATTTAATTTTTCTGGAAATCTTTATAATAAACTTTTATCAGTAGAGTTTTTAAAGTTTATAAGAAAAGAAAAAAAATTTAAAAATGTTAATCAATTAAGAGCTCAAATTAAAAAAGATTTAAATATTGCAAAAAATACTAAATGACTAAATCACAAATAAATCTCCCAAAAACTGCTTTTTCCATGAAAGCCAATCTACCTAATCGAGAACCAGAAATTCTTGAATATTGGAAAAAAATTAATCTTTACGACGAATTAAGAAAAGAAAGTAAAGGAAGAGAAAAATTTGTCCTTCATGATGGCCCTCCTTATGCAAATGGAAATATTCACATGGGAACAGCTCTAAACAAAATTCTAAAAGATATAATTGTTAAATTTCATCAAATGGACGGCAAAGACTCTATCTATGTTCCAGGTTGGGATTGTCATGGCCTGCCGATAGAGTGGAAAATTGAGGAACAGTATAAAAAAAATAAAAAAAATAAAAATGAAGTTCCTATTGTTGAGTTTAGAAAAGAATGCAGGACATTTGCTGAGAAATGGATTGAAGTTCACAAAAGTCAATTTAAAAGATTAGGTGTTGTTGGGGATTGGGAAAATTATTATTCCACAATGAGCTTTGATGCTGAAGCACAAATAGTAAGAGAGTTAGGAAAATTTTTAAAAGAAGGAAGTTTATATAGAGGTTTTAAACCTGTTTTATGGTCAACAGTTGAAAAAACAGCGCTTGCAGATGCTGAGGTAGAATATCAAGATCATAAATCAGATACCATTTATACCTCATTTAAAGTTAAATCATCTAATTTGAAAGATTTAATTGGAGTAGAAATAGTTATTTGGACAACAACTCCATGGACAATACCAGCCAATAAAGCTTTAGCATATAACGAGTCTCTTGATTATATAATATTAGAAATAAATGATGAAGGTGATTATAAAAATAGAAAAATTGTTATTGCAGATGCTTTGCTAGAATCTGTGGTTAAAGAATGTGAATTAAAAAAATATAAAAAAATCCTTACATTTAAAGGCAAAGAATTTAAAAATACAATTTGTAGTCATCCATTTTTAAAGCTTGGTTATGACCATGATATTCCAATGCTCGAGGCTAGATTTGTAACTACTGAGCAAGGAACTGGAATAGTGCACTGTGCACCTAGTCACGGACCTGATGACTTTAACCTTTGTTTGAATAACGGTATCAAAGCAATAGAAACAGTTGATGGAGATGGAAAATATACAAACAATGTGAAATTGTTTGAAGGAATTCATATATTTAAAGCAAATCCTATTGTAATTGAAAAACTAAAAGAGAAAAAAAATTTATTATTTAATGGTGAGCTAGTTCACTCTTACCCTCATTCGTGGAGATCCAAAGCTCCACTTGTTCATAGAGCTACACCTCAATGGTTTATTTCAATGGAAAGTCATAAACTTAGAGATAAAGCATTAAAAGCCATCGATGAAACAACTTTCTATCCAGGCAAAGGAAAAGAAAGATTAAAATCAATGATAGAAACAAGACCTGATTGGTGCGTTTCAAGACAAAGAGTTTGGGGGGTGCCTCTTCCAATTTTTGTAAATAAAAAAACAAAAGAAATTTTAGTTGATGATGACGTTATTGAAAATATTTCATCAATTTATGAGAAGGAAGGGTCAGATTGTTGGTTTTCAGATGATCCTCAAAGATTTTTAGGTAAGAAATATAAAGCTGATGATTATCAAAAATTAAGTGATATCGTTGAAGTTTGGTTTGATAGCGGTTCAACTCACTCTTTTGTATTGGAAAAAAGAGAAGATTTAAAATGGCCAGCATCAATGTATCTAGAGGGATCAGATCAACATAGAGGCTGGTTTCATTCATCATTATTAGAATCTTGTGGGACAAGAGGTAGAGCTCCATTCGAAGCTATTCTGTCTCACGGTTTTGTCGTAGACGGTAAAGGTTTGAAGATGTCTAAATCACTAGGAAATGTAATTGCACCTGAAGATATTTTAAAAAAATATGGTGCTGATATTTTAAGAATTTGGGTAGCATCTTCAAATTATGCAGAAGATCTAAGAATAGATTATTCAATCTTAGATCAACACGCGGAATCATATAGAAAAATTAGAAATACTTTTAGATACTTGCTTGGAAATATAAATGACAATTATGAATCAATAAATTTTGATACACTAGATATAAATGAATTACCTGAGTTAGAACAGTTAATGCTACATAAAATTTATATTCTAAACGATAATTTTAAAAAATATTTTAGTAATTATGATTTTCACAATTTGTATAAAGAACTATTAAATTTTTGTACTGTTGATTTGTCTGCTTTTTATTTTGATATTAGAAAAGATAATCTTTATTGTGATCCTAAGGACTCAAAAAAAAGAAAATCGACTATTTTACTTCTTAATATAATTTTAAACTCTCTATTAAAATGGTTTGCCCCTATTTTATCTTTTACAACTGAAGAAATTTTTAACTTATTGTTTAAAGATCAAAAAAGTATTCATCTAGAGAAATTCAATAAATATCCTGATAAATTTAAAAACGAAAAACTTAGCGAAAAATGGAGTGAATTAATAAAAATTAGAAATATTTGCAATATAAGTATTGAGGAAAAAAGAGCTAGTAAAGAAATAGGGTCAAGCTTGGAGGCAGATTTAAAAATAAATTTAAATCAAAAATTACAAAAGGTAATTAGTAATATTGATTTTTCAGAATTGTGCATTACTTCAAAAGCTGAAGTTAGTTACAATGAAGATGTTGAGACAACCGCAATCACTAGTAAAGCAAAGGGAACTAAGTGTCCAGTTTGTTGGAAAATAAATGAGGGCCCTTGTCCTAGACACCCCTAATGATTAAAAAAATTTTAAGAAAAAGTTTTATAATCAGTTCATTACTAGTTTTTTCAATATTTTTACTTGATAGACTTTCTAAAATTTATGTAATTTATTTAAATAAGAAATTTTTAGGATCTGAATTACTTTCGTCAAAATTTTTAAATATTAGGCTTATCTGGAATGAAGGAATTGCATTTGGCTTATTATCTTTTAATGAAACAGTATTTTATAATGCATTAACTGTTTTAATTTTGATCATAATTTTAATTATATTTTTTATGCTTTCCAAAAGTAATGGAATTAAAAAATTCTCACTTATGATGATCTTGGGGGGTGCAATAGGAAATGTTTATGACCGTATATTTTATGGAGCTGTTCCAGATTTTATAGATTTTCATATAGGAAATTTTCATTGGTTCATATTTAATGTGGCAGATATATTCATTACTTTAGGTGTTATTTTTATGATAATAATTGAAATTACTGGTAATAATAAAAACGATAAATATGAAATACTTTAAAATATTAGTTTTTTTTAAATTAATTTTATTTCTTTATTCATGCTCAACACTTAAAGAAGGATTTACAAATCAAAAAAAGTCAAGCAGCGATGAATTCCTAGTCGAAAAAAAATCACCACTTGTAATGCCTCCAGATTATAATGATTTGCCTGTACCTGATCAGAACAATGAAACGGCAGAGACCAATGAAAATAAAATAAAAGATCTTTTAAAAAATAACAATGAAAATGCTGAAATGAATAATGCTGAAGATGGCAATACGAATATAGAACAGTCAATATTAAAAAAAATTAAGAATTAATGCTAACCTCGGGTATTAGCTTTGTTAATTTTAAAAAAAAAAACAAGTTTTTAAAACTAAGAAAAAATTTACAATCAATTATTAATGATAAAAATGAGATACTTAACTCATTAAGTAAAAATTATAAAGATAGTTATAAAAAAAATTTTGTTAATAAGTATAAAGCATTTTCAAATTACAGAATAATAGGAATGGGAGGTTCAATACTTGGAACTCGAACAATTTATGAATTTTTACAACATAAAATAAAAAAAAATTTTTTATTTATTGATAATCTTCAGAATACTTTATCTCAAAGTAAAAAAAAAACTGTTAATATAATCGTGTCAAAATCGGGAAATACAATTGAGACGATTACAAATTCAAATATAATTATAAAGAAAAATAATAGAAATATTTTTGTCACCGAAAACAAAAAGAATTATCTTTATCGATTAGCGGAAAATCTCAAAGGAGAAATCGTCCATCATAATAATTATATTGGTGGAAGGTATTCAGTTTTATCTGAAGTAGGAATGTTGCCAGCCGAATTGATGGGTTTAAAATCTATAAATTTTAGACAATTTAATTCTTTAATAAAAAATAGAAGATTTTTAAATTCACTTATTACCAATGTTGGTTCAATACTTTATTATATTAAAAAAAGAAAATTTAATTCTATAATTATTAATTATGACGAAAAGTCTGAAAGTTTATTTAAATGGTATCAACAACTAGTTGCAGAAAGTTTAGGTAAGAAAAAAAAAGGACTTTTGCCAATAGTATCAAATATGCCAAAAGATAACCATAGTGTAATGCAACTTTATTTAGATGGTTTTCAAAATAATTTTTATACATTCTTTTATGTTGATGAAAAAAAATCAAAAAAACTAAATAATAAAATCATATTACCATCACATAAATTCTTAAAAAATAAATCAATATCAAAAATTATTTATTCTCAAAAAAAAGCCAGTGAAAATATTTTTTTGAAAAAAAATATACCATTTAGAAGTTTTGAAATTAAAAAAAGGGATGAAAAAACTTTAGGGGAATTGTTTTCCTTTTTTATTTTAGAAACAATTTTACTTGGTAAGGCACTAAAATTAAATCCTTATGATCAACCAGCGGTTGAATTAATTAAGAAAGAAACAAAAAAAATTTTAACTTAAATTAGATAAAAAAATTATCTTTGAAATTCCATATTTTTTTTCTTCTATGATTTTGAAGTTTTTTGGAAAAATATCCTCTTCTTTATTATGTCTATGAAGAATAATAATGGCGTTTTTTTTAAGTATTTTATAATCAGTAATTTTTTCAAATATTATATTTATATTTTTATCTTTGTATGGTGGATCTAAAAAAATAATATCAAATTTATTTTCAAAGTTATTAAAAAAATCATCTTTATAAATATCTTTTTTTATTATTTTATAATTATTGATTGACTTTAAGTTGGATAGATTTTTATCTAAAATTGGTAAAACTCCTATATAATTTTCTATAAAAAACACTTCTTTTACTCCTCTTGATAAGCATTCTAGACCAAAAGACCCAACTCCAGAAAATAAATCTAAAATAGTAGAATTATTAAAATCAATTTTAAATTTATTTGAGTGGTTAATGATATTAAAAATAGATTCTTTTGCTAAATCCTTAAGAGGTCGTGTCTTTTTATCTTTTGGTTCTAAAATTTTTTTTCCTTTAAAAGAGCCAGATATTATTCTCATTATTCAACAACCTTATAACCTATATCTTTCCTAAAAAAACCATCATTCCAGTTTAATTTTTCTAAATTTTCCTCTACATTTTTTTTAGCTATTTTGAAATCATTTGAAAGACTAACAAAATTTAAAACCCTTCCTCCAACTGCTAAAATTTTTTCATTTTTTTTTATAGTACCCGCATGAAACATATAGTTATCTAAATTAAGTTTAATATTATTTAAGTTATTAATTTGAATATTTTTTTTAAATGCATCGGGATAACCATTCGAGCACAAAACAACACATAAACTTTTTGCAT